>NZ_CP133020.1:4071912-4406294 GCF_030866825.1 Rathayibacter sp. SW19
GCCGGCTGTCGGCGCGGCGCGCGGTCCGAAGTAGTCGCTGATCGGCACGCCGAACGGGAACGGCCACTGAATCGCGCCCGAGGTGTTGTTGTTGAATGTGTTCGCGTGCCGCGCGTTCGCGAACCCCGAAACAGCGACGGCCGAGACGGCGGCAATGCCCTCGCGGGAGACACCCTGCGGCCCGGCCTCTCCCCCGGCAAGGGTCTGCACGTCTCCCGAAAGCAGCGCGTTGGTCGAGCTGACCGCTCGCGCTGCAGCAACGTCCTCTGACGACATCAGCGCTTTGGCCGGAACACTGGTTGCGATCGCCATGCCGGCCACCGCAATCATCGTGATCACGCTGAACGCTCTCGCCGCTGGTGATCGTCGACGACGCGGCGCGGATTTGGTGTGCGCGGAATCGCGGTGCGTGGAGGGCGCGAGTGGCGGCATCCGCAAAGCTGGTGACACAGCAGGAAGCGCAGCAGCTTCGGCCAGCACGCGCTCGTGCTCACGTTCTTGAGCCCTCAATTCGCGCCGGGTGAGCGGGCGAACATCAGTCACGTTTTCGGTGGCCTTCTTGGTGCGGCGGGCGGCGGGCTTCGTCACATGCCGTTGTTTCTGGTCGTGTTTTCAAGCACGGTCCGAACAGCGAACTCATCAAGGGTACCGGGGGGTTCCTGAAAGAGTGCTACACGCAGTTCTTCGGCGCCTGCTTGCTGCACCCGCCGCTGCACTCGCCCGCTGCACCCGCCCGCTGCACCCGCCGCTTGCGCCGCGAGCGCGCGCGACCTCAGCGGTCGATGACACCGAGCCGGTCCAGGATGGGCTCGAGTTGGTCGAACAGCCCGGGCTCCGCCGCAATGATCAGTGCCCGGCTGGCGGGAACACCGTGCATCCCGGCTACCCTGGCACCCGCTTCTGCGGCGACGAGCGCGCCGGCGGCGTGATCCCAGGGCTTCAGGCCCTTTTCGTAGTACGCGTCGAGCCGGCCGGATGCGATCGAGCACAGGTCGAGGGCTGCCGAACCGATCCGTCGAATGTCGCGCACGCTGCTGATCAGGTGGCTGACGGCATCCGCTTGCAAGGCGCGGCGCGCCGAGTCGTAGGAGAAGCCGGTGCCGACGAGTGCCAAAGAGAGCGTCTTTCCGGTCGGGACGGTGAGGCGCTGCGAACCGAGGTAAGCACCAGCCCCCGCGCTGGCCGTATACAGTTCGTCGGCGGCAGGGTTGAAGACGACAGCGGCCAGGGCGTTCCAGGTGTTGGTGTCCGGCTCGCCTTCGACGGCGGCGATTGACACCGCATACGCTGGGATTCCGTATAGGTAGTTGACGGTCCCGTCGATCGGGTCGACGACCCAGGTGAGGCCGCTGGACCCGCCGGTGGCCGCGCCCTCCTCGCCGAAGAAGCCGTCGTTCGGGCGCGCTTTTGCGAGCAGCGAGCGAATCAGTTCTTCGGATTCCCGGTCGGCGAAGGTCACGATGTCCTCCGGTGCAGTCTTGCTCGCCGCGACCTCGACACCCTGCTGGCGGCGCTTGAAGATCAGGGCGCCAGCGGTGAGCGCGGTCTTCCGGGCGAGGTCGAGCAGTTCGGATGAAGCAACAGAAGTCATGCCTTGATCCTATGGGGGCCATGAGTTGAGACGCCGCGGCAGAGGCGCGGCGACATTTGGCCTGCGTTTGGCGTGTCGCGCCGAGTGTGCTTATCCTCTTTGATATTCGAATATCTATTCGAGGGCCGTGTAACACGGTAATGGCGAGCGAGCAATGAGACGAGGGGATTGAGATGAGCATCACGCACACGGCAGAAGCTGTCACAATCTGGCTGGACAGCCGCGGTGTACCCGCGCGGATGGTGTGGGCCGGCATCCGCTATCGGGTGACGGATACGCCGACCCGGCTTGGTCCCGACCCCGACCTGTTGTTGAGTCCAGCACTCACTCACTTGCCTGCTCCCGTGAACGGGTGGCGCTTTCAGGGAACGACCGACGCTGGCGAGTCGCAGATTTTCGATGTTCGCCCGGCCGGTGCGCCCGAGGTATGGGAACTCATCCGCGTGATCGACTGAGCACCTACCGGTCGTCTCGGCCTAACGACCCGGCAGCTCTCCGACTCGCATGCTCGCTTGCGTGCATGCGCGCTTGCGCATCTACTCGCCGACGGCGCCGTCTATCGCTTCACGCAGCAGGTCGGCATGACCTGCGTGGCGGGCCGTCTCCTCGATCAGGTGCAGGAGCACCCAACGGAGAGTCCAATCGTCGCCGTTGCGTAGCTTGCGAACAGCGAGGTCGTCCAAACCATGTCCGGCAATCAGCGCGTCGTTCCTGGCGCATGCGTCGGCATAAGACGCGCGCAACCAATCCGGATCGTCGTCGAGTGCACTGTGCATTTCCCAGTCCGGGTCTCCGTCGAATGGGGCACTGTTCCAGGGTTCGAGCTCCGACTGCCCGAGAAATCGGTCAGTGATCCATGAGTCCTCGACGAGCCAGAGGTGTTTCAGCAGTCCGGCCAGCGTGAGCTCTGACGGTGGGTGCCTTCGGCATAACTGCTCTCGACTCAGGTCAGCGGTCTTCATCAGGACCGTCGCTCGCTGATAGTTCAAATACTCAATCAGTGATGTTCGTTCGTCGGCCTGCGGACCCGGGTCGATGCGCTTCATGCCGACCAGGGTGTCATGGTGCCGCTGCATAGGCAATCAGAACGGCGGCACATCTGATCCCTCGTCGCTTCTGTCGAGCGCACTCGGTGCGTCGGGCTCGCATTCGGCCGCGGGCTTAGGCTTCGCGTCGGGCTCGCGCCGCGGCATGATGCGATCGGGCCTGGTGTCTGGTGGATGTCGATCCCCGCCGGAATCGTCACTTGCGATCACACCTGGCGGTGTCGGGAGGTTGGTTTCGGGCTCGGTGCGGTAGGTGCGTCCAGCTGGCGAGGTCCATTCCAGGATTCCATTGCCGCGCTGTACGACTTGCCAGACGGTTTGGTCTTTCAGATGGTGATGTTTGGCGCATAAACACGCAAGATTGTCGTATTGGGTGAGTCCGTCGGCTTGCCACTGCCCGGTGTGGTCGATTTCGGTGTGCACGGCCCGGCGGGTGCAACCGGGGAATCGGCACATCCCGTCACGAATGCGCAACCATTGTCGCAGATCGGCCGGAACGCGATAGGAATCTCGACCCACTGAAAGCACGGCCTCGGTTTGCGGATGCGTCAGCAGCCGAGTGAAGCTCGGTGCGTGAGCGGCCAGACGCCGCGCGGTATCTGCGTCGATCGGGACGCAACCACTGAGGCTACCGGGCTCTTCGGTCAAACCCATCAGATTGAACACCGGCACGGTCACCATCACTTGCGGGCGAATCCGATCCAGCAGGTCCACGGGAAAGTCCAACGAGGCGAGCACCGGATCGGGATTCGCGCCCGATCTGCCCTCTGCGCCACCGTCGGCCGCACGCGGGTCGCCCACGCTGTCGCCGCCCGAAGGTTCCTCGCCTCGGCTGCCGGCGCTTGCCGGGTGGGAAGCGGCCAACCCTGGCACCCCGTCCAGCAGGAGCGCCGCCGCAATATCTGCGCGAAGTTGAGAGATCGTGCGAGGATCGCCGGCGGCACGCTTGGCGGTGGCGGCCCGCTGCAGCCGGTCATCGATTCCCTCGATTACCGCCGCTTGCCCGTACAGAGTCAGCCAGGACATGCCATCACGCCCGGGGTCCACGCCGATAAAGCGTTTCTCTAATGCCGTCTTCGTGCGCGCTTCGATGCTGTCGGGTTCCAACTGTTCACGAACCCGTCGCGCACGCACCCGCAGCCGACTCGCCGTCAAACTACCAGCCGGCCCAATCAGGGCGGCCTCAAGTTTGGCCCGGATGTCGGCATCCAGGCCGTGTGATTCTCCGACAATCACCCGCGCTTGCTGATAGCCGATGCGCCCGTGTCGCAACTCATCTAGCGTGTCCGGCAGTCCGTTCACCAGCAAGTCGCTTTCGCCGATGAGTTGGTCAGCCGTCGATTCCGGGATGTGCAGCGCGCACGCGATCTCTGCCACGAATGAGCGACGCGCCAACTCTGTCTGTCGCACCGCCGAGACGCCGAAAGGAACGACAGCATCCTCGTTGACCGTCGCCCATTGGTGCGCCTGCTCCACGAGTTCTGCGCGCCAGGCCATCAATGACGAGATCATCTTGTCGATCCCCACCAGCGAGGCGATGACTTCTGCTTGCACGTCACCGATCGCAGACTGCAACTTGGCTGCCTGTGGCCCCTCTACGATGATCGTCTCCATGCCTGTAGTCAACACCAGACCACTGACATTCGAACATCCGTTCCTACAACCACGACAAAATTGTGGAGGACTCACTGAAGCTCGCGATTGGGGAGGACGAGGCGGGCGGACAAGACACGAGCACGAGGCGAGCGAATAAGACAACACAGCAGGGTGGGAGAACGAAATAGGTGAACACGACGAGTGGTCAGGCTAGGAAGTCCAGCCAGGACGAGAAGACGACGGCACCGGTCGCCGCGTGGACGTGGCAACTGCGAAAACGGCGTTCGCAATCAGAAAAACCGGGGCCCCGACACTCACTTCCCGACAAGCGGCCGGGGCCCTCCGGCTTGATGGGGATTGCCACCTACCGCCCCTCGTCGGTGTTGTTGCGATCCCCACTTCGGACTCTACGAGGCGGCAGACAGCTCAGGTATCCGTATTAATGAGGACATCAGTTGTTTTCGTGCCCCCAGTTCGGGGCTACAGCGTCATGATCCGCTCGCGGGGGCATCTCTCAATGTGGAGTATCCCCTCCACCTCAACCCCAAATGAGGTCATGCCCCGTCCGCGTCGCCCGACGCGAACGGGGCATGTGTGTCTGAGCAATAGGCCTGAACGACAAGCCTGCGCGACGAGCGACAACCCTGAGCGATACGAACCCAGCGGGTGAGGGATTCGAACCCCATTTCGACCATCACGCGAGGCACCGCGGCCAGTTCACGGGCGTTTCGGTCGGTCGCCTGAGGTGCCCCATTGAGTTGTGAGCGTGAGATGCCCTCGGCGATGCCTTGCGATGCGTCGAGCGAGTCCGTATTATTGCGTGGTCGTGACCTGATCGAGGAGGTGAGCACCGTGAACACTGCAACCCAATGGGGTGCTCCTTCTTGCGTTTACGACTGCGCGACGATTTAGGTGTCGCCGAGGAGTGCTCCGCATAAGCATTCTCTCGAAAGGCACCATCATGCATCTGAATTTCGTCGCGGAGACCTCGTCGGAGGGCGTCGTCGACCGCAGCTTCACTATCGGAGAGGTTCCGGGCGTCTTATGGTCACCGGAACAGCCGACTCCGAACGCTCCGCTTCTGCTCATGGGTCACGGCGGTGGCCTGCACAAGCGGTCGCCGGGCCTGGTGGCTCGTGCCGTACAAGCAGTCGTGCGCGACGGATTCCACGTCGCGGCGATCGACGCACCCGGTCACGGCGATCGCGCCCGTTCGCGCCATGACCAGCAGTGGGTTGACGCCCTGCTGGATGCCCGCGACCGGGGTGAGCCGCTGGCTCCGATTATTGCGCCGTTCAACGATTCGCTGGCCGAGCGTGCTGTGCCGGAGTGGCGGATGACGATCGACGCGTTGCAGTCGCTCCCCGAGATCGGCACGGCTGCGCCGACCGGCTACTCCGGTATGACGACCGCCAGCGCGATCGGAATCCCGCTTGCGGTGGCCGAACCGCGCATCCGTGCGGCGATCTTCGGCGGCGTGTTCGTCTACGACACGATCCTGAAGGCGGCACGACACGTCACGATCCCGATCGAGTTCCTGTTGCCGTGGGACGATCCCGAAATCGATCGCGAGTCAGGCCTGGCGCTGTTCGACGCATTCGCGTCGCACGTCAAGACGCTCCACGCGTTCCCCGGATCGCACTTCCACGTGCCGACCGAGCAAATCGATACCCGGTTCTTCGCCCGACAGCTGGGCGTGAGGGCCTTCGGTGAAGCAACAAGGAACGAACCCAGGCCAGAAGGCTCACGGGTGTCGGCATAAACACCCTGAACACCGGGAACGTCGTGAACGTCGTGAACGTCGTGAACGCCATGAACACCCTGAACACCGGGAACTGATCACACGACCGTACTCGTGTTCACGTGCGGAGAGGTAGAGGTGCTCAACTTCAGCCTCTCCGCACCGGCGTCACCTGTCGTGAGACTCGGGCTCGCTCGACGTCGGCTCAGCCGATCGGTGCGGAACCCTGACCGATCGGCTGATCCGCCACCCCACGCCAACGACGACGCTGGAACCATGTCACAGATACTCACCTCCCTCGACTCGGCGCTCGCCGACGCCCGTCGCACTGCCTTCCGCCCCGTCCTCTCCCTCGTCTCGGCGTTTCTCGCCGTCAGTACCGGGATGCTCGTCTTCCTCGCCGGCGCGTCAGCTGCCGGCGCAGGGTTCGCCGACGCAATCTGGATCCGCTGCTCGCTCGTGCTCGGCAGCGCGATCGTTCTGCTCCTGTTCGCGGTCCGCGCCGCACGCGGCTCGCGCCCTGCATGGGTGCGGCTGTGCATCATCAGCCCCGTCGTCGTCGTGGCCATCGCCGTGATCGTGTCCATCCCCGGCTTCCTGCCGGACTGGGTGCGTATCGAACAGGCGGTGTGCGGCATCCTGGTCCTGCCCGTCGCGATCCTCGTGAATCTGCCGCGCACCCGAGCGCTCTTCCCCGCGAGGGCGTAGGGTCACGTTGTGATCGACCCACGCTGGCGGGCCACACTCGCCATTGCCCCGTATCTCGTGCTCGGGATGCTGATCACCTTCGTGCTCGTGACGGAATGGGGCTCCTGGTCGCGGCTGGTGCCGACGCTCATCTTGTGCGTCGCGTACGGGCTAGTGGTCTTCGTTATGCGGACGCTTCCGTTCGCATGGCGGGATCGTCCGGCCGTCGTGGCGGCATTCATGACCGTCGTGATCGCGTTGAACTTCGCCCTCGTGCTGCGTGGGGGCATGTTCGGGTTCCTCACCATCGCGACGTTCTCATTCGCGTATTCGATCGTGAAGTGGCCGTGGGAGCTGCTCGCAGTCGCAGCCACGGCGACGGTGGCGGGTCTCGCGCAGAGCTCCAGCTTCGGGGATGACGCCGCGGGCATCGCTGGGACGGTCGCCGTGGTGCTGCTGAACATCGCGGTGATGTGTGGAACGTCGCTCGGGCTGCACCTGGCCGAGGACAGCCTCGCTCGTGGGGCGACTGAGAGTGAGCGCGCACGGCTCGCTCGGGAAATTCATGACACGCTCGCACAGGGGTTCACCGGCATCATCACCCAACTGCAAGCCGCAGAGCAGGCCGTCGACGATGACACCCGGCGGCACCACACCGACGCAGCGCTCGCACTCGCCCGGGACGGCCTCGCGGAGGCACGTCTGTCCGTGCAGGCATTGCGGCCGGCGGCGCTCGCGAAGAGCTCACTGCCCGACGCCCTCGCGACCGCCACCCGAGGCTGGTCGGCGCGCACCGGCATCCCTGCCACGGTCACGACCTTCGGTACAACCCGGTCGCTCACGACCGAGACGGAGCTCGCGCTGCTGCGCACGGCGCAGGAGGCGCTGGCCAACGTGGAGCGGCATGCGGCAGCCGGGCAGGTCACGCTCACCCTGCGAATGGATGCCGGGCGCATCCGTCTCGAGGTGCGGGACGACGGCCACGGCTTCGACCTCGTGGACCGGCTGCAGCGACCGCCCGACGAGGTTGGCGGCTACGGCCTCATCGCGATGCGCGAGCGGCTTGCGTCGGCCGCAGGGGACCTTGTCGTGGAATCCCGTCCGGGTCACGGGACAGTCGTGCGCGCGGAGGTGCCGGCATGAACGCGGTGACCCTTCTCGTGGTCGACGATCACCCCGTTGTGCGCGACGGCATCGTCGGTATGGTGGCGTCCGCCGAAGACGTGAAGGTCGTCGGCGAGGCATCGGACGGCGCCGAAGCGGTCGCTCTCGCGCGGGTGCTCGATCCTGATGTCGTGCTCATGGACCTGCGGATGCCGCGGATGGACGGCGTCGCCGCCATCCGTGAATTCACGCGCCTCGGCATCCGCGGCCGCGTCGTTGTGCTGACGACGTTCGACGCTGACGCCGATGTACTGCCTGCAATCGGTGCGGGCGCGACCGGATACCTGCTCAAAGATGCCCCGCGCGACGAGCTGCTGCGCGCGATCCGCACCGCGGCCACTGGCGATGCGGTGCTCTCACCATCGGTGGCGTCGCGGCTTGTGGGCCGCGTGCGCACGCCGGAAGAGAGTCTGCTGAGCCCGCGCGAACTCGAGGTGCTCGCACTCGTGGCCGACGGCGCGACGAACCGGGCGGCGGGTGATCGGCTGCATGTCAGCGAAGCAACCGTGAAGACGCACCTGCTGAGCATCTACACGAAGCTCGGTGTCGGCGACCGGGCGGCCGCGGTGGCCGAGGGCTTTCGCCGCGGTCTGCTGGACGTGCCGGCGCGCTGAGCGCGCAGAACTCTTCCGGGCGATCGGATCTTCTCGATTTGAGCGCAGCCCGCTTCTCAGCGATTGTGGCTAAAGCATGGGCGCAGCCATCAACCAGGTAGCCGAATACCCTCAAGACTCCCTCGAAACGACGCCGGCTCGATGGCGCTTTGTAATGTGGCGGGTGAGGGATTCGAACCCCCGAATGCTGAGCAGTCTGATTTACAGTCAGATCCCTTTGGCCGCTTGGGTAACCCGCCGACGCGCTTTCGGCCACATGTATTCACCTGGCCGAAGGCGCTACACAAGAATACTCACCGCACGTCGTCTGGTGAAATCGGGCCTCCGTCGGGGTCGGCGTCGGCAGTCGCAGCCGGCGCAGTCGCGGCAGTCGCGCCAGCAGCCGCCGCAGCGGCCTCGCGCCTCCCTCGCAGAACGCGCGCGCCGATCAGCACGATCGCACCCAACACGATCACAATACCCGCGAGGATCAGCCACGGGGCGACATCCGACCCGGTTTCAGCCAGCATTGTCCCTGACAGAACGGTCCCCGCCACAACCGTCCCCGCCAGAACAGCGGATGCGAATACGCTCGAGGTCATCATGGGTTCCAGCATAGGACGCGACCGCGCAGCCAACCGGTTCACACCGCTCGAGCAACGCATCGAGGCTGCCGCCCATCGTTTGATCGCCCGTGCACCGACCAGCAGGGCGTGGGGCGCGTTCGTCGAGTTCCTGGTCTTCGGTGCAAAACAGGCCTGGGCCTGCATTTTCGGCGCCTCGCTGCTGCTCGCAATCGCCGCAGTTCGGCTCTGGTATCCGGATGACGCCTGGCTCGCTCGCAACGACGCTCTCACACTGACCGCGATCGCCATCCAGATCGTGATGGTGGCAACGAAACTCGAGACGCTCCGCGAACTCCGCGTCATCATCCTGTTCCACATCGTCGGAACGGTCATGGAACTGTTCAAAACCGACGTCGGATCGTGGGCCTACGACCCGGGCGGCGTGCTTCGGCTATTCTCGGTGCCACTGCTCACCGGCTTCATGTACGGCGCAATCGGTTCATATATGGTGCGCGTCTACCGACTGTTCGATCTGCGGTTCGCGCGATATCCGCGGCGCTGGATCACCGCCATCCTCGCCGCCGCGATCTACGCCAACTTTTTCACGCACCACTACGTGTTCGACGTGCGCTGGTTGTTGCTGGTCGCCGTGCTCGTCGTTTTCGGCCCGTGCGTCATGTACTTCCGCGTTTTTCGCAAGACACTGCGGATGCCTCTGGTCGCGGCCTTCGGTCTCGTCGCGTTCTTCATCTGGCTGGCCGAGAATCTCGGCACCTGGTCTCACGCGTGGACCTACCCAGACCAGGTCGGCGGCTGGGAGCCGGTGCCGCTGACGAAGCTGGTCGCCTGGTTCCTGCTGATGATCATCTCCGTCGTTCTGGTTGCTTGGTTATACCCGCCGCGGCCGCCGGGTGCCCTGACTACACTGGCAGGCATGGCAGATTCATCCTTTGACGTGGTCAGCAAGGTCGACAAGATGGAGGCGGACAACGCCGTCAACCAAGCTCACAAAGAGGTCGAGCAGCGCTACGACTTCAAGAACATCGGCGCTTCGATCGAGTGGAGCGGTGAGAAGATTCTGATGAAGGCGAACTCACAGGAGCGCGTCAAGGCGATCCTCGACGTTCTGCAGTCGAAGTTCGTCAAACGCGGCATCTCGCTGAAGAGCCTCGACCACGGCGAGCCGTACGCAAGCGGCAAGGAATTCCGCATCGAGGCGACCCTCAAGGAGGGCATCGAACAGGACCAGGCGAAGAAGATCGGCAAGGTCATCCGCGAGGAGGCGCCGAAGAGCGTGAAGAGCCAGATTCAGGGCGACGAACTGCGCGTGTCCTCAAAGAGCCGCGACGACCTGCAGGCCACGATCGCACTGCTGAAGGGCCAGACGTTCGACGTTGACCTGCAGTTCGTCAACTTCCGTTGACCCCCCACCCGCTGGTCGAGTAGCGCGCGAGGAACGAGCACGCGTATCGAGACCCCCCACGCGTCAACCCACCAGATCTCGATACGCTCGCTAGCGCTCGCTACTCGATCACCAAGGCGCCCCCCGCCGGTCGAGTAGCGCGCGAGGAACGAGCACGCGTATCGAGACCCCCCACGCGTCAACCCACCAGATCTCGATACGCTCGCTAGCGCTCGCTACTCGATCACCAAGGGGGGCAGGGCCGCCGCCGCGATGATCGCCGCGGCCGTTTCGCGGCCCACCCGGACAGCCCCGTCGACGTGCTGATAGCCCTTGCCTGCGACATCACTGCAGGAGAGCCAAATGGGGCCGACCGGCATCCGTAGATCGCTGCCGTACCGGGCGAGGCCGCCGAGGTCGAAGCTGGCGGCGTATGCGCCGCGCGTCCACTCTTCGCTGCCCCAATCGCTCTCGTAGTAGACGATCGGTGTCAGCGCCTTCTCACCGTAGTAGTGCGAGAGCGACTGAAGGATGCGACGCCTACGTTCGTCCGCACTCTCGGCGAATGCGCCGTCGGCTTTCTCGTCGGAGACGAAGCCGACGAGGGTGCCACGGTCGTCGCCGTAGCTCGTATTGTCGTACGCTTCGTGCACAAGTTCGTATGGGCTGAAGGCGGTGCCGGAGAGGCCGTCCTCGCGCCAGAACGGAGTCTCATAGACGGCGTGCACCTTGATGACGAAACCCATCGACAGATGCTGGTGCAACTGCTGCTGCCTGCGCGGCAGCGGCGGTGTGAACGCGATCCGGCTGATCAGCACCGGCGGCACGGCCAGCACCGCAAAGCGCGCCGCGACCTCGAGATCATCGGTCACTGCGGTGACGCCATCCGGTCCCCAGTGGAGCGCCCGCACGGGTTGCTCGAGGTGCACGTCGTCAGCGAGCTGCTCCGCCAGCAACAGCGGAACGCGCTGCAGCCCACCGACCACGCGCTCGTCAAGGATGAAATCGGCGTCGACGAGGTGGCTGAAGCTACCCGCGCTGGCCGCCATCAGCAGCGCCTGCAACGCGGAGAACGCGTAGGCCGGTTTGGTCAACATGGCTCCGGCGATGAACATGCCGATGTTGTCCTGCGCCTCCACGTCGTCGGTCTGCGTCTGCAACCAGCGGCTGAACGAGATCTCGTCGAGCGCCTTCGCCCGCGGATGCGCCCACGGCCGATCCGGATCGATCTCGGCAACCAGAGCGTCCAGTTTCTCAATCAGACTGACGATCTCCTGCTCGGTGCGCGGCGGCACAGGAAAGATCTCGCCGTCGAAGCGGTGCAACTCGCCGTTGCGGTCAAGATAGACGTTCTTCCCGTCACGGTAGCGTGAGTACGTCTCGAGCCCGAGTTCGCTCAACGTGCGCTTCAACGCATCCTGATCGGGCGAGACCCATTGGCCGCCGATTTCAAGCGTTGCCCCGTCGATGTCGTTGGTCCAGACCCGCCCGCCTACCCGGTCGCGAGCCTCGAGCACCGCGACGCTCAAGCCTGCCTTCTTCAGCTCCGTTGCGGCGGTGAGACCGGATGCGCCGGCCCCGACGATGACGACATCTCGACTGATCGTGGACATGAGTGCTCCTGTGCTGATCTGGCGGCCGGAACGACCGTCCCGCCAGGTCCATGCTATTCCTGCCGGTTCACCGCGCTACGCGGCCACCTGCTACGCGGCCACCGGCTCCGCCCGCGGCCGCAGGGCAAGCGACGCGAACGCGGCGACTACTGCCACGGCAATCATGATCCAGCCCACCAGGTGGAACGAGTCGACCACTGCACTCAGACCAACGCCGGTTGCGATCATCGAGCCGAGGATGCTGACGCCGACGGAACCGCCGATCCGCTGCGTGATATTGAACAGAGTGTTGCCGTCGGCAAGCTCACTGTCTTCCAGCGGCGCCAGCATGGACATCAGCAGCGGAGTCGTCACGAACCCGATGCCGATGGCTCGCCCGCAGAGCATGATCGCGGTCACCCACAGCGGTGTGTCAGGTGCAATCAGCACCAGGAAAACACTCGATGCGGCCAACGCTGCAAAGCCGACGACAACCAGCACCCGCAGTGAGATCCGTTTCGAAAGCACCTGCCCGAGGGCGGTGCCGAGTCCCATGACAATGCCCTGCGGCAACAGTGCGAGCCCGGTCTCCAGGGCGCTGTAGCCCTGCAATGACTGCGTGAACACGGGAATCAGAAAGATCGTGCCGAACGTGACGACAGAACACAACACCTGAAGCAGCAGGGCGAGCGCAGAGTTGCCATGTCGAATCATCAACAGGTTGACGACCGGGTTCTCCCGACGCAGAGCCCAGAACGTGTACCCGACCAGCAACACGACTCCGACGCCGAGCGGCAGGTATGAATCCGGTGAGTTCCAGCCGTCTGCCGTTCCCTGTGATGCACCGTACAGTGTTCCGGTGACGCCAAGGGCAAGTAACAAGAATCCGATCGGATCGAACCGGGTCCCGGGCACCGTGGGCGGTCCCGCCGACTTCGGAACGCGCACGAGCGTGAGCAGACCAAAGATGCCAACGGGGATGTTGATGAGGAAGATCCACCGCCATCCGCCGCTGCCGATCAGCAGACCACCGAGCGTTGGGCCAAGCGACGGGGCCAGAAACAGCACGAGCGCCGCCCCGATCGGAAACTTCTCGCGTGCGCTCTTGTCCAGCAGCATCCCCATCGCCAGCGGCACGAGGGGCGCGCCCGCGAAACCCTGCAGCGCGCGGAAGGCGATCAGCCAGTCAACGCTGGGTGCGATCGCACACACCGCAGAGGTGACCACGAACGCGAGCATGCTGAACAGGTAGATTCGCAGGGTTCCGAACCGCTTCGCCAGGTAGGAGGTGACGGCCAGGCCGATGCCGAGCGCGAGCAGATATGCGCTGACGACCCACTGAACCTGATCGAGCGGGGCTTTGAACTCGGTGGCGATGTCTGGAATCGCCACGTTGACGACACTCGAGTCGATCATGCTCAGCATCGGGCCGATCAGCAGGCCGAACCGCGCGACCGCCCCGAGGCGGCTCTGCGAGGCGACGGATGTCGACCCCGGCATCTGAGCGGATGTCGACACCTCAGCGCCCTGCTGTTTCTGTGACGTGAGTCTCCGCGTCGGCGAGCGCAGCACAGGGCGAGCTGATCATGCTCCGACGGTACTCCCACCCCGGCTTCATGACATTCGAACGCCGCCTGCGACGTAGCCGCGGAGCCAGCGTGTCAGTTGCCGAAACGCCTCCTCGCGCACGGACTGTTCGGACAACATGATGTCGTGCAACGCCCCGTCGAAACGGGCAACGGTCACTATCGGCCCGAGTTTCAGTGCGCTGCGCGCGATATCGTCGACCTTCAGCACGATGTCGCTTCGCAGCATTGCCGGCGTCCAGTGCGGCAGCAGCGTCGACTTAGCGGACAGCATCGTAAACACCGGCGCGTCGATCGCCAGCCCGATGGCCACCCGTGCATGCCCGACCAGAATGGCGTTCAGCCAAGCCGGCCGCACCGCGAAGGCGCGTTCAGGGCGCCACTGCATGTTGTACTCCCACTCGCCGTCCATCGCAGCGGACACCGAGCGACTGTAGAAGCCGAAGTCGAGGGACGGCATCCTGGCCAGCGGATCGACGCGCGCACCGAGCCCGACCAGTGGTGCGACCACGGTGCGAGCCGGTGCGCTCGCCTGGAACTCCAGCCAGGGGCTGTTCAAAATCACAGCGGATGCCACGCCCGGATTTCGCTCCGCCCACAAGCTGAAGATGAGGCCGCCCGTCGAGTGCCCCATCACGATCAGCCGCCGGTTGCCACCCATCGCTTCGCGTGCTGCCGCGATGTCTTCGTCGTAGGTCGCAAGGTCGGTGATGAAACCCGGAGTCTGGCCCTCGCGCAGACTGCGACCGTATTTGCGCAGGTCGAGAGCGAAGAATCGAGCACCCGCCCGACTGAAAAACTCCGCGAGATGCCGCTGAAAGAAGTAGTCCGACCAGCCGTGCACATAGAGCACGTCGGTGCCGGCAGCAACCGGGCGGCCGAGTTGCAAGCGGAACGGCGGCACGTGCCGCACGAGAGTGGCGACGACCTCACCCTCGTTGTCGCTGCCGAGCGGCAACGTGAGTTGCTCGAAGTGCTTGCCGAGAACATCCGGTTGCCACTCCTGCTGTGTCGCCGCTGACGCCATGGCCTCAGCCTACGAGGTCGGATCTCGGTCGCGGCCTTTCGGGTACGAGCGGGGACGGAAAGTGGTCTCGATGCGCCGGCTCGCCCTTGGACTCCGCTCAGGGACCGAAAACTCGCGGGCTACTCGACCAACGGGAGGGGCAGCAGCGCGCTCAGGGAGCGGGGGTTGGCGGACGCGGATTGGAGATGCGCACCATCTCGTCGCGCGGCACAACCTTGATGCGGGTGCGACCTTCGGCTTCACCCAACGCGAGCTCATGCTGGTCGAGGTTGTGCCAGCCGTCGAGGTTGGTGTACTCGATTCCACGCTCGTTCAGCATGGTCAGAACCGATTCCTCGCTCGGCTCAGCGGGTGCCCACCAGTTGCCCTGGTCGTTGATGATGTGCTGCACGGTTTCCATCGCGTCCGACTTCGTGTGGCCGATCAGACCGACGGGCCCCCGCTTGATCCAGCCCGTCGCATAGACCCCATAGAACTGCTCGTTATCGCTCTTGCGCAGCACTTGGCCCTCGCGGTTCGGGATGATGCCGTGCTTTTTGTCGAACGGAACACCCGGCAGCGGCGACCCGAAATAACCGACCGCCCGATAAAGGGCCTGAACCGCGGTCTCGCGCAGCTCTCCGGTGCCCATGACGCCGCCATGACCGTCTGGCTTCGTACGCTCGTAACGGATGGCCGCAACCCGGCCGTTCTCGTCGCCGACGATCTCGACCGGTCGCGCAAAGAAGTGCAAGTGGATGCGCCGACTCGCGCCGCCGGTCCCTGAGCTTGCCGAAGCGCGCTGCCGCCACTGCTGCAGGATGCGGTCGATCACCATGACTTGCTTGTTGCTGGCGATCGCGGTGCGTGCTGCGTCGCTGTAGTCGAAGTCCTCGTCGTCGAGGATCATGTCGACGTCACGCAGCTCGCCGAGTTCGCGCAGCTCGAGCGGTGTGAACTTGACCGAAGTCGGCCCGCGCCGCCCGAAGATGTGCACGTCCGTCACCGGCGACGACTTCATGACATCGTATACGTTCGGCGGGATATCGGTCGGCAGAAGGTCTTCGGCATGCTTGGCGAGCATTCGCGTGACGTCCAGTGCCACGTTGCCATTGCCGATCACCGCGACGGAAGCCGCCGTGACGGGCCAGGTGCGCGGCACATCCGGATGCCCGTCATACCAGCTCACGAAGTCGGCGGCGCCGTAGGAACCCTCGAGGTCGATGCCGGGGATGCCCAGGTCGACATCGTGCACGGCGCCGGTTGCAAAGACGACCGCGTTGTAGTGCTGCTTGAGATCATCGAGTGTGATGTCTTCGCCGTAACGCACGTTGCCGAACACGCGGATCACTCCGCGGTCGAGCACCTCCCGCAGTGCCGTGATGATGCCCTTGATGCGGGGATGATCCGGCGCAACCCCGTAGCGCACGAGCCCGTACGGCGCCGGCAACTGCTCGAACAGGTCGATCGACACATCGAAGTTGCGCTCGGCGCGCAACAGAATGTCCGCGGTGTAGATGCCGGCCGGTCCGGCTCCAACGATCGCCAGTCTGAGCCTGTTCATAGAGTCCTTCACGATCAGCTGGAACGCTCGACAATCGTGTCTGCGAAGCGAGAGAGAGCCTTCTTGACGGGGCCTTCAGGCAACGGCGCCAAGGCCGCAACGGCTTGGCGCGCCCACTCGTGTGCTTCGGCGAGCGTTTCGGTGGTGACGTCGTGTTCACGCAGCGCAGCCACGGCGCCGGTCACGTCGACATCGGCGACATTAACGTCGGCCGGAGCGCCGATGACTTCAGTCTCGAGGCGGTGCAGCAGTGCGGCAGCATCGGCGTCCCGAGGGGCGCGCTCTCGCAGCTTCAGCAACGGCAGTGTCGCAATACCGGCACGCAAGTCGGTTCCGGGCATCTTGCCCGTCGTTTCGGCCGCAGAAGTTAAGTCGATCACATCGTCGATGAGCTGGAAGGCCACGCCGATCTTCTCGCCGAACATCACCACTGGGGTCTCGTAAGCGCTCGAGGCATTGGAAAACACGACGCCCATCTGGGCTGCGACGGCGATCAGCGACCCGGTTTTGTCGGCAAGCACACCGAGGTAGTGCTCGATCGGGTCCTCGTCGGGTTCCGGGCCGATCGTCTCATGCAACTGGCCGAGGCAGAGCCGCTCGAACGTGTCGGCCTGCAACCGGATCGCCCGTTCGCCGAGGTCCGCCACCAGTTTGCTGGCGCGAGCGAACAGCAGATCGCCGGTCAGCACGGCGACGGAGTTGCCCCACACCGTCTGAGCGCTCGGCACACCACGCCGCATCAGCGCGTCATCCATCACGTCATCGTGGTACAGCGACGCCAGGTGGGTGATCTCCACTGCCTCGGCCGCGGTGATCACTTGCGGCGTATTTCCGTCGCCAAGCTGTGCAGTCAGCAGCGTGAGCATGGGCCGCACGCGCTTGCCGCCGGCCTTCAAGAGGTAGCGAGCGGTGACATCCGCCAGTTGGTCCGCGTAGCGCATCTGCGCGTGCAAGCCGAGCTCGACCGTGTCGAGCCCGGCCTCGATCGCCGCAGCGAACGCCTTGTCCTCGCCGGACGCGAAGATGCGTTCTGTCAATCCGAATTGGCTCGCAAGTGTGCTGCCGCGCCGCATCAGCGGAATCGATGGCGCCACTACTTCCCCTTTGTTTCCGGTCGGGCAGGCTTGGGTTGTGTTTTGGGCCCGGCAGGCTTCACGCCGCGATGCAGGGCCACGATTCCGGCTGTCAGATTGCGGTAGGCGACGCTTGTGAAGCCGGCCGCACGCAGCCATCCACAGAGCACGCTCTGGCTCGGCCAGTCGCGGATCGATTCCATCAGGTAGTCGTACGCATCCGGGTTCGACGATGCCAGGCGCACCAACGCGGGCATCGCGTAGCGCAGATAGCCGAAGTAGCCGGTGCGGATCAGCGTTTGCGGGGGGCGGGAGAACTCACAGATGACGACCCGGCCGCCGGGCCTCAGCACGCGATAGAACTCGGCAAGTGCTTGCTTCGGGTTTTCGACGTTGCGCAGCCCGAACGAAATCGTGACGGCATCGAAACTGGCGTCGTCGAACGGGAGTTGCGTCGCATCCGCTTGAACGAATTCGATGAACGGGTTGGATGCGTGGCGCAGACGACCCACCTCGATCATGCCCGCCGAGAAATCCGCAGCCGTGATGAACGCCCCATTGTGGCTCAGCGCGGCACTGGACGTGCCGGTGCCCGCCGCCACATCCAGGATGCGTTCACCCGGTTTCGGGGCGACCGCACGCGTCGTGGCCACTCGCCACAGCGACGCGTTGCCCATCGACAACACGGTGTTGGTGCGGTCGTAATGGGTCGAGACCGTGTCGAACATCGCCGCGACCTGCGACGGCTGTTTGCTGAGGTCGGCCTTGCTCACAGATTCAAGCTTAGTTGGGGTTTCGCGAGGCGCTTGCCTGAGCTCCCGGGCACCAGCTCGCGCCGTGAAGGTCGTAAGCGGGGCGGGTAGCATGAGCCCATGACGGGGACATCGTTGTTCTGTCGATGGTCCGCAACGGCTGCATCCGCCGCGGCCGTGCTGCTGACGATGGCTGGTTGTGTTGCGACATCGTCCGTGACGCCACCGTCCGCCTCAATTGCGCCCTCACCGGCGACACCGAGTTCCAACACCGTCCGAGCGGGCCACACCGTGCGACTCTCGTGCACCGATGGCACCTCAGGGACCGCACCAAGCGGCAACATCGACGCCACGATCGGCGGGGTCACCATCCAAGGCGTCTTCGGTAACGTGCACGGGACTCGCACCGACGAGTTCAAGATGGGTGTTCCCAAAGGAGACACTCTCTACATCGTCAAGGCTCCGACCTGGCTCAAGGCCGGCGCCACTGCGACCATCGGTTTGTCGGCGGCGTCCGACGGATATCTGGCTTGGGTGCCCGCAGGGATCTGGACGAGTAGCACGGGCGGTGTCGACCTGACGCCGTGGCTGGCGTCCAAAGTGATCATGGACGGTTGCGCCGATCGTGATGTCACCTATCTGGGCGGTCTGCTGTCCACCAACCCAAATATCTGTCTGACGCTTCACGTCGCCGACGCAACCGGTGAAGCCCAGGATGTTCGTGTCGGGTCCACGGCGAACTGCGGATGAGTGCTGCCGCTCAGCCGACTTGCCAGGGGTCGGTGATCTCGATTCCGGTGCCCTGGAAGTCTTTGACATTGCGCGTCGCCAAGATCGCGTTGTGGTTGCGGCAGATTGCAGCGATCTGCGCGTCGAATCCGTCGATCGGCGCGCCGGCGCGGTCACGAGCGCTCACGATGGTGGCGTAGTGAAGGGCTGCCGCTGAATCGAAGGGAAGGATGTATTGGCCGAACGCGGCAAAAACCTCGTCGGCCGTGATCGCGAACTGCTCCTTGCGACGACCAGCATCCAGCCTCTCGATGCCGTAGCGAACCTCTGCCAGCGTGACCGCGGTCGTGTAGAGCTCACGTTGTGACTGCGCGCGTACCCAGTCCGCGACAACCCGTGCCGGGGACGGCCTCATGAGCTCTGAGATCACATTTGTATCGACGACGATCACGATGCGAGCTCGGCGGCCCGGGTGGGCGTTACACGCACAGGCAACTCCAGCTCGACACCGCCGAGGGCGCCGAATCGGTCAAGCACAGCCGACAACAGGCCTTCTGAAGATTTCGGCTCGTTCACCGCTGCAATGAGGATCGCGCGGATCTCGGCTTCCATCGACCGACCATTCTCGGCCGCGCGGACGCGAAGACGCTCCTTGACGTCGTCATCAAGATCTCTGACGCTGACTGCCGCCATCCTGACCACCTCCGTGCTATCAATGCTAGCACTTTGCCACGCGACGGCCGGTCGCCGTTTCGCTGACAACGTGACTTCAGGCATATCACCGGGCCGGGTACACACGCGACGAATGTGCTACGCAGTCGGGACCACCCGCGCTCCGGCGGCCTTGGCACCGGAGCGCAGTCGTCTGTCCCAGACTGCGAACAAGGTATCCGCCGCTCCAACGGCAAGGAGGCTCGCCAGATGCACAGCGTCTGCACCGCGCAGCGCATGCGCACCCGCAAGCTCTCCGGCGTGCATGGTGATCGTCTCGGTCAACGCAACCGGTCGGGTCGTGGCCCAGAACTCCTCCCACGCCGCCTCGGCACGGCGCTGATCGTCGGGCTCCAGCCGGTGATCGCGACCAGCAGCCGCCAGCGCGGCACGTACTTCCGGATAGGCCAGTCGCGACGAGACTGCGGCATCGCAGCCGTCCCAGAGCGCGGCGGCCACCTCGCTGCCGTCTTCCTCGACCAGCAGCTTGACGAAGGCGCTGCTGTCGAAGTACACGATCGCCATGCTCAGCGTCGCTGATCACTGACTAAATCAGCCACGGATCCGCGAGCGTGGACGCGCGTTGCGCCACGCGCAGTAGGCCGCCCCGCACGAGCCGGCTTGCCCAATATCCCGGCCTGGGTGAGCTGTTCGATCAGGGGCGCGGTCGCTACCGATGAAAGGCGCGCAACGGGTATTCCTCTGTCAGTAACGATGATCTCGTCACCGTCACGCGCGCGCTCTACCCAGCTCGCCAACTCCGCCCGCAGCTTACTGATCGTCACGTCCATGCCCCTAACGTACAACACTCTTGCCATGAGTTGTACAGAATGGTCTTATGGTGGACTGACCCTGCGACCCCGCGCGAAACACAAGGCTGTTCTATCCGGCCGTTCCACGGTCGGGCTCATCAGCGAGCGTGCGGCCCATACCCAGTTGCCGAACAGAGTGCCGAGCCGGATTGCCATTTGCGCTGGAGAGGACATTGCGCGACGGACCGGATGCCCTTCGCGATCCGGTCCGGGCCAGCGTGCATAGTCCGGTCCAGCGTGAACCCCTGTGCCTGTTCGTGGGCACGAGGTCGAACAGTCCGCCGTGGCTGGCGTCCAAAGTGATCATGGACGGTTGCGCCGATCGTGATGTCACCTATCTGGGCGGTCTGCTGTCCACCAACCCAAATATCTGTCTGACGCTTCACGTCGCCGACGCAACCGGTGAAGCCCAGGATGTTGGTGTCGGGTCCACGGGGAACTGCAGTTGCGTGCCGGCGGTCAGATGGTGACGGCGATTTTTCCTCGTACCTGGCCCGATTCGAGGTAACGCATTGCGTCGGCGACCTTCTCGAGCGGGAAGGACCGGTCCACGCTCGGTGTGATGGTGTCCTGCTCGACGAGATCGGCAAGCTGTTCGAGGTCGCTGCCGCATTGAACGCACATGAGCATGGCCAACCGTTGGCGGATGAACGGTGACACCGCCACGGCTCGGAGCTGACGGCTCATGCCGGTCAGGTTGCCGCCGTGCTCGCCGCCGGCGATCACGGCCGTTCCGGTAAGGGTAAGCGCTCGGCGCAGCCGCGCGAGAGTCGGATTGCCCGCGATGTCCAGGATCAGGTCGTACCGTTGCGCAGCATCCGCGAAATCAGTTCGGGTGTAGTCGACGACATGGTCGGCGCCGAGCGATCGCACAAGATCGACCTTCGCGGTGCCGCACACAGCGGTCACGGTGGCGCGGAATGCTTTGGCCAGCTGCACGGCAAAGGAGCCGACACCACCGGCCGCGCCAGTGATCAGGACGTTCTGCCCTGCTTCGACGTGGCCGGCATCACGCAAGCCTTGCAGGGCCGTGAGCCCGCAGACTGGAATTACTGCGGCTTGCGCGAACGTTATGTTGGACGGCTTGCGGGCCAACTTGCCCTCAGCTGCAGCGACATATTCGGCGAACGAACCGCTGCCGATGCCGAAGACCTCGTCTCCGATTGAGAATGCGCGCACTGCCGAACCGACCTCAACGATTGTGCCGGCGAGGTCCTGCCCGATCACGGTGCTCTTCGGACCTCGCAACCCCAAACCGAGACGCATGAGGTACGGCTTGCCGGTCATCAGATGCCAGGTCGCCCGGCTCAGGCCAGCAGCGTGCACCTGCACGAGTACCTCGTTGTCGGCAATCGTGGGTCGGGCGATGCTCTGCACGTGAAGCGCATCGGCCGAGCCATAGCGTTGCTGGACGACGCCTCGCATGGTGACTGGCGCAGTACCGCTGTCTGTCCGCGGCACCTGGGTGTGCGCCGTGATCGAATTCATGGGTTGTTCCTTTCGAAGATCTCATTTCGTACTTAGTACGATGAAAGTATCGTACTAAGTACGAGAATGCAATAGGCTAGGTGAACAATGTCCCAAGAATTGAGCGAACGTCCTCATACCCGCACGCCGCTGAACCGCGAACGCGTGCTGCGTGGTGCCGTCACGATCGCTGGAGAGAGCGGAATCGGGTCACTGACCATCCGCTCGCTCGCCCAGACGCTCGGCGTGAAGCCGATGTCGCTGTATCACTATGTTTCGAACAAAGACGAGATCCTCGACGGCATCGTCGATCTCGTCTTCCAAGAGATCGAGCTGCCCTCTCTGGAAGGCGAATGGCGCCCGGAGTTGCATCGATGGGCGCACGGCGCCCGCCGAGTGCTCAGGCGGAACGCCTGGGCGATCACGCTCCTCGAATCGAGAACCACACCGGGCCCGGCAACCCTGCGGCACCACGACAGAATCATCGGCGTTCTCCGTGGCGGCGGTTTCTCCGTCAAAATGACCGCGCACGCATACGCGCTCCTCGACAGCTACCTCTACGGATTCGCACTGCAAGAGGCGGCCCTGCCATTTGAGGGCCGCGACACCGCAGCCGGCGTCGCCGAGCCGATGATGCAGCTGTTCGCAGCCGGCGCTTACCCGCATCTCGTTGAGCTGGCGACCGACCACGTGCTGCAGCCCGGGTACGATTTCGGCGACGAGTTCGAGTTCGGGCTCAACCTGATTCTCGATGGGCTCGCCGCGGCTGTGGCAGGTGACGCTCTTGGTGTGAGCGAACACGGCACCCCAGCGTAGGCTGATCTGGTGACCGCAATTGCAACCGGCGTGCGGGCGCTGAGCGTCGAAACCATCCCCCTCGACGACGTGCGCCAGCTCATTCCATTTCTTGATGCCCGTCATCCGCTCCTATGGCTACGTAAGGGCGAGGGCATCGCGGGCATCGGCGAGGCGTTGCGACTCGAATTCTCCGGCCCCAATCGAATTGCGGATGCCGCTGTCGCGTGGCATGAATTGCAGGCGACCTCTGAGGTGCAGGACCCGATCGCACTGCCCGGCACCGGCCTGATCGCATTCGGCACGTTCGCGTTCGCGGCCGTAAGCAATAGCACGAGCGTGCTGATCGTGCCGCAGACCATCATCGGGCGCCGCAACGGGCGCAGCTGGATTACCCGGGTGCGGCCCGCGGAGGACGGATCTTCGTACGCGCCCGTGCCCGGTCCGACTCCGTTCGGCGCCGAATACCGCTTGACGATGCTTCCCGGAACGCTGAGCCCCGACGGCTACACCGACCTCGTTCGCTCTGCGCTGACTCACATCGAAGCGGGCGCCGTGAACAAGGTCGTTCTCGCCCGCGACGTCCGCGCCCACCTGCCGTTGGAGTCCGACGTACGTCGCGCCCTGGTCGAACTCGCTCTCGGCTACCCGGACTGCTGGACCTACGCCGTCGACGGTCTTCTCGGCTCGAGCCCCGAAACGCTTGTGCATGTGCACCGCGGTGCGGTCGACGCGCGCGTGCTCGCCGGAACGATTTCGCGAGGCCAGGGCGCGGCATCCGATCATGAAGCCGCCGTGGCGCTCGCGACCAGCCCGAAAGACCGCGATGAGCACGACTTCGCAGTGCGGAGCGTGCTTGATGCGCTCGCGCCGCACACGGCGACGCTGACGACGAGCGAGATGCCGTTCACGCTGAAGTTGCCGAACCTGTGGCATCTGGCGACGGATGTCTCGGGTCGGCTCACCGACGGATCGAGCGCTCTCGACCTGGTCGCCGCCCTGCACCCGACGGCGGCTGTCGCCGGAAGCCCGACGGATGCCGCGCTCGCGCTCATCGACGAACTTGAACCGTTCGATCGTGGCCGTTACGCCGGCCCGGTCGGCTGGATCGGTGCGGATGGTGACGGCGAATGGGCGATCGCGCTGCGCGGTGCCCAGGTCGAGGCCAACGGCGACATCACGGCCTACGCCGGCTGCGGCATCGTCGCCGGTTCCGACCCCGATCGCGAGTTGGCGGAGACGAAGATGAAGTTCCGCCCCGTCAAAGAGGCGTTCGGGTAATTCAGCGCCGCCGCATCCGAGCGCCCAGCGCCGCCGCAACAACAACCAATGCAATCTCGCCGACTGCGACAACGACTAGTACTAGTCAAGTCGGCGGCCTCGAAGGAGGGCGCGGTCAGCTGCCGGGGTCGCATGAATCATCGGGGCCGTGATCGGGATACTCTCCTCCCCGGGGCGTTCCACCATGCGAATGAAGACCGCCTCGGTCGTCCCGCCATGAACGATAAATGGTCTGGACTCCTCTACTTGCGGCGGAATATCGGTCGCGATGTGCGAGCGGCCCTCAGCAATTTCGATGACATCAATTCGTAGCCGCAACGGCGGCGGATAGCACTAGTGATTGAGGACGTGCCGGCAGCGAGCCGGAGCGCCTGGTCGCAACAGTGATCCTCCGGCCCGGCGTGATCCTTCAAAATTGCGCGCCGCGCCGTTCGACTATCCGAACGTCGTCAGATCGACGACGCCGACCACCAGAAACCAAATCCCGGCACGCTAAAAGCCATCGTCTCCCGGCAAGAGGCGAGCGTCGTCAATCTGAGCGACGCCCAATACTCGGTCGCTGCGCTAACCGAACTTAGGCCCGACGCCAATATGGCGACAAATCCACGAGCACATCCACGATCGGTATGGCCGCTGCGTGGGCAGTTGGGATGCTCGGACCTCCAGCGGCCCCACCTCCAGTGCTGTAATGGAGGCTCGCGTTCCCTATACCAAAACGAACGACCGTTGTGGTGTTGTCCGGCATTTCAAGTTCCATCATCGCTCCATACGCCGAAAACGACTCTGAAAGCACACGATCGGAAGGGCCAGTTCCCAGCGCCCGGTCACGCAGACCAACAAATACCAGCCGTACACGATCTTTGCCGGGTCGCTCGGTGTCGCTAGCGAATACTGACGGCCAGTAGATCGCGTCGACCGTCGTCATGTTCTTGACTTAGTCGGCCCCTTCCGTCGCGGGCGGCCGCTCCCACCGAAAGGCGTCGAGCACCGCCGTGAGTTGGTGATGGTAGGTCCCGAGCCACGCGGCCGTCGAGACGCGGCTGACCCCTTCCTGCTCGACGCGGATCGATTGCCAGCGCCAGGGGAACTCCAGGTTGTCCACGCGGACGGCCCCAGCTTCGCGGACAATCGTGATCTCGGATGCCAGGGAGACCTCGGGCCTCATGCTCACCGCCACCCGTCCTCGCACTACGCCTGCGAACGCGAGCTCGGCGCCGATGCTGAGGTCGGCCGCCAGCGGGTCGCGCTCGGTCGCTGCCGCCACCATGGCCGGTTCACCGAGCAGGCTGCGCATCCAGTGCAGGGGTAGGAGTCGGCGTTCACGAGCGCCCAGCCGCCATGCTCGGGCGTGCCGCAATGAGCGCGGATCGCAGGGGTTCAAGCAGGTGACGGTCGCGGCGACGTCGAGCAGGCGCCCGGGCGCGGCGGAGCCGACGAACGCGCGCAGACAGGCCTGGAGCGGGTGATAGTAGTAGCGAAAGGCATCGAACGCCGTGCGCCTGGTTCACTCCGCGGCCGCCAGCACCTCGCGAGCCTCGGACGCGTTAATGGTCATCGGGTTTCCGACAGCACGCGTTTGCGGGCCCCGAGCGCGGCGATCGTCCAGCGCGCACGCTCGGACTGCGGCGGCACCACGTACACGAGTTCGACGGAACGATCCGCACTCAAGCCCAGATGGCGCATGTAGGCCGAGGCGTTCCCGTGCCGCGTGGCGAACCCCAACGCGTCGTGGCAGGATGCGACCGCGACGATGTCGACGTCGGTGCGGTGCGCTGCGCACTGGGGCGATCAGCGAGTTGGATGCGATTCCTGCGGCAGCGAGGATGCTGATCGCGAGTGTCTGCATGCGTTTCGGTCAGTCCAGCCAGTTCGCGGAGGAGGGGACCATCGTCTCCAGTTCGGCCCAGAGGGCGTCGGGGATATCCATCGCCGCGTAATCGAGGGTCTGCGCGACATGCTCGGGCGAGGAGACGCCCACCACGGTCGAGTCGATGAATGCGGCGCGCAGGGAGAACTGCAATGCCGCTGCCGCGAGGGGAATCTCGCACGCAGCGCAGGCGGCCGCCATTCGACGGGCTGCCGCCGCGACACCGTCTTCACGTTCGCCGTAGCCGTACTTGCCTTGCACATCGGGACCCTTGGCAAGCATCCCGCCACCGTACGGTGCGGCATTGACGACCCCGATCCCGAGCTCGCGCGCCCAGACGAAAAGACGCTCCGCGGATCGGTCGAGCAAGGTGTACCTGTTGTGGCTGAGGACCACATCGAATCCGACGGCGTCAAGATAGCGCTCGAGAAGACCGATCGGGCCGCCCGCGACACCGATGCGGTCGACCCGTCCCTCGGACCGCAGGCGCTCCAGCGCTTCGACCGGACCACCGGGTGCGATGGCCTCCTCGAACGGGATTCGCTCAGGATCGTGCAGGTACAGCA
This sequence comes from Rathayibacter sp. SW19, assembly GCF_030866825.1. Classification (NCBI taxonomy): domain Bacteria; kingdom Bacillati; phylum Actinomycetota; class Actinomycetes; order Micrococcales; family Microbacteriaceae; genus Rathayibacter; species Rathayibacter soli. Next base: position 4,098,100 of record NZ_CP133020.1, read on the forward strand.
GCGGCACGCGGTCGACGCCGAGCCGTTCGAGGCTCTCCTCGAACGAGGCGAGCACCCGGGCACCGGAGAAGTCGCCCGTCTCGGGATCGGGGTCGACCTTCGTCGCGAGCACCACGTCATCAGGGAGTCCGCCGCGCGCGGCGATCGCGAGCCCGATGCGCTTCTCGGCCTCGCCGTGCGCGCCATAGCCGTTCGACGTGTCGATGAAGCGGATCGCGCTATCGAGCACCGCGTCGATGGTCAACACGGCCCGTTCGTCGCTCACGCCGTAGCCGTACAGCTGGGGCATGCTGGCGAGAGGGCTCGTGCCAATACAGAGCGCGGTGACCCCCAGGCCCGTCGTACCAAGCGGGCGAAGCTCTGTCGTCATGACCGCACCTGCACGAACGCCGGGGCCCGGTCGCTGAACGCTTGGTGCGCGGCGTGATAGGCGTCGACGACACGGTCGAGCACGTCTTCGGTGGCGGAGTCGCCGCGCGCAGTGCCGGGGTGCGCGTTGCGCCACTCCAACATCCGCCTCACCGCTCGTTCGAACGTCATGTGCGGTGCGAAGCCGGGCACGAAGCGGCGGATTTTCGAGTTGTCGAAGACCGCAGAGTGGCCGAGGTCGCCTACGAACTCACCCGACCAGAACCAATCGGGCGCCACCACGGGGTACAGCTCGCTCGCGACGTGCACCAGGCGCGGCTCGACCCCGAGCGCGGTGGCGAACAGCGTGTAGATCTGGTCCCAGGTAAGCACATCGTCACCGGTGATGTGGAAAGTCTCCCCGATGGCACGGTCGCTGCCGAGCAGTCCGACCAGCCCCTGCGCAAAGTCGTCGGCGTGCGTCAGCGTCCACAGGGAGGTGCCGTCGCCGTGCACGGGGATCTCGGCCCCCCGGGCGATGCGGTCGACAACCGTCCAGCCGCCGGGCAGCGGTGGGTTCGCGTCGTCGTATGTGTGCGAAGGACGGATCACGGTGACGGGGAACCTGAGCTCGCGATGCGCCTTGGCGAGCGCGAGCTCGGCGCGCCACTTCGCGGTGGCATACGGCAGCGGCGGGTTGGGGCCGATCGGGGTGGACTCGGTGATCGGCGTCATCAGCACTGGCTTGGCGTAGATCGAGCCCGAGCTGATGTGCACGTACTGCCTGATACGGCCGGCGAAGAGTGCGACACAGCGGGCCACGTCGTCCTCGTTGAAGGAGAGGAAGTTCACGACTGCGTCGAAGGTGCGCTCGCCCAAGGCCGCCAGGACCGACTCGCTGCTCGCGGCGTCGCCGGTCAGGTGCTCGACCTCGGTGGGCAGAGAACGCCCTGCCGCGTTAGTGCCGCGGTTGAAAACGGTGACGGTCATCCCGGAGGCGGCGGCGAGCCGCACGCTCGCCGCGCTGATCGTACCGGTACCGCCCAGGAAAAGCACGCTCAGGGGCGCGTCGTCGTGACGCCGCATCCGTTCTTCGCCGCTCATTTGCCCGCGAACCAGTCCTCGAAGCCGTTCTCGACGAGTGAAATGAGAACATCCTCCGCCCTGATGCCGACCGGCGCCAGCTTGGCGACCACCGACTCGAAGAACCGGCGTTTCACTGCGACCGGGTACATGTGCACCGCGGTCACCTGGATTAGCAACAGATTCTGCCGGTCCACGCCGTTGTACCCGTGGTCGAATTTGAGCTCGCTCGTCTCTCGCGGCCGGAACACCTGGAATCGGTCGTCGGCAGGTATCCCGAGCGCCTCGATCTGCGCGTCGTGGATCGCGTCGCCGATCGCGTCGTGTGACGCGTCGTAGAGCGCGCGATCGAGGTCGACTTGGATCAATGGCATTTTTCGACTCCTTCAGTTTGGATCACTTGATGGCGCCGGCCGCGAGGCCGCGCTCGAACATGCCCTGAAGGCACAGATAGGCGACGATCTCCGGGATGGCCGTCAGAACGGCGGAGGCCAGGATCTTGGTCTGGTCGCTGCTGAACTCACCCACAAAGAACTGCGGGACCAGCGTGATGGTCTGCGTGTCCTGCGACTGCAGGAACACCAGCGGCATCAGGTAGTCGTTCCATGCCCCGATCAGGGTAAAGATCAGCACCGCCGCGGCGATGGGCCTGGTGAGCGGGATGACCAGGTAAAGGAACCCGCGCATCGAGGTCGCCCCGTCGACACGGGCCGCCTCGAACATCTCATCGGGCAGGCCGTTGATGAAGTTGCGCGTCAGCAGGACGGCGAACGGGACCTGCAACGCCGCGAGCGGCAGGATCACCGCCCAGTATGTGTTGAACAGCCCGAGCGCCTGGGTGGTCGCGAACAGCGGCGTGAGCAGCACAACCTCGGGCAGGGTGAGGCAGGCCAGCAGCATCCAGAAGTAGACCTCGCGGAAACGGATGTGCAGTTTGGCGAAACCGTAGGCCGCGAGCATCGTCACACTGTAGACGAGGATGATCACGCCGGCGGCGATGATGGCGCTGTTCAGGAAGAACCGGAAGAACCCTGGAACCTGGAGGACGTCTCGGTAGTTGCCCCAGCCGTCACCGGCGAACGAGCCCTGAACCATCCCGACCAGTGGAAAGAGGTAAGGCAGCACTAGCAGTGTCGCCAGGATCTGGAGGAGGCCTTTGCCCCACCAGCTGCGGACCTCGAACATCAGCGGCCTCCTGACTTCTCGCGGCCGCCCACCTGCACGATGATTGCCATGACGAGCGCGATGATCAGCAGGATGATCGATAGGGAGGCGCCGTAGCCCACGTGGGCCAGTTGGATCGTCATCTGGTAGATGTACGTGCCGAGGAACTGGGTCGCATTGTTGGGACCGGCGATCGTCACCAGCCAGGGTACGTCGAAGGTCTTAAGCGCCCCGATGGCGCCGAGGATCGCGAGTGCGATGGTGGTGCCACGTAGGCTCGGCCAGATGATGCTGGTTAGGGTCCGCACGTTGCCGGCCCCGTCAATGCGGGCCGCTTCGAGAAGCGAGTTGTCGATCTGGCTCATCGCCGCGTAGTAGAGCACGAAGGTGAGCCCCGTCCACTGCCAGATGGTGATCACCATGATTACCGGCAAGGCGGTCGACTCCTGCCCGATCCACGGCTGGGCGACGAACCCGAGGCCGATGTGGTCGAGCACCCAGTTGAGCTGGCCGTCGGCGGCGAAGATCTGACGGAACACCGGAGCCATGATGGCGGGGGCCAGGACCACGGGGACGAAGATGATCACCTTGTAGACCACTGCGAGCTTGATGCGCGAGTGCATGATGACCGCGAACACCACGCCGATCACGGTCTGCAGGCCGAAGGTGACCATGAAGAATGCGACCGTGTGCCAGATCGACTTCCAAAACACCGGGTCGTTGAAGATGTTGACGTAGTTCCGCAGTCCGATGGACTCGGGGTCGGGACTCGCCCCGTCCCAGTTGAGAGTCGAGATGTATCCGGTGTAGCCGATGCAGTAGTAGATCAGCCCTGCGCTGAGAACAAGAGCCGGCAGGATCCACGGCACCCCGGATGAGTGGAGCCGCCGTCGGCGGCGCGGCCGACTCGAAGAGTCGACCGCGCTGCTCAACCATTTGGTGGAGACGGTCATCCGTTCGCCTTGACCGCGTCCGCCGCCTGTTGCAGTGTCGTCGCGGCTGCCTGCGGGGTCGCGCTTCCGCTTCCGACCGACTGCGCGGCGGCGAGGAAGGCGTTCTCGATGTCGGCGTTCAGCAGGGCGAACCGCGGTTCGTTGATGGAGACCGTGCCCTTGAGGTAGGCGTTTACCGGGTCAGTCTGCAGAGTCGGATCCACGAACTTGATGGTGCTGAAGTCCGGCGCGATGCCCTTGAGGACCGGGGTGGTGTCGAGCCGGTCGGCTACGACCTGCTGGCCCGCCTTGCTGGTGGACATCCACTTCACGAAGGTCTCGGCTGCTGCGCTGTGCTTCGACTTGCTCGCCACCGCCAGACCGTAGTCGGCATCACCGAACATCTCGCTCGTGTTGCCCATGCCCGCGACATCCGGGAACGTGATTGGCAGGATGGGGAACGGCTTGGCGCCTGCAACACCCGCGGCCGAGATGGCCTGGGTCATCGCATCCTGTGTCGCATACTGCGTGTACCAGCTGCCCATCATCACCATCGCGTACTTGCCGGTCAGGAAGGCGTTGTTGATGTCCGGGTACTGCTGAGCGCCCAGCGCGCCCTTCTGCATGATGCCGCTGTCGAAGAGGTCCTTCCAGATCTTCAGCGTCTGCACGATCTGGGGCGAGTCCCATTTGGCATCGCCCTTGGAAGCCTTGGTCCAGTAGCCGGGCTCGACCGAGTTCGAGATGGCCTGCAGGGTGTCCTGGTCGAAGCCCTCTTGCGAGGCACCCTGCGCGAAGCAGCCGACTCCGTTGCTCGCGAAGGTGTCGCAGACCTTCTTCCACTCGTCGAGCGTCTTCGGCGGCTGCAGGTTGTACTTCTTGAACAGCTCGGCGTTGTACCAGAGCGAACCAGCGTACGATGAGCCGACCGGAAGCGCGGTCAGCTTGCCCTTCGCGGTGAGCCCGTCGACGGCGATGCTCGCGATCTGGGACTTCCAGTCGCTGCCGAGCGCCTTCTCGACGACCGGGGTGAGGTCTTCGGCGTAGCTGCCGAACTGCTGCACGTAGGCACCGGGCTGCAGGTCGAACACGTCAGGTCCGCTGTCGGAGGCGAGAGCAGGACGCATCGCGGCCTGGTAGTCGGAGATGCCGACCAGCTTGAAGTTGACTTTGATGTCCGGATATTCCTTGTTGAACGCGGCGATGAACGCTTTCGCCTCGTCCGAGTTGGTGGGCGTCCAGCCCCACCAGTTGATCGTTCCGCTCGTCGCAGAGCCAGCCTCTCCCTGGCTGGAGCCGGAGCAGGCGGCCAGCCCCATGCCCGCCAGGCTGGCAACCGCCAGGGCGGCGATCGACCGAAGCACTGTTTTCGATGTGAATGTGAATCGCATGTCAGTCCTTTTGCATCGCGGACACGTCACCGCGTCCGAGTTGGCGCCGGGACAGCAGACCCGACGCGGTCGAAGTTCGTCGAGGTCATGAGACCTCGTCGTCTTCGTGTGGCACGTCCGTGGGACACGCCGTGGCATTGAATTCGAATGTAGCCACAGCGATAACTTGAAGTCAAGTTTTACATCAAACTTGGAAACATTTCGTTTCGAATGTGCGCTTGAGGACCGCAGGGCGACCCTGCAGAGCGGGCCAGGCTCTAGGAACGCGGAGCGGCGGTGCTCTCGCGCACCACGAGCGACGTCGCCATGTCGACGCGACTGAATGCGAGCTCCGGCTCGTCGCGCAGCCTGGTCACCAGGTGCGTGGCCTGCTCGGCCATCTCGGCCAGCGGGACACGAACCGTGGTCATCGGGGGCCCGGCCCACTGGGCTATCGCCAGATCGTCGTAGCCAACCACCGACAGGTCATCCGGCACCCGGAGGCCGAGAATCCGCGCGGCCTCGTAGACGCCGAGCGCCTGCAGGTCGCTGGAGGCGAAGATCGCGGTCGGTGGCTCGGCCGACGAGAGGAGCTCGCGGGCCTCGGTGAATCCGTCGTCGCGATGGAAGTTGCCCGGGCGAATGTAGTCGCGGCGCACCGCGATACCCGCCGCTTCGAGCGCCGCGCGATAGCCGGACAGGCGGGCGGTCGAGGCCATCATGCTGTCCGGCCCCGTGATGATCGCAATGCGCTCGTGGCCGAGCTCGATCAGGTGCCGCGTTGCGAGGAATCCGCCGTTCCAGTCGGCCGAGCCAATCGAGGGCGCATCGGAGGCCGGGGCACCGTACGGGTCGATCATCACGATCGGGATAGCACGGCTGCGCAGCCGTGCCTTGTCTTTCTCGGGCAGCAGGGAGGCGACAAGGATGATGCCGAGCGGCTGCCTGCGCAGCACGCCGTCCACCCACCCGCGCCCGGGCAGATGGGAGTCCTCCGCACCGGTGACGACCATGCCGATGCCCTGCTCGCGGGCAACCCGCTCGATGCCGACGATGGCCGCCCCGCCGAACGGGCTGTCGATCTCGTAGCAGAGCACCTCTATCAGCGGGGCGGTGCTCTGAGCGCTGAGGCGGCGGTTGTAGTTCCGCTCGTCGAGCAGGGACTCGATGCGGCTGCGCGTGTCATCCGAGACACCGCTGCGTCCGTTCAGCACCTTAGAGACCGTGGCGACCGACACCTTCGCGAGCGCGGCGACTTCGGAGAGCGTGGCCCGCGTGTGCGGCGCTTCGCCCGTGGCGTCATGTTCCATAGGCCTCATGGTATCTGCGGCCACACGTCGGGCCCGCCCGACAAGGCGGGGCGGTTGACGGCGTGCTGGCGAGCTCATAGGCTGACTTTTCAGATAGTTTTCTCTTGCCTACCGAAACCTTACATCGAAGAGGATGTCAATGACGATCACCGATGCAGAATTCGAACTCGAATCCCTGCTCGCCGACGAAGACGCCGCATGGCTCGAACGCTTCGGCTACGACGACGCCTGGCGACTCGGCATCTGGTCGGTCGAGCGGCTCCGGGCGGACCGTCTCGTGGGTGCCGTGACGATCTTCCTCGGCGATCAGTGTGTGTTCCACGCGGCGCTTCCCGGCACGAGCGCCGATCTTGACCTCTGGCTGGATCGCAAGGTTCGCATCGTCAGGACATATGCACGCAGCTTATTCTTCGTGAAGCGGCTGTTCCTCTCGCAGGGTCGCGACTTCGCCACGGAGTCGCTCTACGATCCCCGTCAGCTGATGGCGGCCGGCGGTGGCATGCCCATCCGCGTCGGCGACGCGCCCACCGGTGTCATCGCCTTCTCCGGCTGGCACGAAGAGGGCGAGCACCCTCTCGCCGTCGAAGCGCTGCGCGCACTGGCGGCCACACAGCGTGGGGATGCAGGTGCCTGAGTTCGCCCGCTACCCGTCGCTTGCCGGGCGCACCGCGTTCGTCAGCGGGGGTGCCTCCGGTCTCGGAGCCGAGTTCGTCTCCCAGCTCGCCGCGCAGGGCTCCCGCGTCGCGTTCGTCGACATCGACGAGGATGCGGCGGCCCGGCTGGTCGCCGAGATCGCAGACCGCGGCGAGCCCGAGCCGTATTTCCAGGTCATCGACGTGCGCGACATCCCGGCACTGCAGCTTGCGATCGCGCGTGCATTCGACCGCCTCGGACCGATCACCGTCCTCGTCAACAATGCCGCAAACGACACCCGCCGCACGGTGTCCGACCTCGATCTCGCCGCATGGGACGACGGGATCGCCGTGAACGTGCGGCACCACTTCTTCGCGGCGCAGGCCGTGCAGCCGATGATGAAGGCCGCCGGCGGAGGCTCGATCATCAACCTCGGATCCATCAGCGCGCACATCGACCTGGTCGACCTCCCCGTCTACATCACCGCGAAAGCCGGCATCGAAGGCCTGACGCGCACGCTGGCCCGCGAGTTCGGTGGCGACGGAATCCGCGTGAACGCCATCATCCCCGGCTGGATCATGACGGAGCGGCAGCTCACCAGCTGGGTCGGAGAAGCGGAGCACGAGAAGATCTTGGCCGCCCAGTGCCTGCCCGAGCTCTTGTACCCTGCGGATGTGGCCCGCATGATGCTCTGGCTGGCAGCCGACGACTCCCGGCTGGCGACCGCGCAGACCTGGGTAGTGGATGGAGGCTGGCAATGAGAGCCGAGCAGATCACGCCGCCGGTGACCTGGCACGGCGAAGGGCCGTTCTGGGATCGCGTCGGGCAGCGGATGCTCGTCGTCGACATGCTCGCGGGCGCCGTCGTCGACCTCACCTCGCAACCTCAACCCGTGCGCCACGACGTCGGAAGCCCGGTTGCCGCGGTCATCCGCCGACGTGCCGCGAGCGGATTCATCGTGGCAACCGAGCACGGCTTCTCGCACTTCGACGAGGAGTTCTCCCTCGAACGCCGGCTCCCCGACATGCTCGCCGACCCCGCCATCCGCCTCAACGAGGGCGGCTGCGACCCGAGAGGTCGCTTCTTCTGCGGCACGATGGCCTACGACGAGGCGCCGGGCGCGGCATCCCTCTATCGCCTGGAGGCCGATGGCTCGACCTCGATCGCACTGACGGGCATCACCATCTCGAACGGCCTGCAATGGAGTCACGATGGTGCACACGCATACTACGTCGACACTCCGACCCGGCGCGTCGACGTGTTCGACTTCGACCCCGTCGACGGTTCGTTTCACGGACGGCGGCCGTTCGTCGAATTCAGCGACGAGGTCGCCGGGGCGCCGGACGGCATGGCGATCGACGCCGAGGGCGGGCTGTGGGTCGCGCTCTGGGGCGGAGGCGCGGTGCGACGCTACGACGCTACCGGAATCCTCAGCGAGATCGTCGAGGTGCCCGGTGTCATGCACACGAGCGCCGCGGCGTTCGGGGGTCCTGCGCTCGACACGCTGTACGTCACGTCGTCACGGCAGCATCTGGCCGACGACGCCGAACCGCAGGCAGGGGCTGTCTTCGCGGTGCGGCCGGGAGTGAGAGGCGCACTTCTCAACGACTACGCCGGCTGACCGGCCGCCGGCGAACCGTCGACGATCCGCGGGATGTCCCACGGGTTCGACTCCTGTAAGGCGGGCGGCAGCAGGGCATCCGGGGTGCCCTGGTACGCGACGGGCCGAAGGAACCGCGCGATCGCGGCCGTGCCGACCGACGTGAAGTGCGGTGCGGTCGTGGCGGGATAGGGTCCGCCGTGCTGTTGCGCGTAGGTCACCGAGACTCCGGTCGGCCACTCGTTCCACAGCACGCGCCCGGCCTTCGCGGCGAGCAGTTCCAGGAGATCGCCGACGTGGTCGTCCTCCTCGCCGTGCACCGTCGCCGTCAGCTGGCCCTGCAGGACGCGTGCCACGGTGCGCAGCTCGTCCTCCGAGGTGTAACGCACGATCAGCGCCGCCGGGCCGAAATGCTCCTCGAGCAGTTCGTCGGCGTGCGCGATGAGCGTCGTCGCGTCCGTGCCGTACACGGTCGGCATCGGCTGGTCGAGGCGATCGAGCGAGCCGGCCAGCAGGTCGACGTCGTCGCGATCCGAAAGAGGAGCCAGCCTCTCGTAGAACCCCTCGCGAATCGCATCCGAAAGCATCGGACCGCCGGCGCTGGCGCGCACCGCATCGACGACGAGTCCGGTCAGGGCCGACGACTCCGGCACCAGCAGCACGCCCGGCTTCGTGCAGAACTGACCGACGCCGAGGCTCATCGACGCAGCGAAGCCGTCGGCGATCTGCTGGGGACGAGTTCCGGCAGCAGCGGCCGTCACGAAGACGGGATTCACGCTGCCCAGCTCGCCGTAGAACGGGATCGGTTCGGGCCGCGAGGCCGCCAGGTCGAACAGGGCACGACCTCCGCCGAGAGACCCGGTGAAGGTCGCGACCGTCAGTCGCGGGTCGAGAACTAGGGTGCGGCCCACCTCGCGTCCTTCCACCAGCGCGAAGACACCTCGGGGAGCCCCGGACTCCGAGAGCGCGGCGTGCAGGTGCCCGGCCACCGCGCGGCTGAGCTCGGGATGCGCCGAATGCGCCTTCACGACGACCGGTGCGCCCGCAGCGATCGCCGCGGCCGTGTCGCCGCCGGCGACCGAGAACGCGAACGGGAAGTTGCTCGCCGCGAAGACCGCTGCAGGGCCCAGGGGGCGGAACACTCGTCGAAGGTCGGGTCGCGCGCCCATCGGCCAATCGGGATCGGCATGGTCGATCGTCGCCTCAAGATAGCGTCCGTCCTCGACCGCCTCGGCGAACAGCCGGAGCTGGAACGTCGTGCGCACCAGCTCGCCTCTGAGGCGGGGGCCCGTCAGGTGACTCTCGCGCATCGCGAGCTCGACGATCGCCTCCGAGTCGGCGTCCAGCCGGTCGGCGATCGCCCGCAGCCACCCGGCGCGCTCCCCCGGTGACGAGACGGCGAGCAGGGGAGCTGCCGCTGCAGCATCCGTCATCGCCGTCTCGAGGTCGGTGGTGGTCTGGTCCGCCGATGTCACTGTCTTGCTCCTTCGTGTCGGCCCACTTCAACGACTGGGTTCGACAGACGTCCGATGCCGGAGATGTCGACCACGACCTCGTCGCCGGGCAGCAGCGTGAAATCCGCCTCGGGCACGACGCCGGTGCCCGTCAGCATGATCACCCCGTCGGGGAAGTCGAGTCCCTGGTAGAGCCAGTCCGCGAGGTCGTCGAGGCGCCTGGCCATCTGGCCGGTCGAAGCGGCGCCCGCGAACTCCAGCCCACCGTCGCGCCGGATCTCCAGGCCGATCTCGAAGGGACCCTTGACCGTCCACGCCGGGACGATCTCGGGGCCGAGCCCGCACGATGCGGTGTAAATCTTCGCCTGCGGCAGGTAGAGGAGGTTCTCCCCTTCGATCGACCGACTCGACGCATCATCTCCGGGGACATAGCCGAACAACCCGCCGTCGGCATCGAGGACGATCCCGAGTTCCGGCTCGGGAACGTTCCAGGCCGAGTCTGCGCGGATGCCGATCGGCGCGCCAGGCCCGATCGCCCGCGCTCCCGTCGACTTGAAGAAGAGCTCGGGACGCTCGGCCACGTAGACACGGTCGTACGGCGTTCCATCGCTCGCCTCCTCGATGCGACCGTCGCGACTGCGCAGGTAGGTGACACCCGCTGCCCACACTTCCTGCTGGGGGTCGATCGGAGCGAGCAGACGCTCCGGCGTGAGCCCCCCGCCGCGCGCGGCGTCGACCGCCGATCGGGCCTCGTGCGCAGGTAGCCTGAGCAACTCGGATAGGCTCATGCCGAGCGGCGAATAGTCGTCGCCGCGTCGCACGGCCCACACGGCCCGCCCATCGACCTGCGCCCGCACCAGCCCGAGCTCGGGCCGCGCCTGTGACGCTTCGTTCCCGCTCAATGCGACTCCCTCGTGACGACGGAGCCGCTGGAGCCGACCAGGAAGTCGAGGTCGGCGCCCGTGTCGGCGCCCTGCACGTGATCGATGTACAGCTTCTGCCACCCGCGGTCCGCGTTCGCGAAGCCGTCGACCTCGCGTTGCGCAGCCCGGCGGCCCGCCAGCTCGGCCTCGCCGACCAGCAGTTCGAGACGCCGTGCCGGGACATCCAGTGAGATAAGGTCACCGTCCTGTACCAGGGCGAGAGGACCGCCCGCGGCGGCCTCCGGGGCGACGTGCAGCACGACCGTGCCGTATGCCGTTCCCGACATGCGACCATCGCAGATCCTGACCACGTCACGGATGCCCTGCTTCAGCAGCTTCTTCGGCAGAGGCATGTTCGCGACCTCCGGCATGCCCGGGTATCCTTTGGGGCCACAGCCGCGCAGGACGAGCACCGAGTCGGCGTCGACGTCGAGGTCGGGGTCGTCGAGTCGCGCGTGCGCATCCTCGATGGAATCGAACACGACCGCGCGTCCCGTGTGCACGAGGAGCTCCGGGGTCGCTGCGGCCGGCTTGATGATCGCGCCCCGCGGTGCCAGGTTGCCCTGGAGCACTACGATGCCCGCGTCTACCTGGAGCGGATTGTCACGAAGGGTGATCACATCGCGGTCCCATACCTGGTGGCTGCCGAGATACTCGGTGAGCGGCTTGCCGGTCACCGTCGTCGCCGCGGGGTCGAGCAGGTCCTGCAGCTGATCGAGCACGGCGAGGAACCCGCCCGCACGGAACAGGTCCTCCATCAGGTAGTGACCGGCTGGCTGCAGGTTTACCAGCAGCGGTACCTGCGCTCCGATGCGATCGAAGTCGTCGAGGGTGAGGTCGATGCCCAGCCGCCCGGCGATCGCCAGCAGGTGCACGACCGCGTTGGTCGAGCCTCCGATCGCCGCGAGCGCGACGATCGCATTATGGAAGGACTCCTTGGTGATCACCTGAGAGATGCGGCGGTCCTCCAGCGCGAGCTCGACGGCGAGTCTGCCGCTCGCGTGAGCCGCCTCGAGCAGTCTGCTGTCAGCGGCCGGGGTGCCGGCGACCCCAGGGATCGTCATGCCGAGCGCCTCCGCCATCAGCCCCATGGTCGAAGCCGTGCCCATCGTGTTGCAGTGACCTTTGCTGCGGATCATCTCTTTGTCGGTCGCCTCGAACTCGGCTTCGGACAGGGCTCCCGCGCGCACTTCCTCGGAGAGCTTCCACACACCGGTGCCGCAGCCCATCCGCTCGCCCCGGAAGTAGCCGTTCAACATCGGCCCACCCGGAACCACGACGGCGGGCAGGTCGACCGAGGCGGCGCCCATGAGCAGCGCCGGAATGGTCTTGTCGCATCCGCCGAGCAGCACGACGGCGTCTATCGGATTGGCTCGAAGCATCTCCTCCGTCGCCATCGCCGCCATGTTGCGCCACAGCATCGCCGTCGGTCGCACGAGCGTCTCGCCGAGCGAGACCATCGGCAGGTTCAGGGGGACGCCGCCGGCCTCCCACACTCCGTGCTTGACGTGTTGCGCGACCTCGTCGAGGTGCATGTTGCAGGGGGTTAGATCGCTCGCGGTGTTCGCGATCGCGATCTGCGGCCGCCCGTCGAATGCGTGATCGGGCGTCCCCCGGCGCATCCATGCCCGGTGGATATAAGGGTCGCGGCCTTCGCCGCCGTACCACTCCTGTGAGCGGACCATCCGTAGGTTCTCCTTCAGGTTGACGTGCCGCTAGGGCACGAGGATTCCGCGCCCAACCGCGCCGACGGTGAGGCCACGATACGCCTCCGCGAATCGGTCGAGCGGCAGGCGATCGCCGATGAGTCGGTCGATGGGCAGCTTGCCTGCGAGATACAGCGAAAAGATGCGTAAAAGGTCGAGCGGCGGGTTGCTCGACCCGTAGAGCGAACCGACGATCCGCTTCTGCCGTTGCACGAGCAGATTGACCGGAACGGCGAACGTCGCGTCGGCGCGAGCAAGTCCGACCGCGACGAGCGTGCCGCCCGGAGCGACGCAGGCGAGCGCTTGTTTCAGCGTCTGCGGTCGTCCAATCGCCTCGATCGCCCACGGGACACCGGCACCACCGGTGATCTCGAGAACCCTCGCCTCCACATCCTCATCGGCTGCGTTGATCGTGTGCGTCGCGCCCAGTTCGCGGGCGAGGTCGAGTTTCGCGTCGTCGACGTCGACGACGATCAGCGGATGCGCGCCCACGAGAGCAGCGCCCATCACGCTCGATAGACCAACACCACCGGCGCCCAGCACGAGCAGAGGTCGGCCGGCCGCTTCGCTCACCTCGTGGAAGACCGCCCCGACTCCCGTGATCACCGCGCACGCCGAGATCGCCGCCACCTCCGGTGGCACGCCGTCGGGGACCGGCACCGCCGCGTTCTCGTTCACCACGACGCGGTCGGCGAAGCACGAGACACCCATCAGGTGGTGGAGCTCGCCACCGTCGGGAAGCGACAGGCGCGAGGTGCCGTCGTGCAGGCCGCCGGTCCTGGCCTGCACGGGTCCGAGTTCGCACAGCACCGGGTTGCCTGCAACGCAGGCCGCGCACCGGCCGCACCGTGGTCGCCACAGGAGAGCGACCCGATCGCCCACGTGGATGCGACCGGCCGCTCCGGGACCAACCTCCTCGACGATGCCCGCGCCTTCGTGCCCGAGCACGAGCGGCAGAGGTGCCGTTAGGTCACCGGTCATGTAGTGGTAGTCGCTGTGACAGACCCCGGCTGCCTCGATGCGAACCCGCAGTTCGCCCGTTCGGGGCGCCGACAGTTCGACCTCTTCGATCCGGGGCGCATCCCCGGCCGACCGGAGGACTACAGCCCGCACGACGCTACGCCTGCCCGGCCGACGCCGCAGGCACCGCCTGTGCGCCCTGGCCGGAGACGAGCTGGTCGCGCAGGCTCTCACGCACCACGCAGTTCTCGAACGAGAACGAGTCGGCGAGGGCGTCGAGATCGTCGTCGGTCAGTTCCCGGAACAGTTCGGCGTAGTCGTCGGCGAGCGGCTGGGCGAAGAGCAGGTTGTTCAGCAGGGTTGCGACCGTGTCGAAACGTCCCCACGGGTACGGGGTCCACGCGGGGAACTCACGGGCCATCAACTCCTGCACGGCCTCGCTAACCTCGCGCACGCCCTCGCCGCCCAGGCGGTCGCTGCCCCACTGGTCGGCTGCGAGCCGGTTCTTCTTCGCGACGAAGCCGTCGAACCGGCGACGGTAGGGGGATTCCGCCGCGACGTTGACGAGGCCCTGACGGCCGAGGTCCTTGTACATCCAGCTCGTCCAGCTGACGTCAAATTCGCGGTAGAGCTCGAGCTGGTCTTCCAGGATCTGCCGACGCATCGCATCCGTGCGTTCGTCGCCCGTGTAGATCGGCGCGAACTCGCCGACGAAGATGGGCGTGCTCGTGTCACGTGCGTACTCGGAGCGCTGAAGGAACTTCTGCCGGGCGTACTCCTTGTCGATGTACGTGCCGTCGGTGAGGCCGGGGTAGTCTCCCCCGCGGCCGAGACCGGCTGCGACGTAGTCGTGCAGTGAGTAGACTGTGTTCGGCCACGGCTCGGCGTCGAACATGTCGAACTCGGTCGAATAAGTGTTGCCGTCGAGGTAGATGGTGTGCTCGGCGTCGATCGCGCGCACTGCCTCGTAGAGCCGACGGTAGAGCGCGCCAACAACCGCGCGCGACTCATCGGCCGGCTCGTTCATCAGATTGTAGCCGGCGACCCAGGTGTTGTCCTTGTAGTGCTCGGCGATCGCCTTCCAGATATTCTCGACGCGGTCCTGAAAGTGCGGGTGCTGCCAGAGGTGAGGCTCGTGCGTCGAGTTGTCGGAGTGCCAGTGATGGTTCTGGCTGCCGGGCAGTGCGTGGAGGTCGATGACCGAGTAGATCCCGTGCCGGCCCGACGCCTCGATCGCACGGTCCAGGTGGTCGAACGCGGTCGGCAGGATTGTGAATGGGTCTGCATCTGACTCAAAGTGCCGGTAGTTGACTGGGATGCGCACGATCGTCATGCCGAGCGAGCCGAGGAATTCGGCATCCGCCTCGCCGTAGAACGCGGTCAGGAGCCGCTCGAAGAAGCGCTCGGCTCGGTCGGCGCCGATCGCGCCGGCGACCTTCATGCGCATGAGCGTCTCGCTCGCCGAGTAGCCCGTGATGAAGTTTTCCATGTTGAGCCACCCGCCGATGCACACCCCGGTGAAGCGAATAGGACGGCTCCAGCCGTCGAGGAACTGAGATCCGTCGGTGTGGACGAACCCAGGCGGAAGCTTTTCTACCATCTTGTCTGACCTCACTGTCACGAAACATTTCTCTAAATTTACGACTATTTTCGTCGCAATCTCAGGTTAGGGAAGGTCGTGCGCCATGTCAAGCCGGGAATGAAGCCAGTATTCGGTGATGCTATCTACTGATAGCCGGCGTTACTACCTACGAGTAGTCGGCATGACTGAATAGCAAAAGGGGTCGAGATGGCCAAACAGACGACCGAGATGCGCAAGCGCACCCTCGAAGGCATCGTGCTCGCAAGCCTCGCCACAGAGCTGGCACAAGGCAACGAGATCACGCCGCGGTTACGAGACGAGGGTCTCGCCGATATCGTCGAAGGAACCGGGTACGCGCTGCTGGTCCGAGTTGAGCAGCGCGGCCTCATCGACGCGACGAGGGCCCCTCCGCGAGGGGTCCGCCGCCGCAGGGCCTACTGGCTGAACGCATCGGCAGCGACTGCCTCGACGAGTTACGGAAATCCTGAAGCTTCCTGGCCGGGCGGATCGAACGCCTGCACCACCACTTCGAACACGCGCAAGGACAACGAGTGTATCCATGGCCGCAAAGTGGATGGACCCCCTCACCGGGTCGCTCGACCAGAAGAAGCAGTACAATCAAGGCAAGGTGCGAATCGAGGCACTACCCGAACCGTGCGCCACCTCCGCGAAGACGATGCGCCGGTTCTTCACTCACCAGTACTACAGTCGCGTTTTGGGCGTGTGTAGTTGTTCCTAATACGTGGTGTCGTTTCGCGGTTTGCTGGTGTTGTCGGCGCCAGCGTGACCGGTTCAGGACGTGTTCGGGGTTCGGCGGTGTGGCCAGGACCAGGTGGACAATGAGGTGTCTGATCTTGGGCAGGCCCAACGTGATCAGGTTGGATCCGCCTGGATTTGGTCCCTCTTTTTTGACCGGGTCACGCTCGGGAACGCGTGCGCGAGCATGGACAGGGTGATGTGCCGGTACCAGCCGACCCCACGATCACCCTGCGCGGCATCCACGCCGCTATCGTCACCGCGCTCGGCGGGAGCGCCTCGTTCTAGTTCGGTGCCCTGGCCCCAAACCGCCTCGCTCCTGGCCGGGGAACTGGACGAACGCGCCCGCCTGCCCGTGATCGTCATCGACGAAGCTCATCCGATGGCCAACACCGACCTGGAATCCCTCCGCATGCTCACCAAGGCCGGAATGGACACCGAATCCCACTTCGCAATGCTCGTGATCGGCCAACCGACCCTGCGCCGCCGTCTGAAGGTTGGCGCCCCGGCGGCCCCGGACCGTTCACCCTCAAGCTGCCGAACCTCTGGCACCTGGCGACGGATGTCTCGGGTCGCCTCACCGACGGATCGAGCGCTCTCGACCTGGTCGCTGCGCTGCACCCGACGGCGGCTGTCGCCGGCAGCCCAACGGATGCCGCGCTCGCGCTCATCGACGAACTCGAACCGTTCGACCGTGGCCGTTACGCCGGCCCGGTCGGCTGGATCGGCGCGGATGGTGACGGCGAATGGGCGATCGCGCTGCGCGGTGCCCAGGTCGAGGCCAACGGCGACATCACCGCCTACGCCGGCTGCGGCATCGTCGCCGGTTCCGACCCCGATCGCGAGTTGGCGGAGACGAAGATGAAGTTCCGCCCCGTCAAAGAGGCGTTCGGGTAAACCTCTCGTTGGTCGAGTAGCGAGCGCTGAAGATGGTGGTCGAGTAGCGAGCGCTAGCGAGCGTATCGAGACCCGTATCGAGACCCGTATCGACCTGCGGAGCGCGTCTACGACGCCGCGAGACGCGCCTTCTCTACCTCGACGTCGAAGTCGGCAGCAGGCCAGGTCAGGTTCATGCGCGCGAGCGCATCGATCAGCAGTTGCTGCACGACCAGGCGGGCGTACCACTTCTTGTCGGCCGGCACCACATGCCAGGGTGCGGTCGGCGTCGAGGTGCGATCGATCGCAATCTGGTAGGCGGCCTGGTAGTCGTCCCACAGCATCCGCTCGTCGACATCGCCCGGGTTGTACTTCCAATATTTGTCAGGTCGGGCTAGTCGTTCGCCCAGCCGCTGCTTCTGCTCGGCCTTGCCCAAGTGCAGCATCACCTTGAGCACGACGGTGCCGTTGGCGGTCAGCTCCTGCTCGAACGCGTTGATCGCACCGTAGCGGCGCTCGATCTCCTCGGGTGCGGCCAGGTTGCGCACCCGGCCGATGAGCACGTCTTCGTAGTGCGACCGATCGAACACGCCGAGCATGCCGGCGCCGGGCACGTGCTTGCGAACCCGCCAGAGGAAGTCATGGGCGAGCTCCTCGGCCGTCGGCTTCTTGAAGGCCGTGTAGTGCACGCCCATCGGGTTGACGACGCCGACCACGTGCCCGACGATGCCGCCCTTGCCCGCGGAATCCATCGCCTGCAAGACCAGCAACACAGATCGCGTGTCGCCGGCGGTGCTCGACGCGAACAGGCGCTCCTGCAATTCGGCAAGCCGAATGGATGCCGCCGCCAGCGCGCGCGCACCGTCGCTCTTGTCACCGTCGAAACCGGGTTGCGCGTTCGTGTCTTGTTCGGCGAGCGAGAAGCCGGGGCCGGCTCGCAACGCATCCGCTGCATCCATGGTCCAGTTGCCGTGCTGCCGCGTTGCAGTTTTCGCCATCACAGTGCTCCCCTTGACATAACGGTGCTCCCCTTGATCGGTTGCACCATTCTGTCAGCAGATGGCCTGTCGGCGGTCACACCGCGTCAGCGCGGCAGCGGAACTTCCAGGATGCTCGGCCCCTCGATCGGTGCGGACAACGCCTGGTCGAGCTTGCCGTGCGTGCTCGCCCGCGCGTAGGCCCATCCGTACGCCTTCGCCAGCGCCTCGATGTCGACTTGCTGGGGAGTGAGCAGCACGCGCTCCATCGCCTCCGCCGGTGCACTCCAGGCGACCTCGAGGGCATCGAAGATCGTGCCGCCACCGTCGTTGCCGACGATCACCTGGATGCGCGGGCGTGACTCACCGACGCCGAACGCGAGTGCCCCGACGTCGTGCAGTAGGGCGAGGTCCCCCAGCAGCACACGCGTGACGCCGGCCGAGTCGTCCGCTTCGTGCGCGAGAGCGATGCCGACGGCGGTGGCGATGGTGCCGTCAATGCCGGCCAACCCCCGGTTCGCATGAACCCGGATGTTCTTGCCCGGCACACTGCGATCCGCCTCCCGAATCAAACGGGACGCACCGAAGACGAGCCGGTCATGCGGCCAGGTGAAGCGCCACAGCGCCTCTGTGAGCATCCGCCGCGTGACCGGCGCCTGCACAGCGGCCATTTCGCTCCGGGCATAGCTGATGCGATCAGCAGGGCTGCTCGAACGGCCCGCTTCGACATCCGGGGCAGCGTGGGTAGCATCGCCGACAAGTGCGGCCTCGCCGAGCCTTCTGCTTGCGACGACCCACCGGCCGACCCATTCCCGCGCCGCACGTACAGATGGGTCGATGCCCTCGTCGAGCGTGACCGCGGCGACGGCACGTGCCCGGCGGCCCGGGTTGTAGAACTCGTCGCCGTGCGGCGCCACCACAATGGACTCGACGTCACCGCGCGTGAGCAGCGCTGGTATCTCGCGGCTGAGCGTCGGATGCCCGAACACGATCGCGCGCTCGACCCGCCCGCCGAATTCGGGCTCGTTCAGCAGTTCACGGTATGCGACCACGAGATTCGGGCCGAAGCGGGAGCCGCTCGTGATCTCCGCAAGCAGCGGCCAACCGCCGGCATGGGCGAGGGCTTCTGCTTCCGGGCCGGCACCGTGGCCCGCGATGACGACGGTGTGGGGGCCTGCGGCGAGTGTGACGGTCTCGCGCGCGGATGCGGTCCGGGCGAGCGGGGTCTGTGCGGGCGAGGTCTCGGCCGGCGGGGTCTCGATACGCTCGTTCCTCGCTACTCGACCAGCAAGTGCGGGCGGGGTCCGGGCGAGCGAGGTCTCGGCGGGCGAGGTCTCGATACACTCGTTCCTCGCTACTCGACCAGCGAGGAGGGGCGACAGGTCGGGCACGGGCGCGGACAGGGGCTCACGGAACGCGATGTTGAGGTGCACAGGGCCGGACGCGGCAGCTCCCACGCCCAGCGCAGCCGACCAGGCACGCCCGGCGAGTGTGGCCGCAGCATCCGTTTCGCCGGCTTCACCGGTCGGCGCAGGCACGTCACACGCAAGCCGCAGGGCACCCCCGTACAACCCGGCCTGCCTGGTCGTCTGGTTCGCTCGGATGCCGCGTAGCTCGGCTGGCCGGTCGGCCGTCAGCACGATCATCGGCACGCCGGAGTGATGGGCTTCGAGCACAGCGGGATGCAAGTTCGCCGTCGCCGTGCCGCTGGTTGTGACAACAACGGCGGGCAGCCCGGATTCCACTGCCAGCCCTAGCGCCAGAAAACCGCCGACACGTTCGTCGATGCGCACGTGCAAGCGCACCGCATCGACCCGCTCCAACTCAGCGGCGACGAGGGCAAGCGCCTGCGAGCGCGATCCCGGGCTCAGCACGATGTGCCGAACACCGAGCCGCACCAGAGCACTCAGGAGCGCGATCGAGTAATCGCTGGCCGCGCTGACGCCGAGCGTCGCGCTTACACGGTGCGTCTCACCGACATCCTGGGTCTCACTGACGCCCTGCGTCGCAGGACCCTCAGGCATCCCGTCGGCCGGGCTGGTCGGACTCGCCGTTCTTCTTATTGGTCTCGTCGAGTTCGGCGAGATCCTTCTCCATCTGGCGGATGCGTTCCTCTTGCTCGCGAGACCGCTTCGGATTCTTCACCGATGCCTTGCCCAGCCCTCTCAGGAATTCCGGATCGTCATCGGGTGCAACGGAACGCATGTTCGTTGCGGCATTGCGCCGGCCGCGACCGATCAGGAACCACAGCGCACTGCCGATCAGTGGGAACAAGATGACCACGAAGATCCACGCCCATTTGGGCAATCCGCGGGTGCGCGCCCGGTCGAAGAGCGCACAGTCCACAATCGTGTAGATGTACACGAGTGCGACCGCTACGGCAAGCGGCACTGCCAGTCGGACCATACCTCAATCGTAGCCCTTGGCGACTCCACGGTTTCCCGAAGGTTACTGTCCGTACACTGTGTGTGTGAATGCCATTCCGCACTGGGTTACCTACACGGCACTGCGTCTGCTCTTGATCATCGTGCCGCTGGTCATTCTGATGGTGCTCGGGTTGCCGTGGTGGCTGTCCGCAATCATCGCCGCGGTCGTCGGACTGTGCCTGTCCTACTTGTTGCTGGCGGGGCCGCGGCACGGCCTTGCGCGTGATCTGGATGCTGCGCGCAAGAGCGCAAAGCCGAAAGCGTCGGCGAGGAAGCGCATCCGTGAAGACGATGATGTCGAGGATCACCTCATCGACGACGCTGTCGCGGCGGAAGAGTCGGCGTCGGCATCCACGTCAGAACGCGAAAGCGGCGCCGAGCGCAATTCCGTAGACAAGACCGACGATCCCGGTCAGCTGCAGCACTAGGATCAGTTCTTTCGCGGTCTTCGCCGTCACCGCGATCAGACATGCCGGCAGTGCGACCAGCATGCCGAAGAGGCCGAGCCAGCCGAGCGGGTACGCCAGGCTGAGCAGCGCGAGAATCGCGTATGGCAGCAACAGGAACACGCAATACAACACGACGGATGCTGTACGCCCGATCAGCACCGTCAGGGTGCGCTTGCCTGCCAGCTTGTCTTCGTCGATGTCCCGGATGTTGTTGATGAGCAACGCTGCGACTGCGATGAGGCCGATCGCGACACCGCCGAACCAGGCCTCCTGCGTGACGGCGAGCACCTGCACGAACTGGGTTCCGGCCGTTGCGACGAGCCCGAAGAAGATGAACACGAAGACTTCGCCGAGCCCGAAATAGCCGTACGGCCGCTTGCCGCCGGTGTAGAACCAGGCTGCCGCTATGGCGGCCGCGCCGACAATCAGCAGCCACCACTGCTGCGTGCGGATCACCAGGGCGAGCCCGGCAAGCGCTGCCAGTGCGAAGAAGACGAGCGCCGTCGTCAGCACCGCGCGCGGTTTCGCCTTGCCCGACCCGGTGAGCCTGCTCGGGCCGACCCGGTACTTGTCTGTGCCGCGTACGCCGTCTGAGTAGTCGTTCGCGTAGTTGACGCCGATCTGCAAGGCCAGGGCAACGACGAGGCAGAGCAGTGCGCGCACCCAGTGGTAGGTGTCGGGGCCCGCAACTGCGATCGCCGCCCCTGTGCCGATCAACACGGGCGCGATGGCGAGTGGAAGAGTGCGCAGCCGCGCCCCAGCAATCCAATCGGATGCCGTCGCCGGCTCGACCTTGCCTGGCCGCCCGCCGGGGTGGCCGCCTTTGCGACGGCTCTTACCGGTGCGGTTCTGATTGGCAGGCGACATTCTCTGCATTTTGGGCTTGCTGCTCACAGGCCGCATTCTATCGATGAGGGCTATGGTGCTTGCGTGCCGACAATCCGGGCGAGCGCCTGCCGGTCGGGTTTGCCGGAGGCGAGGCGCGGTATCTGCTCGACGACGACGATGCGCGCCGGGGCGGCAGCACGACCCAGTGCCGTGACGACGTGCTCGCGCAGCGCGGCCAACGGCAACGAGCCGTCGAGCGCTGCGACCCGTTCGACCACCACGACCGGCACCTGACCCCACTCTGCGCTGTCTGCCGCGACGACAACGGCGGCACCGAATCCGGGCGCCTCGCGCACACGACGTTCGACCGCGTCGAGGAGCACCTTCTCGCCGCCGGAGACGATCACGTTATCAGCGCGGCCGTGCACCGTGACGCGCCCGCCGGCCTCGACGGCGCCGAGGTCGCCGGTGCGATACCAACGGATGCCGTCCTCGATGTGGAACGCGGCATCCGTTCGCGCGGGGTCGTCGAGGTAGCCGTCTGCGAGCACCGGTCCGGCCAGCTCGAGCAGGCCTCCGACCTCGCGAGGGCGGGTTGTGCCGATCGGAATGCCGTTGTAGACGCAGCCGCCACCGGTCTCGCTCGAGCCGTAGGTGCGGGTCAGTTTCAGCCCGAGGTCAACGGCACGATCACGTAGCGCCGGACGCAGCGCCTGCCCACCGACGAGCACACCGTCGAAGCGGCGAAGCACCTCGAGTAGTCGAGGGTCGCCTGTTGCGGGGTCGGATGCCGTCTCGACCAGGCGCGCCAGCTGCACCGGCACGAGCGACACGAAGCGGCCGTCACCGGTCATGCTCGCGGCCGCGTCGCCGAAAGCGCGCGGATCGAAATGCCCATCGCCGAGCACCACCGGAGTCGTGCCCGCGACGATCGAACGCACGAGCACGTTGCTGCCGGCAACATAGTGGCCGGGCAGGCAGAGCAGCCATTGGCCGTCACCGCCGAGCGCTCCTGCGGACGCCGCTGCGCTGGCCAGCAGTGCGTCCCGCGACAGCACCACTCGCTTGGGCACGCCGGTCGAGCCCGAGGTCTCGATGACCAGAGCGACGTCCTGGGCAACGCTCGTTGGCAGCGGCGGCGCAGCCCCAGGCGCCCGCAGCGCACGCGGCAGCACGGCGGGGCCGTCGCCGGTCAACGCCAGGTGCAATGCACGAAGCAGGACGCCGGGCTGATCGGCTGGAACCGTCACGAGCGCGCGCGTCACTCTGTCAGCCTATGGCAGCTTCTTCCTCGACGAGCGAGGGCCGTACTAGAACTGCCACGGATACGGCGACCAGTCCGGATCGCGCTTCTCAAGGAACGCATCGCGGCCCTCGACCGCCTCGTCGGTGCCGTAGGCCAGCCGTGTCGCCTCACCGGCGAACACCTGCTGACCGACCATGCCGTCGTCGACCGCATTGAAGGCGAATTTGAGCATCCGGATGGCCGTCGGCGACTTGGTCAGGATCTCGCGTGCCCAGTCGATCGCTGTCGCCTCAAGCTCGGCGTGCGGCACGACAGCGTTGACAGCACCAAGTTCGTAGGCACGCTGCGCTGAGTACTCACGAGCGAGGAAGAATACCTCACGCGCCGCTTTCTGCCCGATCTGACGAGCGAAGTACGCGCTGCCGTAACCGGCGTCGAACGAGCCGACATCGGCATCCGTCTGCTTGAACTTGGCATGTTCGGCGCTCGCGATGCTCAGGTCGCAGACGACATGCAGCGAGTGACCGCCGCCGGCGGCCCAACCGGGAATGACCGCGATCACCACCTTCGGCATGAAGCGGATCAGGCGTTGCACCTCGAGGATGTGCAGGCGGCCTGGTCGCGTGGGCCCTTGGTCTCGATACACTCGTTCCTCGCTACTCGACCGCCGGCCTTCGTCGGGCGTCACTCGACCAGCTGGGGTTTCGTACTGGTAGCCATCACGACCACGGATGCGCTGGTCGCCACCGGAGCAGAACGCCCAGCCCCCGTCCTTCGGGCTCGGGCCATTTCCGGTGAGTAAGACCGCGCCGATCCGCGAATTCGTGCGGGCATCCTCCAACGCTGCATAGAGTTCGTCAACGGTGTGCGGCCGGAACGCGTTGCGCACTTCCGGCCGATTGAACGCAACGCGGGCAATGCGTCCGTCGACCGAGTGATGGTACGTCACATCCGTGAGTTGCCCGAACTCGGGCACGTTGGCCCACTGCGTCACGTCGAAGATCTCTGACACCTGCTCGACCGCCTGCTCCACCATGCCCCAAGCCTACGGGCAGCCCAGACGGCCAGCACCGACCTTCACTCCGGCAGTGCAGTCCCTGGCGATTGTCTGGAAAGCGGGGGTTGAATCGGGTGCTTTCCCATCCCACGTGCATAGGGTTCGGTGTGGCCATTCCTACTGAGCACCGTCGACGCCCGCGCTATCGACTGCGGCGCGCCATCGCGATCAGCATCACCGTGATCGTGGTGCTTCTGCTGGCCACCGGCGGCTACATCGCTTACAACTACTGGGTGCTCACCTCGCACATCACGCACGTGAACGCGATTCCCTCGAACAAACCGAAAACGGATGTCGACGGTGCCGCCCAGAACATCCTCCTGGTCGGTGACGATCACCGCCCGGCGAACGCATCCGCCGCGGAACTGGCTCAACTCGGCACCACGCAGGACGGCGGTGGCACGAACACCGACACGATGATGATCCTGCACATCCCGGCTGGCGGTGCAAGTGCAACTCTGATCTCTCTGCCGCGTGATTCGTGGGTAAACATCCCTGGTAACGGCATGGGCAAACTCAACTCCGCGTTCTCCGACGGAAGCCAGAGCGGCGGCGACGCCGGCGGTGCCCAGCTCCTCATCGAGACCGTGCAGAACCTCACCGGACTCACGATCGACCACTACGTACGCATCTCGATGCTCGGGTTCTACGATGTCGCGAACGCGCTCGGGCCGATCCAGGTGTGTCTGAATGCGGCCGTCGACGATCCTTACTCTGGCGCAGTGTTTCCGGCCGGGGTCTCCACGCTCGACGCCCGCCAGGCGCTCGCTTTCGTGCGGCAGAGGCACGGCCTGCCCGGCGGTGACCTCGACCGCGAGATCCGCCAGCAATACTTCCTTTCGGTCGAAGCCCACAAGCTGCTGTCGGCCGGAACACTGCTGAACCCCGTCGAACTGAACAAGGTGCTCTCCGCTATCGGGTCAGCGATCGAGACCGACCCCGGCCTGAACCTCCTCACTCTTGCTGCCCAATTGCACGGCCTCACAGGCAGCAAGATCAACTCGGCGACCATTCCGATCACAGGCACCCCGACGATCACCGTCGACGGAACCGACGTATCGATCGTGCAGGTCGACACCGCGGCGATGCCCGCGTTCATCCGCACCATCATGGGCACACCGGATGCCTATACCAAGGCCACCGCCGCCTCGCCTTCCAGCGTGAGCGTGACGGTGCTGAACGGCTCGGACACCAACGGCGTCGCCGCCGAAGCGACTGCGACGCTGAAATCGGCCGGCTTCAAGGTCGGCACCCCTGGCGACGGATCCACGCTCACGACAACGACCATCCAGTATCCGGCGGGCCAGGAGAGCCAGGCCAAGGCGGTCGCAGCGTATCTGCCGGGTGCAGCCGTGCAACAGACCGCCAGCGTGAAGACGGTCACCGTCGTGCTGGGTACCGACGGAATCATGCCGGCGGCGCCTGGCTCGGGCGGCACGACGAGCGCGTCAACAGCTCCAGCACCGGCGCCATCGGCCTCGTCCGCTACCCACAACTACAGCACCGCGACCTGCATCAACTGAGGACGATGCGCCGCCGCTCTCCGTCGCTGCCCTTCGAGACGGCCGCGGGCTTCAACCCTCGCTCCCAGGCTCGCTCGGCGCTGGGGTCGCAGATCGCTTCGCGATCCCCAAGCTCCACCGCGCTCCTCAGGAACCGCGCAGCCGAAGCGCCGTCCCTCGGTCGCTGCCCTTCGAGACGGCCGCGGGCGGCCTCCTCAGGAACCGCGCAGCCGAAGCGCCACACCTCGGTCGCTGAGCGCAGCCGAAGCGCCACACCTCGGTCGCTGAGCGCAGCCGAAGCGCCACACCTCGGTCGCTGAGCGCAGCCGAAGCGCCGTCACAGTGCCATCCAATAGTGCCAAACTGGGCAGATGACGTCGCCTGCCTCGCTGCCCGACCTATCCGACGTACCAGACCTGTCCGAGCTGCTGGGCACCGCCCGCGTTGTCGCACTGCCGATGACAACACGGTTCCGCGGCATTACCGTGCGCGAGGCGTTACTCGTCGAGGGCCCGGCGGGCTGGAGCGAGTTCTCGCCGTTCGTCGAATATACCGATGCCGAGGCGGCCGCCTGGCTTGCTGCGACGATCGATTTCGGGTGGACGAGCGTGCCGCCGGCTCTGCGTGATCGCATTCCCGTGAACGCTACGGTGCCCGCCGTGGCTGCAGCCGAGGTTGCCGGCATCCTGGCTCGATTTCCAGGCTGTCGCACCGCAAAAGTCAAAGTAGCCGACGTAGCACAAGGCCTGGCCGACGACGTCGCCCGTGTGCGTGCGGTGCGGGACGTACTCGGCCCTGACGGACGCATCCGAATCGACGCGAATGGGCTGTGGAACGTGGACGAGGCAGAGCACGCCATCCACGCGCTCGCGGCTTTCGATCTCGAATATGTCGAACAGCCATGCGCGACCATCGATGAGCTTGTAGAGATTCGCAAGCGCACGAAATACATGGGTGTTCCGATCGCAGCCGATGAAAGCGTTCGCAAGGCGAGCGACCCACTGGCGGTCGCACGCGCCGGCGCTGCCGACCTCCTTGTGATCAAGGCGCAGCCGCTGGGCGGCATCCGGTCAGCGCTTCGTGTCATCGCAGACGCCGGGCTACCCGCCGTCATCTCGAGTGCGCTTGACACCTCGGTCGGCCTGGCGATGGGCGCACACCTGGCCGCCGCGCTTATCGACCTGGACTACGACTGTGGGCTGGGAACGGCCGCCCTGCTTGCGGCGGATGTGACGCCCGAGCCGCTCAGGCCGGTCGACGGTGCGATCCCGGTGCGTCGAGTGGAAGCAGACGAAGCGCTGCTGACGCAGCACGCCGCGGATGCCGACCGCCGCGCCTGGTGGATCGCTCGCCTCGAGCGCTGCTACCGCCTGCTGGAGACCGCGCGGCGCTGAGCGGCATCGATCGCGACCCACACAAAACTGCCGCATGAATTCGGCGCCTCGGATCAGTACGCGCAGGAATGTCGGTGGCCTCTGACATGTTGTTCCACACGTGGCAACGGCGCCGATCTCCACCCCCACCCCACTCGATGCCCACCCTGAGATGGTGTGCATCACGATCGCCGCCCTGGAGCATGAACACTATGACCGATTTCGATGCAACACCCGGCGCTTCAGAACGGCCGACCGTGGATGCCCGCGCCCACCACCGCACGACACTCGCGTTCTGGAGCGCTGCCGCCGTCGTCGTCGTCGCGCTGTGGGCCAGCGGCTCTCCCGCACTGATCTACCCGCTGTACGAACGCGCGTGGGCACTGACTCCGGCCGTCATCACGATGGTTTTCGCTGTCTACCCGATCGTGCTGGTTGTCGTTCTGCTGATTTTCGGCAGCATCTCGGACTACATCGGCCGGCGCTCCGCGATTCTGGCCGGCCTCGCATCGATTATTGTCGGAGTGCTGATCTTCGCACTCGCCCCGAGCGTGGAATGGCTGTTCATCGGGCGTGTCTTCCAAGGCATCGGGGTCGGCCTTTCACTGAGTCCGGCCGGTGCCGCACTCGTCGACTTCGATCGAACGGGTAGGCGCGCAAGCTCGATCAACACTATTGCGATCGCAGTGGGGCTCACCCTGGCGACGGTCGTCGGCGGCACCCTCGTGCAATACGCACCGTGGCCGCGGGCCTTGACATTCTGGGCGCTGCTGGTCGTTGCCGGCGCCGTAACGATCGCAGCCCTCTTCCTGCCTCGGCATGTTCGCGGAACAGATAGTCTGGGCCGCTGGCGTCCGCGACCGATCCGCGTCCCACGCCGGTTGCGCGGCGTCGTGGCGACGGCAACGTTCGCCGTGACCGTGACCTTCGCCGTCGGCGCGATCTTCATCTCGCTCGGCGCGCAGATCGTCAAAGACGTGTTACACACCGACAACGCGCTGATCGCAGGCAGCGTTCTCGCGATCAGCGCGGTCGGAAGCGGCGCCGCATCCATCGTTTTCCGGCGGATGCAGCCGCGCACCGCTGTCGTCGCCGGCGGACTACTCGGTGCGCTCGCCTCCGCGCTTCTGCTCGTCAGCGCTCAGCTGTCGTCGCTGCCGCTGTTCGTGGTTGCGTCTGTGGTCTTCGGAGTCTCAAGCGGACTGCTCTTCCTCGGCGGACTGGGACTGATCAACGAGAACGCACCTGCGCACCACCGGGCTGGAACGCTCTCGTTCGTCTATCTGATGGCCTACCTCGCTCAGGGCGTCGTCGCGGTCGGCCTCGGCATCCTGGCCACATCGCTCGGGCTCCGTGGCGGTCTGGACATTGTGGGCCCGATTCTGGTCGCGCTGTCACTCGCCGCCAGCGTTATCGCCGTGGCCGCGGGAAGACCGACCTGCGGCGCACTGACAGGCTCGCTCGCTGCCCTTCGGCAAGCTCAGGGAACGGATTGAGTCAGGGAACGGATTGAGTCAGCGCACGGATTGAGTCGGCGAACGAATTGAGTCGCGTCAGCTACCGAGGCCGCTGTAGGAGTGCAGGCCGTGGAAGAAGATATTGACGATGCCGAAATTGAACATGACGGCCGAGAATCCGATGATCGCCAGCCAGGCCGAGCGTGAGCCCCGCCAGCCGCGGGTTGCCCGCGCGTGGATATACCCTGCGTAAATGACCCAGATGATGAACGTCCAGACCTCTTTGGTGTCCCAGCCCCAATAGCGGCCCCAGGCCTTCTCCGCCCAGATCGAACCGGCGATCAGAGTGAACGTCCACAGGATGAAGGCGACGATATTCGTGCGATAGGCCAGGTTCTCCAGTGCAGCCGCCCCGGGTATCGTTCCGAGGAATGGCAGCGTCTGCGGCTTGCCGGCCGCCACCTGCGCCTCCCGATGGGTCTGCAGCAACTGCACGCCGGAGAGCGCGAACCCGATCGCGAAGAACGCGGTGGAGATGAACGCGACCGTCACATGGATGACAAGCCAATACGACTGCAGGGCCGGCGGCAGCGGAGCCACCGGCACGTAGTAGCTCATCGTCGCAATGCCGAGCAGTAACAGCACGAGCCCGGTCATGAACGAGCCGAGGAACCGAAGATCGTAGCGAATGTTGACCAGCAGGAAGATGCCGATCATCAGCACCGTGCCCATGATCGAGAACTCCCACATGTCCGACCACGGCACTCGGCCGGCGGCCAGCCCGCGCAACACCACGCCGGCGACATGGAAGACGAAACCGAGCGTGGTCAGCACGAAGGCGACGCGCAGGCTGCGCGATGTCTTCCTGCGACCCCAACGGACTTCATCGTCAACGCGACCGGTAGTGCGGGTCAAGGTCGTGGTGCCACCGCCCGCTTGCGTCACGCTGACGGTGCCGCCCGCGCTTGCTTCAGCGCGGCGCTCCACCGCACTCGGGACCTCGGCCGCCAGGGTCTTGCGCGCTCCGCGGTCGGCCAGGTCGATCGCGAATGCGACGAAGGCAATGGCGTAGATACCCATTGCCGAATAGATACACAGGATAGAAAACTGCGCGAGAGTCTCGGTCACGAGGGTAAGCCTACGCTTTGCTTGGAGGGGGTATCGATGCCGATGAGCTCTCGATGTTTGGTGGCGAGCGCGTCGACAGCGGCGTCCAGGCCGGGATCGTCTCCTCGGGCAAGGCCCGCATACTCAATCCGCAGCAGGCCGTCCGGCTGGCTGATCGCCTTGACCCACATGCGCCGTCGCGGCACGAACAGCGACGTCAACAGCCCGCCGAGGATCAGGATCGCGAATACGAGCACCCAGGTCTGGGTGGGGTCGTGATGCACATCGAACGACGCGAATCGCTCGACACTGTCCAACGTCACGGTGCCCAATCCGCCCGGCAGTTGCTCGGTCGCCCCCGGAGTGAGCTCGATTGCGGCCTGTTTGGTGCCCGGGCCATTGAGCTTCGTCAGCTTGTCCGTGTCCAGCGTATAGACAGAGACGGCCGCGCCGTTGTTGAAGCCCAAGTCGCCGGAGAACACCTGAAGCGTCAGCACCGGCTTGCGCAGTGCAGGGTAGGACGACGCCAAAGCGCCTGTGCCCAACTTCTGCGCGGTCGGATAGAAGAAGCCGACCATGCCGAGCTGCTTCTTCAGCCCATCAGGCACCTTGACGACCCCGAGTGAGGTGAGGTTGGTGTCTTGCGGCAGGAACGGCACGGCGTCCTGGAACACGATGTCGCCGGCCGGATTGCGCACGGTGATCTTCGGAGCGTAGCCGTTTCCAAGCAGGTAGATGTTCGTTCCGCCGATGCCGAGAGGCTCGTTCACCTTGATCGTGCGCTGCGCAGCCGTACCGTCCGCGTTCTTGGTCGTGACGTGCGCCGTGTAGTCCAGCGGCAACCCGATCGCGTTCGGATTCGACTGCTCGTAGGTGACGTCAAGGCTGTTCAAGGTGACCGAATACGGGGTCAAGGCCCCCGTGTTCACGAATCGACCCGGGTTGAACGAGTCGTAATTCACCAGCGTGTTGACGAAGGTCTGTCCGGTCGTCACGACGCGCTGACCGGTGAAGCCGAACCCGCCGCCGACCCCGACGGCGAGCAGCACGCCGAGCAACGCGATATGGAACACCAGGTTCCCCGTCTCGCGCAGGTACCCGCGTTCCGCCGAGACGGATGCTTCGCCGTTCTTCTCGAACGTCACCACCCGGTAGCCGGAGCCCTTCAGCAGCCTCCGCGCTCCCTCGATCACGTCGGTCAACGGGAGAGCGGAGACCATCGTGGTCGCCTGGAATCCCGCCATCCGGTTCAGCCTCACCGGCGTGCGCGGAGGCTTGGCTCGCAGAGCGTCCAGATGATGCTTGGTGCGTGGGATCACGCATCCGATCAGCGAGATGAACAGCAGCAAATAGATCGCGGAGAACCAGACGGACGTGTAGGTGTCGAAGACCTGCAGGTTCTTCAGGATTGGATACAGCTCAGGATGGTCGATCTTGTATTGCGCGACGCCGTTCGGGTCCGCGCTGGTCTGCGGCACCAGGGAGCCGGGGATCGCCGCGACGGCGAGGAGCAACAGAAGGAACAGCGCGGTGCGCATGCTGGTGAGTTGACGCCAGATCCAGCGCAACCAGCCGACGAAGCCGAGCTTCGGTTGCGTGATGTCGGCGGCGGGCTCGACGGAGTCGATGTGATCAGATGGCCGGTCGGAAATCGGGAAGCACCCCCTGCAGTTGGATGATCCAGTAGTTCCACACACCGCTGACCATCAGCAGGCCGATCACGATGAGCAGAACTCCTCCGATGATATTGACCGCCCGGATGTGCCGGCGCAGGAATGCGATGCCCCCGCTTGCCCAACCGAAGCCGAGCGCGATCAACAGGAAGGGAACGCCGAGGCCGAGCGCGTAGAACAGGGCGAGCAACGCGCCCTGCCAGGGCGAGCCGCCGCTCAGGCTCAGCCCGGAGATGGCCACGAGCGTCGGCCCCGTGCAGGGGCTCCAGCCGATGGCGAAGACGACGCCGAGGATAGGGGCGCCGGCCAACCCCATCGCCGGTCGCCAGCTCGGTTTGAACGTGCGCTGAAGGAAGGTGAACTGCCCGACGAAGACGAGGCCGAGCAGGATCACGATAACACCGGCGATGCGGGTGAGCAGGTCGCGCCATTCGATCAGCCAGAACCCGACGGCACCGAGTAGGAACCCGCCGATGACGAAAACCACGGCGAAACCGATCACGAACAGTGCGACGCCGAGCACCAGCCGGTTGCGGCCGCGTTTGTCGTCTTTCGCGGCAGCGGACCGCCCATCGGTGAACCCGCCGACGTACGCAAGGTAACCGGGCACGAGCGGCAGGATGCACGGCGAGGCAAAGGAGACGAGCCCGGCCAGGATGGCGACGGGAATCGCGATGAGCAGAGGTCCGGTGATGAGCGAGCCGACGCCGTTCACGACGCTGGACTCTCCGCGACCGCGTCGCTGATCAATGTATCCAGGGTGGATGGCTGATCATTGATCGGGCCCTCGATGCGCGCGGCAACGCGACCCTGTTTGTCGAGCACGAGGGTCGTCGGCGTGGCATTCGGCCGCATCGATCCGCTGAACGCCAGTTGCACGGAGCCGGTCGCAGCGTCGAGCACCGACGGATAGGTGACGGAGAAAGCCTTGTCGAATGACAGCACGTCGTGGGCGGAGTCCCGCGTGTTCACGCCGAGGAACACCGCACCCTTACCGTCATATTTCTGGCTCAGGGTCTGCAGGTCCTTCGCCTCAATCCGGCACGGCCCGCACTGGGCATACCAGAAGTTCACGACGAGCACCTGGCCCCGGTACTCGGATGCTGACACCGGCGTGCCCGTTTCGGTCTCGCCGGTGAAGTTGATCGGCGCCCCGCGATCGGCCGCCTTGACCTCGGTGACCCCGCTGCCTGCAATGTAGTTCTTGTTGCTGCCTGCCGCATATTGCGCGGCCAGCGAGTCGTTGCTGCAGCCGGTCAAGGTGAGCGCCAGCGCAAGCGCGCCGACGACGACCGCTGCCGCAGTTCGACGGTGCATCACACCGCTCCAATGTCGGTGGCGTCTGCTGCGAGTGGCGCCGCCGGCTCAGAATAACCGACCTCGACCACGTCCCCGCCGTGCCGTTCCAAGGTGGTGATACTGGACAGCGCACAGCGACGCTTCCGCGGGTCGTGCATGAATCGCTCCCCGATCAGCGCCAAGTGGAAGCACCAGATCGGCAGCTGGTGACTGACCAGCACGACATCGCCCGATTCGACCGAATCGAATGCAGCGTCAACTGCGGAGCGCATCCGCTTGACGATCGAAGAGTATGCCTCTCCCCAGCTCGGCCGGAACGGATTGACCAGCCACGGCCAGTTGATCGGATTGCGCAGCGCCTGCCTCATGACGGTGCCCTCGAAGTGATTGGCCGGTTCGATCAATCGCGCGTCGGTCGTGATGGGTAGCTCGAATTCAGTGGCGAACGGAGCAGCCGATTCCTGAGTGCGCTGTAGCGGGGACGCAACCAAGGCAACGATGGGCCGGCCCCGCGCCGCGACATCATCCGCGGCGCGCTGAGCCATCTTCTGGCCGAGTTCAGAGAGCCGAAAACCGGGCAACCTGCCATACAGGATGCCACTCGGATTGTGCACCTCGCCGTGACGGACAAGGTGGACCTGGCTTGCTACCACGGCATCCAGTCTACGGAAGGCCCGCTGGTGAATTGGCCGAGAGCCCGGCGGGTGACGTCACCGCGTAGGCTTGATGCCCGTGAGCGAACGTGTATTGGTCAAGAACCTGGCAGCCCGGCCCGACGGCCCCGTGAACGTGAGTGGCTGGGTCGACACCGTGCGCGATCAGAAGAAGGTGCAGTTCGTCATTCTGCGCGACGAGTCCGGTGCCGTGCAACTGGTCAACCCGCGAACGACGGATGCCGATGGCAGCGTCGTCGCGGACGAGCCGGCCACGACGATTTCTGGGCTTGCGCAGGGGACATTCGTCACGGCATCCGGTGAGCTCAAGCACGACGAGCGGGTCAAGCTCGGCGGCATCGAGGTCAAGTTGACCGGCCTGAGCGTCACCGCCGAGGCGATCGCCGAGACGCCGATCGCGGCGGACAGTTCCCTTGACAAGCGGATGGACTGGCGTTTTCTCGATCTTCGGCACCCGAAGCAAAACCTGATCTTCCGGATCCAGACCACGTTCGAGCACGCGCTGCGCACCTGGTGGGTGGACAACGAATTCATCGAGCTGCATACGCCGAAGCTGATGGCCAGTGCGAGCGAATCGCGCGCTGAGCTTTTCGAGGTGGAGTACTTCGACACCAAGGCCTACCTGGCGCAGAGCCCGCAGTTCTTCAAGCAGATGGCGCAGTCAGCGGGGTTCGGCAAGATCTTCGAAATCGGCCCGGCCTTCCGTGCCGACCCGTCGTTCACCAGCCGCCATGCCACGGAGTTCACGAGCGTCGATGCCGAGATCAGCTGGATCGACAGCCACGAAGACGTGATGACGATGCACGAGAACCTGCTCGTCGCCGGTTTCAGGGCCGTCAAGGAGAAACACGGAGAAGAGATCCAGGCACTGTTCGGAGTGGAAATCACAGTGCCGACGACGCCGTTCCCGCGCATTCCGCTGGCAGAGGCGAAGGCGATCGTCGCCTCCCGCGGCTACGAGGTTCCACGCGAAGACGACGACATGGACCCGGAGGGCGAAAGGCAGATCTCCGCGTATGTCGCCGAGACCTATGGGCACGAATTCGTATTCCTGACTGATTACGCTTCGAGCATTCGGCCGTTCTATCACATGCGGCATGCGGATGACACGAGCCTGACCAACAGTTACGACCTGATCTTCAATGGCACGGAGATCTCCACCGGCGCTCAGCGCGAACACCGCATTGACATTCTCGAGGCGCAGGCGGTTGACAAGGAGCTGGACCCGGGCGAGATCGCCGACTACCTCGACTTCTTCCGCTACGGAGTGCCGCCGCACGGCGGCTTCGGCATGGGACTGGCACGTGTTTTGATGCTGATGCTGCACGAGGCGTCGATCCGCGAGGTCACCTACCTGTTCCGCGGTCCGACGCGCCTGACTCCGTAGATCGCTCACCCCAGATCTCGATACGCTCGCTGACGCTCGTTACTCGATCACCGGCCCGGCTCCGGTGGTCGAGTAGCCTGCGAGCGCAGCGAGCGAGCGTATCGAGACCCCCACACGCCGGCTCACCGGATCTCGATACGCTCGCTGGCGCTCGCTACTCGATCACCGGCTCCGGCGGGCGTATCGAGACCCCTCACTCGAAGGCATCCGCCGGGTAGTAGTTGATTCGTGACGTCCAGCCATCCGGCAGCAGCACGGGCAGATACTCGGTCTCAGCCGCCGCAGTCGTGAACGACACGTCCACCGACTCACGCCAGCGACCGTCCTCCATCCGCTGCACCGTCGCCTCCCAGAGCACGCCGGGGCTTTCCTTCGCCTGCAGCCGCAGGTGAATCCCGACTGCACGCCGCCGTTTCAGAAGCGACAGCAGCCCCCGGTACACGACCGGCCGCTCGACATCCCTGAACCACGGCCGCAGACTGCGCACAAGAACGTCGGCGTTCCACACGATCGTCGTCGGAAACCCGGTGCGCGACTGATAAATGTCCACCGCGATCACGCCCGGCACGCGCCGCAACGTCGTGCGCAGCGTGCCGCGAGTCACACCGCTCTCCACCGTCGCATGCAGATACACCGGCACCGCGGAACGCGGATGGCCGCCCCCGACGCGAGTGGCCGCATAGTCGCGCAGCTCCTGCCCCGGCCCGAAGAACTCGAGTGCGCCGGTGCCGGGCACGTCGCCGTTCAGATAGCGACTGACGCGCTCATCGATCGGATGGTCCTCGATTGCGCCCGCGGTTTCGGCATAGCTCGGTGAGTGATGCGTCGACGAAATGCGGTAGCCGCGCGGCAGCGGCGGACCCGCTTTGACGGTCACCCACTCAGGTGCGCTGGGTTTCGGCTCGGCCCAGATCGGGTTCTCCCGGCCTTCCATCCGCGGCACCGAATCGAGGATGTGCTCGATCGACAGCACCCGGATGGACGAGTCGATCCGGTCGCGCCCGATCGGTGAACCGGCCGTGATCACGTGCGACACGGTGAACCCGTGCGCGCTCGCGCATTCGGCGAACTGCCCGGCGACCATGCCGCCCAGACTGAAACCGGCCGCAAGCACCAGGTCGTGCGGCTGCACCCCGGCCAACTGCATCGCCTGGCAGGCGGCACGGGTCAACGTGGTCTCGCGCAACGAGAGCGCGACGACATCCGCCGTGATGTCGTTCGGCGCCTGGCCCGAGCGCGGATGCCACGTTTGCGTGCTCGGCAACTGCAGAATCCAGCGCCGGATGCCGTCGGCCCCGATCCGCGAGGACGTTCGGATGACTGCGCATTCTGCCCGATCATCGAGGTCAGGATCGCCCATGTCGTCGATTTCGCGTTGAGAGATGAACAGTTCACGCAGACCGCGGATCTCGGTGCGGCGCATCGCGGCAGCGGCAAGCCCCGGAAACCCCAGCACGTCCGGATACGGTCCAAGCTCGAGCGCACCTAAATGGGTCGGGCTGCTCCACTTGCGAGCCTGAGGGGAGAATCGGCGCGGGGCGCGCGGATCGCGCCACCAGGCCAGAAAATCCGCGCGCTGCGGAAAATGGGTGGCCAGGAAGACGTCGTATTCGACCACTGCAGCGTCGTGGCCGTCATCGAAGAAACCACGGCGACGGCCGAGACCCGTGAGCTTGCGTTCCAGTGCCGGCAGCGAGAAGATCGCGAAATATGGCCGGGCGCGCAAACTCGGAAGCACGAGGCCGACGAGGCTGGCCAGCAGCGCGATCGGTGCGAGCAGAAAAACGGCAACACGCGCAGTGGTGCCGACCAGCCGAGGCAGCGTGGACAGGAATGAATCGTTCAGCACCGTGGATCGCGCTCGCGGCCGTGTCGGCCTGTGCAAGACGAACGGGTACTGCCGCGCGCGTAGCCGGGTCACGCCGAACCAGAACCAACCCCAGGCCCAGGCGCTCAGCCAGACGATGCCGCGTACAAACCACGCAGCGAGCGCGAGCGCGACAATGATCAGGGCAAGCACAAGGGCTATCGCTGCGGCGATCAGCAACCCGAGGCAGAGCGCTATCCAGCCGAATGCGCTCCGCCTGTGGCGCACCCACGGCGGCAGTTGTGGGGCCGCGTGCTGTGCGTGCGGCACTCGCCCCTCGACCATGGGGCTAGCCTATCGAGGGCCCCCGACGGGCAGGGGCTCCCGACAGCGGAAGCGCACGTCAGCCGCCACGGCCGCCTGTCGTCTTCCTGAGACGCCGGCCTGCGCCGCTCCACCACTCGGACAGCCACCCGGTGAGCCGCTCCGGTCTGCGCAGGCGCACCTGGGTGGGCAGCGTCCAACCGAACCGCCGCGCAAGCAACGACAGCGCAGCGCCACTCAGAATGGCAACAACCGACCCGATGGTTGGGAGGCCGAGCGAACTGAAAATCACCATTTCCACGCAGGCAACCAGGGCGCTGGTCGCGTAGAGCGTGTTTCCGCCGAACACCGTCGGCACCTTCATCAGCAGAACGTCGCGGACCATGCCACCCCCGATCGCCGTGGTCATGCCGAGCACGATCGCGGGCAACCAGCCGAGGCCGGCCAGGAGCCCCTTCTGCACACCGACAGCCGCCCAACAGCCGACGGCAAGCGCATCGAGCAGGATCAGCATCCGGTTGGAGATCTTGCCGGTGAATGGGATGAAGAACGCCACAACGGCCCCGACGATCGCGACACCGAGATAGATCGGATCTGTCAGCGCCACCGGGGTGCCGCGTTGCAACAGTGTGTCACGAATCAGCCCGCCGCCCAGCCCCGAGATGATCGCCAGGATGATGAATCCGACCAGGTCGAGACGCGCGAACCGCGCAGCGATGCCGCCCAAGATCGCATTTGCCAACACGCCGGCGAGATCGACGATCTGGAAGGCCTGACTGAGTGAGATTTCCGGCGTCGCCATGCGTTCCCCTTCTGGAAGATCACGATAGCAACGCGAGCAGATGCTGCCGCCCTCTAGCGCGGGCGCGGCCCCGTTCGTATATTGAATCTGATGACCGTTCGGTCATCGTCACACGATGGGGGCAGGTGAATCGAGATGGCAGGCACGTTCGATCTCTTCAAAGACAAGGGTGGTCACTGGCGCTTCAACTTGAAGGCGAGCAACGGTCAGATCATTGCGAGCAGCGAGAGCTACAACTCGAAGGCGAGTGCTCTCAATGGTGTCGAGTC
The DNA here is from genome assembly GCF_030866825.1 of Rathayibacter sp. SW19. Lineage (NCBI taxonomy): Bacteria > Bacillati > Actinomycetota > Actinomycetes > Micrococcales > Microbacteriaceae > Rathayibacter > Rathayibacter soli. Next base: position 4,135,454 of record NZ_CP133020.1, read on the forward strand.
GGTGCGTAAGAACGCCGCGGAGGCCAAGCTCGTCGAACGCGAAGAGTAGCGCAGCGCTGCGCACGGCTGCTCGACGAAACCTATTCGGCGAGCAGCCGTGCAATGCGGTGGTCGACCGCAAGACGAGAACCCACAACGGATTGAATGTAGGCGGCAACCTTCAGATGCTCCGGATGCGTCGCGTAGCGACCGAGAGCATCCTCATCATCGAAATCCGCCGTGAGTACGACGTCTGCGTTGTCGCCGGGCTTCAGCACATTGATTCCAACCTCGAGAGAGCGGATCTCCGGCACCAACGGCGGCAGCGTGTGCAGCAGCCGACTGATCTCGGCGGCTTGCTCCGCCCGGGCGGCGAGGTCGCCTGCCGCCAGCTTCCAGACAACGATGTGACGGATGGTCATCGAGCCTCCCTCAGTGCAGTCGTGAGGGCAGACCTCAGGCGGGCTGGATCAACACGCCAATAGGTGTGCACGGTGCCATCGATCAGAAGTACGGGAATCTCTTCCGCGTAGCGCTGTGCTAAAGCGGGGTCGTCGAGAATCGAGAGTTCCGTGAGCCGGTGGCTGACGGCATCCGGTTCGAATTCGTCGAGGACGCGCACAACGATGTCGCGGGCGTCATCGCAGAGATGACAACCGGGCTTACCGATGAGGGTCAATTGAACCGAGGTCACCTCACCAGCCTACGACCGGCGCGACGACTACAGCGCCTCACGAAACACGCGCCACGAAACGCTTCACAGCAAAAAGCGCCGAGACCGCTGCGGCCTCGACGCTCCGAAAGAAGCTAGCTGCGCTCGCGCTACTTCTTGTTGCGACGCTGGTGGCGTGTCTTACGAAGAAGCTTGCGGTGCTTCTTCTTCGCCATACGCTTGCGGCGCTTCTTGATAACGGAACCCACGGACACCTCACAAAGTTCAAGGGCATGCCGAGCAATATGCTGACGGCACCGAGGGCCAAGTCTAGCGCACCCGCGTGCTGGCATAGAAAACGCGGGCTGCCGAGTCTGTTGGTTGAGTAGCGCAGCGTGTCGAGACCAAGAGCCCCCGTCGGTGGTCTCGATACGCTCGTAACTCGCTACTCGACCAACGAAGAGCCCCTTGCCTAGTGGGTGCGGCGCTTCTTTCCGGTCACCAGCAGCGCTGCACTGGTGACTCGATGGCTCGTGTCCGCGATCACCTTACCCACCGAACTCGCGAACTCCCGCGTTTCGTCGGCCAGCCCCGCCCCGAAGACTTCCTCGCCTGGCTCGAAACCTACGCTGAGGAACGGGAACAGCCAATCCTCGATCGCCTCGAGGGGCTCCGGGTCGAGGCGGTAGTAGCGATGCTGTCCCTCTTCGCGCACGAGCACGAGACCCGAATCCCGCAGCACCTTCAAGTGCTTCGACACCGTGGGCTGGCTCAGTTCGAGGGCCGAAACGATCTCTGACACGCTGATTTCGCCGCCGCTCGGAGCGAGCGACGCGTCAAGCACGACCCGCAGAATGTCGCGCCTCGTCGCGTCCGCAACGATGTCAAAGATGTCTGCCATTCCTCAAGGGTAGTCACTCGCCCGTCCGAGTACCATGACAACGCGGCGTGCGGGGGATATGCTCGCGAGGAATCAAGCGATAGGGGGCACCGATGCGCGCTACGCCGGGCCCGCTGCTCGTACCGACCACCTGGTGGGGTCGTGTGCGAGAAGGCGTCAACCTCTTCGCCGGCCGTAGCCCCTCGCGCTTCGCGATTGTCGTCTTCACCGGACTCATTCTGGTATTCACCCTGCTGTTCTCGATGCCGATCGCGACCGTGACCCGCAGCACGACACCGCTGGCGGATGCGCTGTTCACCGCGGTGTCTGTCATCTGTGTCACCGGCCTGTCGACGGTGGACATGGCCGCGCATTGGTCCGGCTTCGGCCACGTGCTCGTCTATGTCGGCGTGCAGATCGGCGCTGTCGGCGTGCTCACGCTCGCATCGATTCTCGGAATGTTCATCTCGCGCCGGCTCGGGCTGCGCGCCAAGTTGATCGCCGCGAGTGACAGCAACCCGTCCCGAGTGCACAGTGGACCGGTTGCGGAGGGGCAGGCCGTCAGGCTCGGGGAAATCGGCAATCTCCTTGTGACCGTCGCACTCAGCGTCGTCGTGATCGAGGCAGCGGTCGCGCTTGTGCTTTTCCCGCGGATTCTGGCGCACGGCTTTCCGCTCGGCGAAGGCATTCTCAACAGCTTCTACTACTCGGCTATGGCGTTCACGAACACCGGATTTGCACCGAACGCCGAAGGGCTCGCGCCGTTTGCGACCGATTATGTTTTTCTCGGCGCTCTGATGGTGGGGGTGTTCTGCGGCGCGATCGGTTTTCCGGTGATCTACGCGATCACGCGGAACCTGCGGCGCCGGCGCGGGAATCGTCGCTGGTCTGTGCACGTGAAGCTCACTGTGGTCACGTTTGCGATCCTGTTCCTGGTCGGCGCGGTGATGTACTACGCGCTCGAGCAGAACAATCCGAAGACGTTCGGCGGCCTCAGCCCGGGCGACGCCGTCTTCCAGTCGTTCTTCCTATCCGCGATGACCCGGTCGGCCGGCTTCGCGACGATCGACATGAGCCAGATGCATGGCTCGAGTCTGCTCATCACTGACATGCTGATGTTCATCGGCGGCGGCTCCGCCTCCACCGCGGGCGGCATCAAAGTCACAACGCTCGCCGTGCTCTTCCTGGCGGCGTTCGCCGAGGCGCGCGGTGTCGAGCCGATGGAGGCGTTCCGGCGACGCATCCCGGTCGACGTGCTGCGGGTCGCGGTCAGCGTCGTGCTCTGGGGAGCATCGATCGTGGCAGTCTCCAGCATCCTGGTTGTGCACCTCACGAATGCGCCGCTCGACGACGTACTTTTCGACGTCATCAGTGCGTTCGCAACCTGCGGGCTGACGACAGGGGTGACCGAGCACGCCCCCGATGCGGCTGTGTATGTGCTGGCCGCCACAATGTTCCTCGGGCGCGTTGGTACAGTGACACTCGCCGCAGCGCTCGCGCAGCAGCATCGAAGGCAGCTATACCAATACCCGGAAGAGAGGCCGATCGTTGGTTGATCGCAGCAGTGTTGATCGTATGCGGCACGACGCCCCCGTTCTTGTCATCGGCCTCGGCCGATTCGGCGCGGGCACGGCCGGCAAGCTGGCTCGCCTCGACCGAGAGGTGCTCGCGGTCGACGCCGATGCGCTGCTCGTGCAGAAGTGGGCAGACCGGGTCACGCACACCGTTCAAGCGGATGCGCGCTCAATCGACGCACTGCGGCAGATCGGCGGGAAAGACTTCTCGGTCGCCGTCGTCGCCGTTGGTTCATCGATCGAGGCCAGCGTGCTGATCACGGCGAATCTGGTCGACCTGAAGATCCCGCAGATCTGGGCGAAGGCGATCTCGCAATCGCACGGCAAGATCCTCGAGCGGATCGGCGCCAATCATGTGATCTACCCCGAAGCGGAGGCCGGGGAGCGCGTCGCCCACCTCGTCTCTGGCCGCATGCTCGACTTCATCGAATTCGACGACGACTTCGCACTCGTCAAGATGTACCCGCCGAAGGCGATCCGCGGCCGCACACTGCTGCAGACTGGGGTGCGCAGCAAGTTCCGCATCACGGTCGTCGGAGTGAAATCGCCAGGTAAGCCGTTCACCTACGCCGCTCCAGACACGGTGGTTTCCGACCATGACCTTGTCATCGTCTCCGGCACTGAGGGTGACATCGAGCGCTTTGCTGCGCTCGATGACTGAACGCTCGCCCTGCAAGCGCGCGCCCGCCCACGCGCCGGGCACCCGACGTGCGCCACATTCGGTCGCTTGCGCCAGTTGAAGTGGCGCACCGTGCGCGAAGTGGCGCGACGTCAGGTGCCGGCTGCGAGTTCTCGCGCTCTGGCCAACGCCGCATCAGTCGCACGGTCGAATAGGGCTTTGAGGTTGGCCGATTCAAGTACGGCCACGGCACGCTCGGTCGTGCCTTTCGGGCTTGTCACTTGGATGCGCAGTTCGCGCGGCGTCTGCTCGGAGTGCGCGAGCAGCTCGGATGCTCCAAGGAAGGTTCCATTGACCAGCTGCGCCGCTTGCTGCGGGCTGAAGCCCTTGTCGATCGCTGCGGCAGTGAACTGCTCAATCAGATAGAAGACGTAGGCAGGGCCGGAGCCGGAGATCGTGCTGAGGGCATCCAGTTGGCGTTCCGGTACTTCGACTACTTCGCCGACGGTCTCGAACAGGGTGCGTGCGAGCGCCAGTTCGGCCGCGCCCGACCGGGTGCCCGCGCTGATGCCGGTCACGGCGCGCCCGACGATCGCCGGCGTATTCGGCATCGAGCGCACCACCGCGACGGATGCCGGCAGCACCGCCTCGAACGTCGCCACCGTCACGCCTGCTGCAACGCTGATCACGAGCGCGCCAGGCGCGAGCGCATCCGCGATCTCGGTGAGCAGGTCGGGCACCATCGCCGGCTTGACAGCGACGAGCACGATACCGGCCCCATCGACGGCACGCCGGTTGGTCTGCGCATCCTCGTCGGTCGCGTAGGCGGTCACACCCGGCACGTCCGCAAGTTCAGCGGCTTTCTCCACGCTTCGATTCGTGACACGGATGCCGCCCTCGACCAGGACGCCCGGCTTCAGCAAGCCGCTCAAAATGGCCCTGCCCATCGATCCCGCCCCGAGGATCGCAATAGCCGGCAGGTTCGTTGTAGCCTCAACACTCATGCGATCAGCCTATTCACCGAGGTCGCCTGCTCCACACACCCCAGAAGATGCCCGCCCGATGCGCATGCAATACGTTTGTGCAGACAGCATCGAGATCCTGGAGTGACAATGCCTACGCTTGACCCGTCTGCGTCGAACCCATCCGTGTTCACCGTCGAATCGCCGGATACGATCGTGCATCTGCGGGCTGCGGGAGTCAGCGTGCTCGTCGATCTGCGTGGCGGGCTCCTGCCCGCGATCACCCACTGGAGTGCCGACCTCGGGCAATTGACCGCCCTGGACGCACTCGCCCTCACGCTGGGCAATGTGCCTCCGCAGGTGAACAACGTCGTCGACGAACCGATCCGGCTGGCGCTGCTGCCCGAGCAACGTACCGGTTGGGCCGGCCGGCCGGGCCTGTCCGGCAGCCGAGCAGGCGGTGCGTGGTCACCCTGGTTCCGCACCTCAAAGCTCGCGATCCAGGCCCAGGGCGCGAGCTCGGCCCAGGGCGCGAGCGCAGGGGACTCCACGACCGTGACTGGCGCGACGGAACAGGACGCCACGGGGCCAGCCGGCATCCACAACGACGGCGCCCCGGGTTCCACGTTGATCAGCGTCGACGGCGGCGCCCGGATCAGCATCGAGGCGGTCGACCCGGTCGCGCAATTGCACCTGCTGCTCGAAATCGAACTTGCCCCCTCCGGGCTGCTCCGCACGCGCGCCACACTCAGGAATGACGGCGACGACTATCAACTGGATGAACTCTCCCTCGCGCTGCCGCTCCCACCGCGAGCGCGGGACATCCTCGATTTCGCCGGCAGGTGGAGCAAGGAACGCGCGCCGCAGCGCCGCGAACTCACGGTCGGCACGCACCTGCGCGAGGGTCGCCACGGGCGCACCGGGGCGGATGCCGCAACCGTACTCACCGTCGGAACCCCCGGTTTCGGCTTTGCGGCCGGCGAAGTCTGGGGGCTCCACGTCGGCTTCAGCGGCAACCACCGGCACTACGCGGAGCGGCTGAGCACCGGCCACCAGGTGCTGGGCGGTAGCGAGCTGCTCTTGCCCGGCGAGGTGCGTCTTGGCGCGGGCGAAAGCTACACCGGCCCGTGGTTGTACGGCTCATACGGCGTAGGGCTCGACGAGCAGGCGCGACGGTTTCACCGCTATTTGCGGGCGAGGCCGCAGCATCCGCATTCGCCTCGTCCGGTGACCCTCAACGTCTGGGAGGCGGTCTACTTCGATCACAACCTCACACGACTGACCGCGCTGGCCGACCGCGCGGCACAGCTCGGAGTCGAGCGCTTCGTGCTCGATGACGGATGGTTCCGCCACCGCCGCAACGATCATGCCGGCCTCGGCGACTGGTACGTCGACGAGACGGTGTGGCCGAATGGCCTCAGCCCGCTGGTCGATCACGTTCGCTCACTCGGCATGCAGTTCGGGCTGTGGTTCGAACCGGAGATGGTGAACCTCGACTCGGATCTGGCGCGCGCGCATCCGGACTGGGTGATGCAGACCGGCGGCCGAATCCCGGTGCCGTCGCGTCACCAGCAGGTGCTCAATCTCGGCATTCCGGATGCGTTCGCCTACGTTCTCGAGCGGATGACGGCGATCCTTGCCGAATACGACATCCCGTACATCAAGTGGGACCACAATCGCGACCTCGTGGATGCGGGCACGACCCCGGGCGGCGAGCCGGGCGTGCACGCGCAGACCCTTGCCACCTATCGGCTGATGGACGAGCTGAAGCGCCGCTTCCCCGCACTGGAGATCGAATCGTGCTCGTCGGGCGGCGCGAGGGTCGATCTCGGCGTGCTCGAACGCACCGACCGGGTGTGGGTGAGCGACTGCATCGACCCGCTCGAACGGCAGCAGATGAACCGCTGGACCGCGCAATTGCTGCCGGCCGAACTGCTCGGCTCGCACGTCGCATCCGGTCGTTCGCACACCACCGGGCGGGTTCACGACCTGAGCTTCCGCGCGGGCACCGCGCTGTTCGGCCATTTCGGAATCGAGTGGGATCTGACCCGCGCCACTGATGCCGAATTCGCCCAGCTCGGCGAGTGGATCGCGTTGTACAAGACGCAGCGATCGCTGTTGCACTCCGGGGATCTCGTGCGGATGGACGAGAGCGACCCGGCACTGTGGATCAGCGGCGTGGTGTCGCATGATCGCTCGCACGCACTGTTTTCGCTGGCGTACCTCGCGCTGCCTGTCGTGCTGCCGCTCGGCCGGTTCACCCTGCGAGAGCTAGACCCGGATCGCCGCTACCGCGTGCGCCCGCTGACGATCGGCTGGGCCTCGAACGGCGGCCGACCGCACGGCTATCCCGTGCCGGCCTGGTTCGGTACGGCGGATGCGCCCGAGGGAACGGTGCTGTCGGGCCGCGCGTTGGCCTCCGCGGGTTTGCAGGCGCCGGCATCGTATCCGGAGCAGGTGTGGTTGCTGGAGGTGGCAGCGGTCGACTGACTGGTGGTCGACGGGCACCGGTCGAGTGGTGAACGCGGGTCTCGATACGCGTACTCGCTGCGCTCGTGCGCTACTCGACCAACGGGGGGCCGGTGGTCGAGTAGTCAGCGCTAGCGAGCGTATCGAGACCCCGGCGAGCACGACGCAGACGCGCCGAATAACGCACACTGGTCCGGATGACACACACTCGGGAAGTTGCTTCTGATCTGCGCATTCATGCCCTGCTCAATGTCGGTGGTGCCTGGTTGACTTACGGGTATGGACAACCCGACCGCCGCACTGGAGAACATGATCGACGCCGCGTCGACCATCGATTCTTCCGCGCTGTGGGCGATGAGCGCGGATGATCTACTCCTCATCACGGCGCGGGCGGAAGAAGCGGGGCGGGTCATCGACGCGCTCCGGGTGGCCACGGCCACGGAGGTCGACAAACGCAGCGACCCCGCATTCGGTTCGAACGGTTTGGCAGCGACCCGCGGGTGTCGCAACAGTGTCGAATTGCTCGAACGCGTCACCGCCGCAGCATCCGGGACCATCCGCCGACGGTTGAGACTGGGCGCCACCGCGTTGCCGCGCACATCAGCGACCGGCGCGGCCCTGCCCGCTCTCTTCTCGACCGTTGGGGCCGCGTTCACGGCGGGTCGTATCGGGTTGGACACGGCGGAGGCCATCACACGCGAGTTGTCGACGGCTTCACCCCGAGCCGCGATCGATGATCTGCTGGTCGCCGAGCGACTCCTGGTCGCTGCCGCGACAGGTCAGCAATTCATGCAAGAAGACGGGGAGGCGGTGGCGTCCGAGACGGCGATCCCGTCCGAAACTGGGGTGGCCGGCATGGCCGGCATGGCCGGTATCCCGCTGCCGGCGGACCTGATCCGGATCCAGGCGCGAGCCTGGCGGGACGCTCTGGATCCCGACGGAGTCGAGCCGTCGGCCGAAGAGGCCCTGCAACGTCGGGACTTCTGGATGTCTCGCACGGCAAAGAACGGTGTCCACCCGTTCGGCGGAGCCGTCACACCAGAGATCGCCGCAATCACCCTCGCAGTGCTGGAAGCGGTCGTCACCCCGCGGACCGCACCGAAATTCCTCGAGAAGGAAGAGAACGAGGAGCGAGGCATTGCGGCCGATCCGCGCACGGCCGGACAGCAGAAAGCCGACTTGTTCGCCGCGATGGTCAAATCTTTCGGCGCCTCGCAAGAGTTCAGCACCCCACCAACCGTACTGATCACCGCGAAAGCCGACACACTCAACCCCGACACACTCGACCCCAGCGCACTCGACCCCGACACGCTCGACCCCAGCGCACTCGACCGCGACGCACCTTACGGCACGGGCAAGATTTCGGGCATCGAAGACCCGATCCCGGCATCGGTCGTTCGTCAATTCGTCTGTGACGGTGGCGTGCAATCGGTGATCCTCGGCCCCGGCGGGCGCATCATCAAGCTGGGCAGCAAGTCCAGGTACTTCACGAAAGCACAACGCCGAGCCATGGCCGCGCGAGACGGATTGACGTGCATCGTGCCCGGCTGCCCCATCCCCGCCACAGCCTCAGAAGCACACCACGTCGTGCCCGATCACCGCGGCGGGCCAACCCACGTCGACAACGGCGTGCTCGCCTGCTGGTGGCACCACAGAATGCTCGACACAGGAATCTGGACCGTGACAATGCACCACGGCACACCCACCATCCACCCCCCGAACTGGCTCGCACAACTCGCCCGAACACCACGCCAATCACAAACCCCACTCATGCGCACATGACCCCGCAGTGATGCGCCAGAATCGGCCCCGACCACTCGGTCAACAACGACACGCGCATCCTTTCATCCCCTGCAACGCAACCGACCCGCCGAGAGGCGACACACGTATGGTCGCAACCGATCGGCGCGTCAATAGGATTGGGGCATGAGCGCATCGGGAGGCAACAGGGCGATCATCGCCGCGTTCGCAGCCAACCTCGGCATCGCCGTGACCAAACTGATCGCGTGGGCGTTCTCGGGGTCGTCGTCGATGCTCGCCGAAAGCGTGCACTCACTAGCGGATTCCGGCAATCAGTTGCTGCTCCTGCTCGGGGGCCGAAAGGCCAAGAAGGCCGCAGACAGCGAGCATCCGTTCGGTTATGGACGCGAACGCTACGTGTACGCGTTCGTTGTGTCGATCATCCTGTTCTCGGTCGGCGGCGTCTTCTCGCTGTATGAAGGCATCCAAAAACTTCAGAATCCGCACCCGCTCGAGGTGTGGTGGCTACCGCTGCTCGTGCTGGTGATCGCGATCGGCATGGAGAGTTTCTCACTGCGCACCGCCATCCACGAGTCCAAGCCGCACAAAGGCAACAGCACGTGGGTCGGCTTCATCCGCAACGCGAAGGCGCCCGAATTGCCGGTCGTCCTGCTCGAAGATGTCGCGGCTCTGGTCGGTCTGACGTTCGCGCTCTTCGGCGTCGGCCTGACGATCATCACGCACAACGGCATCTGGGATGCTGTCGGAACCATCCTGATCGGTCTCCTGCTGGTGGCGGTCGCGATCATCCTCGGAATCGAAACGAAGAGCCTGCTCGTCGGCGAGGGCGCAAGCGATGCGGATGTCGCCGCAATCCGGGATGCGATCACTTCCGGTGAGCATGCGCCGCGCATCATCCACATGAAGACCCTGTATCTCGGACCGGATGAACTCATGGTCGCCGCCAAGCTGGGCATGGCGGCCAATCATCGACTGCGCACGATCGCAGTCGAAACGAACGAGATCGAGGCGCGTATCCGGCAGGCGGTACCGGCAGCCCGAGTGATCTACATCGAGCCGGACGTCTACGTCGACCCGAACGACACGAACCCGCCGACAGACGCGATCGTCATCAAGAGTATCGACTGACCCTCCGGTCCCTGAGCGGAGCCGAAGGGAGACCGTCTCAAAGGGCAGGGAACCTAGGGGCGACGTCCGGCGAAGAATTCCTCGAGGACTGCGGCGCAGGCATCCGCTTCGACACCGGCGATGACCTCGACCCGGTGGTTCAGCCGGCGATCGCGGAGCACGTCGTACACGCTTCCTGCCGCGCCGGCCTTCTCGTCCCACGCGCCGAACACCACCCGTGGCACGCGCGCTGCGAGGATCGCGCCTGCGCACATCACGCACGGCTCCAGGGTGACGATAAGCGTCGTACCGTTCAGTTGCCAGTCTCCGAGAGCGTGCGCAGCGGCGCGCAACGCGACGATCTCGGCATGCGCCGTCGGATCCTGTAGCTTCTCCCGCTCGTTGCGTCCTGTGCCGATCACGCGCCCTGTCGGATCCAGAATCAGGGCAGCGACCGGAACGTCGCCAGTGGCGACCGCGAGGCGCGCGTCGGCGAGAGCGCGCAGCATCCATTCGTGGTGCTCGATCGCCACTCGGGGAGCCACAGGATTCTCCTTCTCGACAAGCAGGCAGCCGGCTCATGACGGCGGGCCGGATCGACTAGATTGAGCCTATGCGAGTGCACGTTGCGGACCACCCACTGATCACCCACAAATTGACGGTTCTGCGCAACCGCGACACCGCATCTGCGACCTTTCGGGCGCTGACGGAGGAACTCGTCACTCTGCTGGCGTATGAGGCGACCCGAAGCGTTCGAATTACTTCCGTTGAAATCGAGACCCCAGTGGCGCACACGACGGGCGTCACCCTGAGTGATCCGAAGCCGCTGGTCGTGCCGATCCTGCGCGCCGGTCTCGGCATGCTCGAGGGCATGGTCAAGTTGGTGCCGAGCGCGGAGGTCGGATTCCTGGGCATGGTGCGCGACGAGGAAACTCTCCAGCCGACCACGTACGCCGAGCGCCTGCCCGACGATCTCTCCGATCGCCAGTGCTTCGTGCTCGACCCGATGCTCGCCACCGGCGGGTCTCTCGGTGCCGCGATCGAGTTCTTGTTCAAACGCGGTGCCGTGGATGTGACGGCGATTTGCATTCTCGCGGCACCGGAAGGCATTGCGGCCGTTGAGAAGCTCTCGGAGGGCCGGGATGTCACGCTCGTACTCGGCGCCGTGGACGAACGCCTCAACGAGCGCGGCTACATCGTGCCCGGTCTGGGCGACGCCGGCGACCGCCTCTACGGCACCGTCTGAGTGGCACTGATCGCCCGCGCGGCCTGGACGCACCGTGCCCAATTGGTGCAACACTGCGCAACAATTTGACATCCGGCGACGCAAGGCGCTTTACTGAGAAACATGACTGACAAATCGCGCTCCTTGACCTCCTTTGAGGCCCCTGGGGATGCCGGCATGATGATGCCCGGCTGCGAGCGCGTCATGTGTTGTCGAATGTGTCGCTAATCTGACGACCTCCCGCCGAACCCTCGCGATGCAGCGAATCTGATTTCGCGCAACACGCACGGTTCCACGGATGCCTGGTCTCGGCATCCGCACCGGATAGCGTTCCGGTCTCAACACGCTCTCGAATCCGCGCACTGTCGGTTCCAGAGCAATGGGCGAATCCGCATCACATCGATTGCCGCACTCTCGCCGCAGCCCGATTCGGCATTCACCCAGCACGACCCGCATCATCACCAAAGGACTTTTCAGATGTCTCTCGCAACCATCGACCCGATCAGCACCATCGACAGCACCATTGACAGCACCTCCATCGGCAGCGCTGCTGTCAGCAGCACCTCCAGCGCCCCCGTCGTGCGCAGTGCCACTCATCCCGCGCTCCGCCACGCAGCCAACCCGCGCCCGGTGCACCCGGTTCGGCAGCCGAACCGGATAACCCCCTTGCCTGTGCAGAAGCGCGCAACACCCGTTCGACCCGTGCACGCGCCCGAACAGTCCACGCCAGCTGCGCCCGTTGCACCCGCCCCCGCGCGTATTCGCGCAGTCCCCAGCGGAACCGAAGCGCGTGGATTCGTGCTCTACGTCGGAATCGACGAAGCCAAGGCCGCTGCAGCCGGTACCGACCTCGGCCGCATTGTCGAGGCGCTCAAGCGCCTGACCACGGAACTTGCCCCCGGTTCAGAAACGTATGCCGCGGTGGCCCTCGCGCCGCAAGGCGCTGGCGGCCGCGACGTCGACGTCGTCCGACTCGCGCTGCAGGACCCTGCGGCCGTTGCCCGGCACCGCCACGTTGACGAGGATGAGGATGAGGACCGCGCACTCAACGGCGTCGTCGTCGACATCTCGCGCAAACGCCTCGTACTCGACAACCAGACGGTGGCTCTGACGTACAAAGAATTCGAGCTGCTGCAGTATTTAGTGCTGCGCGAGGGCCGCACGATCGACCGTGCCGAGATCATTTCCTCCCTGTGGTCGTCTTCTGACGAAGAGGAGATCCCGAACGAGCGCACCATCGACGTGCATGTTCGCCGGCTGCGCGCCAAGCTCGGCCGTTACGAAGACATCGTGCGCACCGTCCGCGGTGTCGGCTACCGGTTCGACAGGCACGCGGATGTCGTGATCCGGCACGCAAGCGCGCCCAGCCCCGATATCTTCTAGTCACAGGCATCTTCTCATCAGAGACATTTTCTAGTCACGCACGATTTCTCGTGAAGCGTGCTTTCTAGTCACGCTCGACTCCGAAGTTTTTTTCCTGATCAGACAAAAGATGCTTTCCTCGGGCAAGTGGGCTATGGTCGTCGGAAGCACGCCATCTGACAAAGGGAAGCGGAGTGGAAATGGCTGGAAAATCGCCTCGAGGAGAAAAAACGAAAAAGGCCGCGCAGCTGTCGTTGAAAGACAAGCGCGCGCAAAAGCGGGAGAAGGCCGAGACCGCCTTCATCAAGCCGCGCAAGGGACGCTGATAGCCCGATACTCGGGGCCTCTCACACCGGTGAGGGGCCCTTTTTCGACTGCCACGGGAATAGACTGCAAAACGAAGGCGGGGCGAACTTAGAAGATGGCGCGGCAGCGGTGGCACAAGCAGCCGCTTCTTCGCTACGCGCCACGCCGTCGCGCATGAACGCGGTGCCTGTCAATCGCAGGGGCGTCGCCCTGATGGCGTCCGCCCATGTGGCAGACGACATCTACCAGGGTGTCGTTCCTGCCCTATTGCCGTTTCTCGTTGCAGAGCGCGGGTACAGTTACGCCGCGATCGCCGGACTGACCCTGGCCGCGACCGTTCTGTCATCGGTCGCTCAGCCGGCCTTCGGTTGGTTAGGCGATCGCGCGCCACGACGCTGGATGATCCCGGCAGGAATGCTCACTGCCGCCATCGGCGTCGGGTTGGTTGGGTTGTCTCCGACCTATCTCGTCACCTGGCTTCTCATTGCGCTGTCCGGTCTCGGCATCGCCGCGTTCCATCCGGAGGCTGCGAGAGCCGCACGACAGGCATCCGGAAACAGCAATCGAGCGATGAGCGTCTTCGCGCTCGGCGGCAACGTCGGATTCGCGCTGGGTTCTCTCGTCGCAACACCGCTGCTTCTGGCCACGGGGCTCGGCGGCACCGTACTCCTCGTTTTACCCGCACTGGTGATGGCTTCGATCTTGATCAGCAGACTGCACACCGTGCTGGACGGACGCACCACGGACAAACGTCGACCGGCCGCCGTGATCGGCGATGACAACTGGCCGGCCTTTCTGCGCCTGACCTCGATCGTCGTGGTGCGCTCGATCGTGTTCTTCGGGCTGACCTCGTTCCTGGCGGTGTACTTCATCCATAACCTGGATGCGACACTGGTCGAGGGCGGAGCCGCTCTCACCCTGTTTTTGATCGCGGGAGCGGGTGGAACGCTGATCGGCGGTTGGTTGGCCGACCGCTTCGGACGGCTGCTGAGCATCCGGATCGGCTTCGCGCTGACGATCCCAGCGATGGCCGGAATCGTGCTGTCGCCGACGTGGCCAGTGGCAATGGCGTTTGTTGCCATCACGGGCGTGACCATCTTCATCCCGTTCGCCGTGTTCGTGATCCTGGGACAGGATTACCTGCCGCACCGCATCGGAACGGCCAGCGGGGTGACCGTCGGGCTCGCCGTCTCGATCGGTGGGTTATTCACCCCGGTACTCGGCCTGCTCGCCGACACCCTCGGCCTCCAGCTCGCACTCGGCGTCTTGGTCGCCCTTCCGCTTATCGCACTCATTCTGACGGCGCTGCTACGGGACCCGCGCAGCCAGCCGCGCCATCCACGCCCGACCGGTGACACGGCCGCAGAAGCGGCCGAGGAGGGTGTGCTGTGATCTAATCGTCACCATACAATCAGCTGAGCACCAGCAACTACTTACCTTTCATTCAAGCTTCTCAAATACATTGCCTCTGCGGATCAGGAAGCGCCCCCCACTGATTGATCCGTTGGTGACGGCCGCCTCCCCTCGGAGGTCCCGGCACCGTTGCCAAGACCCCGGCCGGGCTCGGCGTAGTCCGGCCGGGGGTCTTGTCGGCGCCGCACCGGCACCAGTCGACATAGGCTGATCAGGTGCCCTCCTCGAACGACATCACCGCGCCGATAGCGCCTGCCACAACTGCGCCCACCACCAAGGCGCCCACCACCACCGCACCCACCACCACCGCGCCCGTCACCGTCACAGTAACCGGCGCCGGCGGCCAGATCGGTTACGCGCTGCTGTTCCGCATTGCCTCCGGGCAGTTGCTCGGCCCGAACACCCCGGTGGCCCTCAAGCTGCTGGAGATCCCACAGGGCATCGCCTCAGCGAACGGCACGGCGCTGGAGCTCGAGGACGGTGCTTTTCCACTCCTGCACTCGATCGACGTGACGGATGACGCGACCCGCGCCTTCGACGGCGCCAACGTTGCGCTTCTGGTCGGCGCCCGCCCGCGCGGACCTGGCATGGAGCGGGCGGATCTGCTCGAGGCAAACGGCGCGATCTTCGGTCCGCAGGGCGTCGCGATCAACGAGGGGGCGGCATCCGATGTGCGGGTGCTCGTCGTCGGCAACCCTGCCAACACCAATGCGCTCATCGCGAGCGCTCACGCACCGGATGTTCCTGCCGACCGTTTCACCGCGATGACGCGGCTCGACCACAATCGGGCGATTGCGCAACTGGCAACGAAGTTGGGCGTGCACGTCGGCGAACTCGAACGCGTCGCCATCTGGGGCAACCATTCGGCCAGCCAGTATCCGGATGTCTCCCATGCCCTGGTCGACGGACGCCCGGTCACCGAACTGGTCGGGGAAGCATGGCTGGCCGACGAGTTCATCCCGCGGGTCGCGAAACGCGGGGCCGAGATCATCCAGGTGCGCGGTTCATCGAGCGCGGCATCCGCCGCCAGTGCCGCGATCGACCACGTCTTCGACTGGGTGAACGGGACAGGTGAGCGGTGGACCTCAGCGGGCGTTGTGTCTGACGGGTCGTACGGTGTGCCCGAGGGCCTCGTCTCGTCGTTCCCGCTGCGCGGAATCGACGGCGGCTGGCAGATCGTGCCGGGGCTCGACATTGATACGTTCTCGCAAGAACGAATCAACGCTTCCGTCGCCGAGCTCATCGAGGAGCGCGAAGCCGTGCAGGCGCTCGGCTTGATCTGAACTGCGCCCTCCCGCGTCCCCCCCAGCCCCCAGCCCCAGTTGAGGTGCGGACTTCTGCCGCTATCGGTTGGGGATATCCGACAAAAGTCCGCACCTCACGGAGGGTATGGGACGGGGATGCGTGTCAGGAGCGGAACAGCCCGCTGTAGGCGTTGAGCGCGAGTTGCCCGCCGAGATGCGCGTAAAGTACGGTGCTCGTCGCTGGGATGTCACGGGACTTCACGAGATCGATCAAACCGGCCAATGACTTTCCCTCGTAGACGGGGTCGGTGATCATGCCTTCGAGCGAGCCGCCGAGCCTGATCGCCTCCAGCGTCGACTCGACCGGGATGCCGTAGAAGTCGCCGGCCCAATCCCCCAGAATCGTGATCTCGTCGTCGCGGAGCTCCCTGCCGAGCCCGATCAGCTCGGCCGTGTTCCGGGCGATCTTCTCGACCTGTGCACGCGTCTTCCCCAGCGTCGCGGACGCGTCGATCGCGATGACCCGCCGAGGGCGGTCTTGCCCGGCGAAGCCCGCGACCATCCCGGCGTGGGTCGAGCCGGTGACGACGCAGACGATGATCGTGTCGAAGAAGACGCCGAGCTCCCGCTCCTGCTGCTCGACTTCGTACGCCCAGTTGGCGAACCCCAGACCGCCCAACGGATGATCGGATGCGCCCGCCGGAATCGGATACGGCGTGCCGCCATCCGCGATCACCTCATCGATCGCCTGCTGCCAACTGCTGCGGATGCCGATATCGAACCCGGCGCTGTCCAGCGTGACCTTCGCGCCCATGATCCGCGAAAGTTGGATGTTGCCGACCCGGTCGCTGAGCGGGTCCGGCCAGTCCACCCAGTTCTCCTGCACGAGGCGCGCCTTGAGCCCGAGTTTCGCAGCAACTGCCGCCACCTGGCGGGTGTGATTGGATTGGTAACCACCGATCGAGACGAGGGTGTCCGCGCCCTGGGCGAGAGCATCCGGAATGAGATATTCGAGCTTGCGCGTCTTATTGCCACCGAATGCGAGGCCGCTGTTCACGTCTTCGCGTTTGGCCCAGAGATCAGCACCGCCCAGGTGCGCGGTCAGCCGTGGCAGATGGTGGATCGGGCTCGGCCCGAACGTCAGCGGGTAGCGCTCGAAATCGGTGATGGCCATGGCAGCCCCTTTCGTTGCTGTCAGAGTAACGCCTCGCCGAGTCAGTGCTTCTTCGGCTTGAGCGACTTCTCGTCGATCGGTGCGGCGCCCGACAGGCGCAGCGACCGGTAGTAGTCACGGGCTTCGTCTTGGCGCTCGCGCTCGATGCCCGTTGCGATGGTCGAGCGCAGATGCTCGGGACTGTAACCGAAGGCATCCACAAGGTCTACTGCGTGCGGGCGAAGCCGGGCGACCAAACGGTCGATATATGCGCTGACCGCCTGCCCGCGCTGCGGCGAGAGCCGCCCGTGGATCAGGTACCAGGAGAGATGCTTCTCAATCACCGTCAGCCCGAACAGGTCGTGCAACCAGGTCAGCACCTGCTTGGTGCCGTGGTCCGTCACACGCTCGAGCGCCTCGGTGAACGCCTCCCACTGCAACAACTCGCCGTGTGCGCGCGCCGCCTCGATGAGTTCGTTCTGCTGCGAGTTGAACAGTGCAGCGGCCTCCGGCTTCGACAACTTGTTCGCATGACGCAGGCGCATCGCCACTTCGGAGATCATCGTCTCGACGCGATCCGTCAGCAACTCTCGCTGCGTGTTCGTGTCGCGCAATTGCCCGACTGAACGCGCGGTCGAGCCGAAGTCGGCGACAGTCTGGGCAATACTGCGCAGACCCGAGCCGTTGTAGGCGCGATCGGCCGCATGCGTGACGACGTAGCGGGCGAGGGCACCGGCATCCGCCTTGGCGAACTTGCGAGAATAGTCGGTGAGCAAACGCTTGGCGACCAGCTGCAGCAACACGTTGTTGTCGCCCTCAAAAGTGGCGTAGACGTCCAGATCGGCACGTAACCCCACAAGGCGGTTTTCGGCCATGAAGCCCGCTCCGCCACACGCTTCGCGTGCCTCTTGCAGCGTGTCGAGTGCGTGCCAGGTCGAGAGCGGCTTGAGCGCAGCGGCCAGCGTTTCGAGGTCTTGACGATCGTCGTCGGTGTCCGCCTTGCCGCTGAACACCTCCTCGAACTTCAGCAGCAACTTGTCGTGCGCGAAGATCTGCGCATACGTCGTCGCCAACCGAGGGATCAACCGCCGCTGGTGCCGCTGGTAGTCGAGGATGACTTCCTCTTCCGTGTCGCTGGCCGCGTTGAACTGGCGGCGCTGGCTTCCGTAGGTGATCGCGATCGCCAGGCCCATCTCCGAGGCGATCGTCGCGGCACCGTCAAGGGAGACGCGGCCCTGCACGAGAGTTCCGAGCATGGTGAAGAACCGCCGGCCAGAGCTGGCGATCGGGCTCGTGTAGGTGCCGTCGTCGGCGACGTCGCCGTATCGGTTCAACAGGTCGACGCGGGGGATGCGCACGTGGTTGAAACAGAGCCGACCGTTGTCGATGCCGTTCAGGCCACCCTTGAGACCGTCGTCCTTTCCGCTGATTCCGGGGAGGAACTGGCCGCTGTCGTCCCTGATCGGAACATAAAACGCGTGCACACCGTGGTTGACGCCCTGTGTGATCAATTGGGCGAACACGACGCACGCCTTGCCGTCGACGGCGGCATTGCCGAGGAACTCTTTCCACGCGCCCGCGAACGGCGTATGGATCTCGAATTCTTGAGCTGCGGGATCGTAGGTCGCCGTGGTCGCAATGGAGGCGACATCCGAGCCATGACCGATCTCCGTCATCGCGAACGCGCCGGGGACCTTCAGGCTCATGATGTCGGGCAGATACTTCTCGTGATGACGCTCGGTGCCGAGGTGCAGCACAGCCGCACCGAACAGACCCCACTGCACGCCTGCCTTGATCTGAAGCGACGGGTCGGCTGTGACGAGCTCCTCGAAGCCGGCGATGTTACCGCCGTGGTCGTCCTTGCCGCCGAGCGCCATCGGGAAGGCGCGATGCACCTGGCCATTTTCAACGAGCAGGCTCAGTTGGCCGAACACGCGTGCTCGATGCTCCTGGTAGGTCTGCCCTTCGATGCGTTGCATATCGGAACGAGCGGACAGCTTTCGCGCCGCGATGCGGGCATCCGGCCAGCTGCCGAGGAGTTGGCGGCCGAGCGAGGCGATGTCGACCGTGACCGGCGGCGCATCCATGTCGATCGGACCCGTCGCAAGCGAGATTTCATCCGTGCGGGCGCTTCGTGCTTTCGTGCGGGAGGCAATGTCAACCATCGTCGGTCCTTCTTCGTGTTTGTGGTTCGCGTTCGTATCGCCTGTGCGGCGCTTTACGATTCGGTCACGTCACCTCCACGCTATGCCGGATGCGCCGGGTTGCGAAGTCGTGCGTGCGCAAGTGACAAATTCACTGCGGATGCCGCGCGAACGGCCTGTGGAAAGTCACAGCGCCGACGGGTTCGTCGTGGGACCCTTCGGCAAGCTCAGGGAACGGAAACGGGCTCAGGGAACGGAAACGGGCTCAGGGAACGGAAACGGGCTCAGGGAACGGAAACGGGCTCACGGAACGGAGGGACCGACTCGATCGGCGCGCGCACCCCAGCGCCACCACGCGCTGACATAGATCACCATCCCAGAGATGAGGCCGATGACCACCCACAGAACGACCAGGTAGTCGATCCACGAGCCGATCGGCGGTGAGCCGGGCAGGAAGGTGCGCAACGGGATTGTTGCGAACAGCATCGCTGCCGTCCAGCTCATGAACGACGGCTCGACCTTGCGTTTACCTCGGAACACGGAAATGGAGACGAACAACACCAGGGAAGCCATCACCACCATCAGGATGAGTAAGACGATCCCGAATGCGATCGTGCTGCTGGAACGGATGATCCGCAGATCTATGGTGGGGAGTTCAGATTGCGCAGCCGCGACCGTGGAATCAGTCGGCGTTTTAGCGGCAGGGTTGATCTTCCACTTCAGATTCCAGCCCGGAATGTAACCGGACAGACTTCGCACATCCGCCGGCATGGCAACCTTCGAGGTTCCACTACCGCTATAGGCGAACACGACGAGTTGCGGCACGCGGTACTGGTCGAGTGGCCAGTTTTCGACCGAGCCGTCAACGATGATGTCCAGAGGCACAACGGACGGCACCGACCCCTGTGCGAAGGTGATCGACTGCTCACCGGCTGTGGGTGCGATGACGACCGTAATCGTTCGCGCGAACGTCAAACCGTCATCCGCAATCAGTTGTTTCGACGGCACGACCTGCATGTTCACATGAAGACGTCCTCCCGCCGCATTCACCGCATCCGGACTCAGCAACACCGTGACGCCGCCGGCCGGCGGGGGCTCGTCGAGCGTGCCGAGCGGGGCAAACCGGCCGCTGGACGCATAGAGCCCGATCACTACGAGGTACACCAGAACGGCGACCAGCGCCATACCGCCGCCAAGCGCAAAGCGGCGTGGAATGCGCGGCTTCTTCGCTGGCGTCGGCGCCGAGTCTGGGCTCACGCTGCCGAGCTTAGCGGCGCACCACACTAATATTGGCAAGCGGCGCAGGCACACGGCATGCTTTACCAGGAGGCATTGGTGTCGATGAAGAGATATGTTGCTCTGTTGCGCGGAGTCAATGTCGGTGGAATCAACATCAAGATGGCCGACCTTGCGGCGCTGTTCCGCGAACGCGGTTTCGGCGCCGTGAAGACAGTGCTGGCTAGCGGCAATGTGGTTTTTCAGGCGGATGCGCCCGCTGCGGAACTGCGGCCGCTGATCGAAGCAGCGCTGCGCGAGCGCTTCGGCTACGAAGCGTGGGTGCACGTGCTGACGCTCGACGAGCTCCAACGGGTCGTCGATGCATTCCCGTTCGATGCACAGCGCGAGGGCTGGCATCCGTATGTCATTTTCGTGATCGACGAGGAACCGATCGACAACGGTCCCCGCTCCGTGTTGCTCGACCTTGACCTTGACCCGGCACTGGAGAGCATCGCGGACGGCGACGGCGTGCTCTATTGGACCGTCGAGCGAGGGCATACGGTCGACAGCGTCGTCGGAAAAGCCTCGTCGCGCGCCCGCTTCAAGGCGTTGACGACGACGCGCAATCTACGCACATTGATTAGATTGCTTGACGAGGGCAGGTGATTCCGGTGACCGAACGCGAGATCGTGTTCTGCGAGAACGCCGATGCGTGGGAGCGTTGGCTCCACGATCAGCACGCCTCAAGCGACGGCATCCGGTTGGCAATCGCGAAGAAGGGCGGGACGCGGCCAAGCGTCAGTTACTCCGAGGCTGTGGAGGTCGCACTGTGCTATGGCTGGATCGACGGGCAGGTCGGCCGGTTGAACGACGATCACTATGTGCAGCTGTTCACACCGCGGCGAGCGCGCAGCATCTGGTCGAAGATCAATCGCGAAAAAGCGACGCGGCTGATCGAATCAGGTCGTATGCAGCCGGCAGGACTACGTGAAATCGAGCGAGCCCGGGCAGATGGCCGGTGGGACGCCGCTTACGCGTCGCACAGCACGGCGGAGGTGCCGGACGATCTGGCCGCAGCGCTGGCGGCCAGCCCCGCGGCATCCGCGTTCTTTGCGACTCTGACGAGTCAGAATCGGTTCGCCATCCTGTTCCGGATCGGAAACGTGAAGCGTGCGGAAACCCGTGCCCGCAAAATCGCCGAGTATGTGGCGATGTTGGAGCGCGGAGAGACGGTGTACCCGCAGCGGTAGGCGACTGCCGGTGGTCTCGATACGGCCGCGAGCGGCCTACTCGACCAACGATGAGTCGGATGCCACCACGTCGAGCAACTGCTGCCCATAGGTTTCGAGCTTCTTCGCTCCGATGCCGCTGATGCCGTCGAGTTCCGCGAGCGTAGCCGGTCGGGTCAGTGCCACGCCGCGCAACGTTGCATCACCGAACACGATATAGGCGGGAACTCCCTGTGCGCGCGCCCGTTCGCCGCGCCACGCGCGCAGCGCCTCGAATAGCGCTAGGGCCGATTCCGGAAGCTCCGCCAGGGCGCCTTTCGACCCGGATGCCGCGCGCGAGCGAGCGGGCCGCTCGACTTCGCGCCGCAACTGCACCACATGTGATCCAGACAGCACCTTGGCGCTGGCTGGCGTGATCGCGAGCGTGCCGTAGCCGTCGTCGTTGACCTTCAAGAGCCCCTGCGCGAGCAGTTGCCTCACGACGCCGCGCCACGCCTGATCGCTAAGCTCCTGCCCGATCCCCCAGGTCGCGAGCTGATCGTGCCGGTGCTGTTCCACGCGCGGGGTGCGCTTGCCGCGCAGGATGTCGATGAGCTGCCCAGCACCGAATTGCTGATGCCGCTCGCGCTTCAACCGCACAACCGTGGAGAGCAACTTCTGGGCCGGCACGGTGCCGTCCCAGCTTTCCGGGGGTGCCAGGCAGGTGTCGCAGTTGCCGCACGGCTGGGAGGCCTGGCCGAAGTAGGAAAGCAGGTTCACACGGCGGCACTGCACGGTCTCGCACAGCGCGAGCATCGCGTCGAGATGCGCGGACATTCTTCTGCGGTGGGCGAGGTCGCCGGGCGACTCATCAATCATGCGTCGCAGCTGCACAACGTCTTGCAGCCCGTATGCCAGCCAGGCAGTGGACGGCTCACCATCACGGCCGGCGCGACCGGTCTCCTGGTAATAGCCCTCGACGGATTTCGGCAGGTCGATGTGCGCGACAAAACGCACGTCTGGTTTGTCGATGCCCATGCCGAACGCGATCGTCGCGACGATGACAACACCGTCTTCGCGCAGAAAGCGGGCCTGCGTGCGGGCGCGGGTGGCTGCATCCAGACCGGCGTGGTACGGCATCGCGTCGATGCCGTTGTCTCGGAGGAGCTCAGCCGTCTTTTCGACTGTGTTGCGGCTGAGACCGTAGACGATACCGGCGTCACCCTGATGCTCACCGCGGATGAAGTTCACGAGTTGCTTGCGCACCTCGCTCTTCGCGACGATGCGGTACTGGATGTTCGGCCGGTCGAAGCTCGCGACGAAGTGCTCGGCGTGCTCGAGCTTCAGCCGCTGGGTGATCTCGGTGTGCGTGGCGCGGGTCGCGGTGGCTGTCAGCGCGATCCGTGGCACATCGGGCCAGCGCTCGGCCAATTCGGACAACGCCAGATAGTCCGGGCGGAAGTCGTGCCCCCACTGCGACACGCAGTGGGCTTCGTCGATGGCGAAGAGGGCGATCCGACCACGAGCAAGGAACTGCTTCGTCGCCTCGGACGACAGCCTTTCCGGGGCAACATAGAGCAGGTCGAGTTGCCCGGTGAGATAGGCACGTTCAACGCGCGAGCGTTCAGCGGCATCCTGGGTCGAGTTGAGAAAGGCTGCGCGCACGCCGACGGCCTTCAGCGCGTCGACCTGGTCTTGCATGAGCGCGATCAGCGGTGAAACGACGATGCCAGTGCCGTCGCGGATAAGGGAGGGGAGCTGGTAGCACAGGCTTTTGCCACCGCCGGTGGGCATCAGCACCACGGCGTCGCCGCCGCCGATCACGCGGTCGATCACGGCGGCCTGGTCGCCGCGAAAGGCGTCATAACCGAACACGGAGTGCAGCACGGTGAGCGGATCGGCGCCGGCGTGAGGAGCGGCCGATGGCGGATTGAACGGGGAGCGGATAAGGGTTTCGGTGGGGGTCTCGATACGGTCGCTAGCGCTCCCTACTCGACCACCGAGGGTCTCGATACGGTCGCTGGCGCTCCCTACTCGACCACCGGGGGGCTCGGGTTCGTACTCATCAGTGCGGTACTCATCAGTGCCGTATTCATCCGGGGGCGGAACCAACTCGTCCGGATCCCACGGGATGTCGTCGGGGACATACCCGGGGATCTCGGCGTTCCAGCTCACCCGGCCATGGTATCCGGCTGGGCCGACAGCCTGCGGAGACGAGCGCGGCTCAGTGGACAATGACCGGGTTGTGGAAAACCGCGCAAGCGGCGGGATCGCGCTGCCGTAGGCTGGACAGTGCGGGCTAAATCAGTGCAGGCTAAATCAGTGCAGGCCAAAACAGTGCAGGCCAAAACAGTGCAGGCCAAAACAGTGCAGGCCGAGTTCGACGGGAGCATCATGGGGACACGCTGGGCACGCGTTGCCCGCGGAACGCTGGCGGCACTCGCCGCAGTGTTCGTGTCCGCACTGTTCCATGTTCTCGCCGGCGGCGGAACTCCCGGCGCACTCGCCGTCGCACTGTCACTCGCGTTCTGCGTGCCCGCGTGCGTTGCACTCGCAGGCAAGAAGCTCTCTGTGTTGCGACTGAGCATCTCGGTCGTGCTGAGTCAGTTCGTGTTCCACGCGCTGTTCAGCCTCAGCTCCCCCGGCCCGGCGCGGTTCGCGGCCGGCGAGGCTGGTGGCCATCTGCATGCCGGGGGCCACCTGATCGCAACCGGTGCCGCAGCATCCGCTCACGTGTCGATGATGCCGGACAGCGTCGGCATGTGGGTCGGGCACGCTTGCGCCGCCCTCGTCACAATCCTGGCGTTCCGCTACGGAGAGGCCGCGTTCTGGGGGCTGCTGGCGACCGCTGCGGTGCGTATCGTCGGTGTCGCGGGCACGCTCGCCGACGCGCCGACCGGACCGGATGCGCCTCCTACTGCCCTCATCAACTCACAACCGGTCATCGTGCCACGCACGCTCCTGATGATCGGGCGGATGCGCCACCGCGGCCCGCCCATGCTCGCGCCAGTCTGCGCCTGACGATCTGCAGTGCTCTCGATCGTGCTGCCCACGAGCTGCACCGCCACGAACAGCGCTGCGCGCAATTCTGACAGCCGGTCAGTTGCACTGCTCATTCCCGCGACGCCCGCGGGCCACTTACTCTTGCACTCCCAAAGGGCGCGCCCTGCGCCCGAGAAAAGACATCCCTCCATGAAGAAAATCACGATCATTCGAACGGTGGCAACGCTCGGCGTCGCTTCGGCGCTGGCTCTGGCCGCTCCGCTGGCGGCGAGCGCCCACGTGCGCGTAACGCCGGACCAGGCGACGGCGGGTTCGTACGCGGTTCTCACGTTCCGCGTGCCGACCGAGTCAGCGACGGCGAGCACGGTGAAGCTTGAAGTCGACTTCCCAACCACAACTCCGTTCTCAACGGTTTCGTACCAGCCGATCGCAGGGTGGCAAACCGTTGTCACGACCGAAAAGCTCGCGACACCCGTCAAGACGGCGACAGCAACGATCACCGAGGCGGTCAGCAAGGTGGTCTGGACGGCCGACGCCGCCTCGGTGATCGCCCCAGGCCAATTCCAGCAGTTCTCCGTGTCGGCAGGGCCGGTGCCCGACACAGGCAGCGTCATGCTGCCGACACACCAAACGTATTCCGATGGATCGGTCGTCGACTGGAACCAGCCGACGCCCGCTTCGGGTACCGAGCCGCAGCATCCGGCGCCCACGCTGTACATCAACGACGCACTGCCGAGCGCGTCGGGCGCGGCCACCGTGGCCACGGTCGCCACAACACCCACCGCAGATCCGACGGATGCCGCATCCGGATCGTCGGGTTCCAGTGACCTGCAATCCGCAGGCGTCTGGGTCGGGCTAGGCGGGCTGGCGCTCGGCGCAATCGCGCTCGTGGTCGCCGTGTTCGCACTCGCAAGGCAGGGCCGCGCGGCCAAGGCGGCCACCGGTGAACACAACGACACGGGCAGGGACGCCTAGCCATGCGGATGCCGACACGCTCGCGCGCAATGCACTCGCGCACAACACGCACGCACGCAACACACAGCACGAGACGAACGCGGATCTTCGCGAGTGTCGCCGCTGCGTTCGTCGCATGCGCGCTGGCGCTGGCCCCAGCAGCCGGTGCCAGCGCGCACGATTACCTCGTCGACAGCACCCCGAAAGCAGACTCGGTGCAGACCACGCCACTGAAGACCGTTTCCCTCACGTTCGATGACATCGTGCTCGACCTGTCGGGCAACGGCTCATCTGCGCTGCTGCAAGTCACCGGTCCGGATGGAGCGAACACGCACTTCGAAACGGGCTGCCCGACCATCGACGGCCGAGTCGTGTCAGCGCCCGTGGCACTTGGTGCTGAGGGCAAATACGTCGTCACCTGGCAGGTCGTGTCTGCGGACGGCCATACCGTGTCGAATTCGTTCGGCTTCAGCTATCAGCCGCCCGCGGGAACCACGGCCGCCGCCGGGTCACAGGAACGGCCTGCGTGCGGCAGGGCAGGGTCCGAGCCCACCCCGGCCGGCTCGGCAGCGGCCGGCGCGAACACTGCTGATCCGACCGCTGCCGCGAACGCGCCGAATTCGACAACCACTCCAACCGCCAACTCATCATCGCTCGGCATCATCATCGCAATCGCCGTCGTGATCATCGTTCTCGCGGTGATCGGCGTGATCGTGGTTCTGGTGACTGCACGACGGCGGCCACGCACTCCAGACGCCGCGGGCAAGGGCTCCGGCCCGGAGCCCGACGACGACTGACATGAGCGACGACTCAGCAGGCGACGACTGACATGACGACAACACAATCCACAACGCGGGGCCGACCGGAGCCTGAACCAGAATCCGAGATCCGGTTGCCGCGCGTCAGCATCCCCAGCATCGTCCTCGTGCTCTGCGTGCCGCTCGCTGTGGCGGCATCGCTGGCGGCGATGACCTTCGGCGGCGGCTTCTCAACAGGCACGGCATTGCTCGACCCTGGGCCGATCGTCGACAAGGGTCTGCCGATCGTGCGAGCCATTCACGACACGGCCGCAGCAGGAACGGTCGGACTCCTCGTTTTGGCCGCGTTCGTGCTGCCCGGGCAGACCAAGGTGCCAGGCGAAGTCGGCCGTTCGCAGTGGCGTGCGGTGCGCTGGGCAGCCTGGGCCGGCGCCGTCTGGTTCGTTGCGGCGTGCGTGGTGATCGTGCTGACTGGCATCCAGGTCTCCGGCGTTGCGATCAGTGATCCGCTGTTCCCGTCAGCATTCACAACTTTCCTTTTCCAGATCGAGCTCGGGCAGTCGCTGGTGGTCTCTGCTGGGTGCGTGCTGGTGGCGACCGTGATCGCCCTGTTCGCGAACAGACTCACCTCCGTGGGAGTTGCGGCCGGATTCGCGCTCTTCGCGTTGCTTCCGCTCGCACTTTCCGGGCATGCCGCCGGTTCGTTCGAACATGCGAACGCCGTCGACAGCCTGGCCGTGCACCTGGTCGGGGTCACCGTGTGGGTCGGCGGCCTCGCCGGACTTCTTCTGCTGCGCACGACGGTGAAACGCGGATTCGGCGTTGCCGTCGCTCGCTATTCGACGCTGGCAGGTTGGGCGTTCGTGGCCGTCGGCTTCTCCGGCGTCGTCAATGCGGCGCTGCGCTTGAACACGTTCGCGGACCTGCTTGCGCCGTACGGACTTCTGATTGTGGCCAAGGCGAGCATCCTGGTGATTCTCGGCTTCGCTGGGGCGCTGCAGCGCAAGCGGGTGATCCCTGCACTGAAGGCAGACCCGATGAACCGGAGACTGTTCGTTCGACTTGCCGTGAGCGAAGTCGTGTTCATGACCCTCGCAATCGGCATCGCCGTCGGACTCGCGAAGAGCCCGCCACCGGTGTCGCAGGCTCCGTTGACCGGCGATGCGGCACGCGCGGGTCTTCTCGGGTTTCCGTATCCGCCGCCGGTGACGATGCTCCGGATGTTCACCGTGTGGCACTGGGAATGGATGTGGCTCGGGCTCGCAATCGTCCTCGCGGGTTGCTACCTGTGGGCGGCGCGAGTGCTGCGCCGACGCGGCGATCATTGGCCGATCTATCGGTCGATCTGCTGGGTAGCCGGTTGCGCGGTGCTGGTATGGGCGACGAGCGGCGGCCCCGCCGTCTACGGGCTGGTCCACTTCAGTAGTCACATGGTCGAGCACATGGCGTTGATGATGTTCATTCCCCCGCTGCTCGTTCTGGGGGGCCCGGTGTTGCTTGCCCTGCGGGCGCTACCGAGCAGGCACGACGGAAGTCGCGGCATCCGCGAATGGTTACTGCTGTTCACTCACTCGCGCTTTCTGGGCTTTCTCGCGCAACCCGTCGTCGCCGGCGTGATCTTCGCAGGCAGCCTGATCGTGTTCTACTATTCGCCTGCGTTCTACGCGTCGCTTTCCACTCACGAATGGCACGTGCTGATGTATGTGCACTTCCTGCTGTCGGGCTACCTGTTCTTCTGGGTGTTCATCGGCATCGACCCCGGCCCGAAACGCCCACCGTACCCGATCCTGTTCATGGTTCTGCTTGCAACGCTGGCGTTCCACGCGTTCTTCGGAGTCGCCCTCATGATGAGCGACGGCGTGCTCGCCGCCGACTGGTACCACGCGCTCGGACAGACGAACACAGCGGCATTGCTCGCTGATCAGCACACCGGCGGCGGGATCGCCTGGGGCGCCAGCGAGATACCGATGGTGTTGGTGGCGCTTGGAGTCGCAACGATGTGGGCGAAGTCCGACGAGCGCACCGCCAAACGACTCGACCGGCAAGCCGATCGCGACGGTGACGCCGAACTGGTCGCGTACAACGCGCGGCTGGAGAACTTGCAGGCTCGCGACGGCGACGACGACGATCGGCGGGATGCGTAGACCCTGATGCCTATGCCGGGTTGCCTATGCCGGGTTGCCGATGCCGGATTGCCTGAGCCGGGTTGCCTGAGCCGGGTTGCCGGAACCGGGTTGCGCAAACCGGGAAGAAACCGGCAGACCGCATGGTTGGGCCGATAGCCAACGAAAGGAATCCCATGAGCATTGTCGTCACCGGCGCAACAGGCCACCTCGGTCGACTCGTCATCGAATCGCTGCTGGCTCGCGGAGTCGAGCCTGAGCAGATTGTCGCCGCAGGCCGCAATGTGCAGAAGATCGCGGACTTCGCCGAGCGCGGCGTCACCGTCGCACCGATCGACTACGACGATCCGGCAACACTCGAGCGTGCTTTCGCCGGTGCAGACACCCTGCTGCTGATTTCGGCCAGCGAGGTCGGCCACCGCCTGCAGCAGCACCTGAATGTCATCGATGCTGCTGTCGCCGCCGGTGTCGGCCGCATCGTCTACACCAGTGCGCCACACGCGGACGACACGGCGCTGGCGGTGGCGCCCGAGCACAAGGCGACCGAGGCGGCGATCACGGCATCCGGGTTGCCGTTCACGATTCTGCGCAACGGCTGGTATACCGAGAACTACGTCAGCGTGCTGGAGCAGGCGCGCACGACCGGCACCGTACTGGCCAGCGTCGGCGACGGCAGGGTCGCCAGCGCGAGCCGCGCCGACTATGCGGACGCTGCCGCGGTCGTGCTGATCGAAGACGGTCACGTCGGGCGCGTCTACGAAGTCACCGGAGACGTCGCGTGGAGCTTCGATGACCTCGCGGACGCGATCTCCAGCATCATCGACCGCTCCGTCGTGTACACGCCGGTGAGCTCAGACGAGCACCTTCGCATCCTCACCGACGCGGGTCTGGATGCTGGGACTGCCGGCTTCGTCGTCGCCCTGGACGGCAACATCCGCGACGGCCTGCTCGGCGAGACGAACGGAGAACTGCGAGGGTTGATCGGCCGCCCCACCACGCCCCTGGCCGAGGGGCTGAGCGCCGCGATCGGGTAGCCCGGCGGGATTCGCGCCACTTCATACACGTTGCGCCAGTTGAAGTGGCGCACCGTGCAACACCCGGCGCACCGGGCGCCGGCGGGCGTTCAGCTGCTTTCGCCTAAGCTGGTTTCCTGTGTTCACCGTCATCATCGGCCTCGTCGCTGCCCTGATCTTCGGTTCCGCAGACTTTCTCGGCGGCCTGGCCGCCAAACGGATCAGCCCGATTCGCGTCACCGCGATCACCGCCGCGGCCGGGCTGGTTCTGTTGCTGGCGGTCGCACCCTTCGTCGGTGGATCGTGGTCGCCGAGCGCGATCCTTTGGGGAGGACTCTCCGGCGTTACGGGCGCCATCGCGATCTCATTGCTCTACGCGTGCCTGGCGATCGGGCCGATGAGCATCCTGTCGCCGCTGACCGCGGTCGTGTCGGCGGTGATCCCGATGTCGTGGGGGCTGATCGGCGGCGATCGATTTGCCCCGATCGGCTACGCGGCACTCGCGCTCGCCCTCGTCGCGGTCGTGCTGGTCGGCTTCGTACCCGAGCGCGGCGCCGTTCGGCCCAGCCTGCGCGGCATTCTGATGGCGATCGGCTCCGGCCTCATGATCGGCGTCTTCATGATCCTGATCGACGCGACCCCGCACGAATCTGGGCTGGTGCCGCTGATCATGAACCGCGGTGTCAACGCCGCGATCATGTTCTCGACCGTCGGGCTGATTACCCTGTGGCACCGGCGCGGGCGCCGGGTGAGCGTTCTGGCCGACGTCACGCGCGGGGTGACGAGCAGCGTTACGGGCGGGGTTACGGGCTGGGTCACCACCGCTGGCGGGCACGGCACGGCCGATGGCGGCAGCGCTGATGACGGCAGCGCCGCACCTGCTCGAGGCGGTTGGCGACCGGGCATAGTGCTCGCGACAGCGGGCGGGTTGGTCGACGCGACCGCGAACATCCTGATGCTGGTCGGAATGCGCATCGGCGACCTCAGTGTGATCGCTGTGCTGACGGCAATGTATCCGGCCGGAACGATCATCCTCGCGGCCGTCGTCTTACGCGAGCGGATCGCACCGGTGCAGTGGGTTGGCCTCGTGCTGGCGGTCGGTGCCGCCGGAATGCTTGCGCTCGCCTGAGCTCGCCCCGCCCCTCACCCCACAGATTGCGTCGAGTGCGTCCATGTGGCCATTTCCGGCTCGTTTTCACGCTCGATACCGACCAGATGAGCGCACTCGGCCGCGGGTTCAGAGCGGAATGCGAAGTGGATTGTTAGGCAAGCCTCAGCTAAGTTTGTAGAGCAGCTTCGCTGTGCAGCGCCCCTGACTGGCACGAATACGCCTTGCAAGAACACGACTCGCACGAACACGACTCGAAACGACACACATGCACAAGCTGAGCACCCGCCTGCTCTTGACGCTCGCCGCGATCGGCGTCGCGGGCGGCATCGTGTGCCTGCCGACAATCTACGCCGGCACCGCGCTACTCGCGGTCGCCCCTCCGCTGTATGGCCTGATCGTCGGGGCATACGTCTTTCCCGGCGTGATCGCTCAATCATTGTTGCGGCGTGGCGGCGTTGCCTTCGCGACAGCGACGTTGGCCGGCCTCGTTGCTGCCCCGTTCTTTCCAGGCGGTGTCGCCTACATTCCGGCGTTTGCGCTCGTCGGAGCGTTGCAGGAGGTGCCGTTCGCGGTCAGCGCGTACCGGTACTGGCGTGGCTGGGTTTTCTACCTGACAGCGGTTGTCGTCGGGCTGAGTATCGCCGTCGCCGAGTTCATCGCCGTCGCCGGCGAACGTGCGCCGCTGTGGGTCCAGATCGTCAAGCCCGGTGTGTTCGTTGTCAGCCTGGTGGTCTTCACAGTGCTCGGCCGCGCCGTCGCGGCCGGGCTGAATCGGGCGGGCGTCGGCCGCGGCCTCGCGCTTCCCATTGATCGGCGCCGCGTCGCCCGGGTGCAGAATCCAGTTCCGTGACTGCGGCGAGCAACACGACGAGCAACGCGGCGAGCAACACAAGACCCGACGCGACGCCCGCTGCCGCGCCTGACGCGCGGGTCGAAACGCCGCCGGTGCTCACAATCGACGGCGTGCGCATCCGCCACGCCGAACAGGATCGCTGCACTCCCGACAACATCACGTTCACGGTGCGCCCGGGCGAGGTCGTGCTCCTGCTCGGCCCGAGCGGCTGCGGCAAGTCCACTCTCACGCTGGCGATGAACGGGCTCATCCCGCACGCGATCGCCGCCACCCTCGACGGCACCGTCACCGTCGGCGGCGTGAGCACCGCCGACACCTCGCCCGCTCGGCTGAGCGAGAACGTCGCCATGGTCTTCCAAGATCCGGATGCCCAGATCGTCACCGGCAGCGTGCTCGACGAGGTTTGCTTCGGGCCGGAGAATCTGCGACTGCCGGTCGAGGTTGTGCGAGGGCGCGCCGAGACGGCCCTGCGCCAGGTGGGTTTGTGGGAGCGCCGCGCCGAGAGCCCAGACCGGCTCTCAGGCGGCGGCAGACAGCGACTTGCGATCGCCTGCGCGCTGGCACTGGATGCCCCCCTGCTGGTTCTCGACGAACCGACTGCGAACCTGGACCCCGCCGGAATCGATGAAGTGTATGCCGTGCTGCGCTCACTCGTCGAAGGCCCATCGAACCGTGCGATCGTGCTGGTCGAGCACAACCTCGACGCCGCAATCGACCTGGTCGACAGAGTCGTCGTGCTCGACGCCGCGGGCCGGCTCGCCTTCGACGGACCGGTCGGTCCGACGCTGCGCAACAACGCGGATGCGCTCCTGCAGCTCGGCGTCTGGCTGCCCGTCGCGACTCTGGCCGCGCTTCGGCTGCGTGCCGCAGGCCTGCAGCTGGACCCGCTGCCGCTGACTCCCGCCGAGTTGCGCGCAGCCCTGGACTCAGTGCCCGCAGACGCGGTGCCCGCAGACGCGGTGCCCGCAGACGCGGTGCCCGAGCGCGGCCGAAGGCAGCTCCAGCAAGACCGCGAGGATGCCGCGCTCATCCAGGTGCGCGAACTCACGGTGCACACAGGGAAAGTGCCGGTTCTGCACGAGGTGAGTCTGGACATCCACCGCGGTGATTTTCTCGCCGTGATCGGCATTAACGGCGCTGGCAAGACGACCCTGGTGCAGGCGATTGCCGGGGTCGTACCGTCACCGCGCGCAGCAGTCCGGCTCGGGCAGCTCGACGTCGGCCGGGCCGGCGCGCGTGAGCGAGCGGCGCACGTGGGCTTCGTGTTCCAGAACCCGGAACATCAGTTCCTGGCCTACACCGTGTTCGATGAGCTGGCGCACGGTTTGCGCATCCGCAAAGTCGCCGCCGCCGAGATCGACGCGCGGGTCAGCGCGATGCTGGAACGGTTCGGGCTCGCAGACGTGCGCGACCGGCATCCGTTCCTGCTGTCGGGCGGGCAGAAGCGACGCCTGTCTGTCGGGTCCGCACTCATTGACGGCGCGGACGTTCTGGTGCTGGATGAGCCGACGTTCGGGCAAGATCGCGCACGCGCAGGAGAGCTATTGGCAATTCTCGATGACCTGAACGCAGCCGGCACCACGGTGATCATCGTCACGCACGATCTGCAGTTGGTCGCCGAGCATGCCAGCCATGTCGCGGTGCTGTCTGGCGGCCGGTTGTTGGCGCACGTACGAACCGAGGC
Organism: Rathayibacter sp. SW19; assembly: GCF_030866825.1. Classification (NCBI taxonomy): domain Bacteria; kingdom Bacillati; phylum Actinomycetota; class Actinomycetes; order Micrococcales; family Microbacteriaceae; genus Rathayibacter; species Rathayibacter soli. The sequence continues at coordinate 4,168,229 of NZ_CP133020.1, forward strand.
GGCGTTCGCGGATGCCGCACTGATCGACCGCGCCGGGCTGCGGCTGCCACCGCTCGCGCAGGCGATGCGCGGGCTGCGCAAGCATCCGGAACTGCAGGGCGTCGTGCGGTTGAGCGACCTGCCCGGGCCGTCGCTATGAGCACGGGCGAGAGCGCGGGTTTGGGTGCGGGCACCGGCAGGGGAACGGTGACCGACCCGTATCAGGCACGATCGGATGCTACGCCCCGGCGGTTCTTGTACGGCCTGAATCCGCTGGCCACGCTCGCCGCAGTGCTGCCGGTCATCGTGGCTGCACTGTTCACCCGCAACGTCGCCACGCCGTTCGCGCTCACGGTGCTTGGAGTGGTCATCCTGCTCGTCGGAGTGCGTCTGAGCCTGAAAGCGCTGATCCTGCTACTGGTCGCACTGCCGGCGTTCGTCTGCGTTCTGACGGTGAGTTTCGGGGTCTGGACCGATCCGGCCATGGTTGCCGACACTCCTGTGGTGGTGCGACTTGGTGGATTCCAGCTGTACGCGGGCGCTCTCGAGGTGGGCTTGGCCACGGCTCTGCGCCTGGCCGTGCTGATCGTGCTCGCGTTGGCCTGCTCGCTGGCGACGCAGGGGGCGGACTTCGTGCGGTCGGCAGTCCGTTACCTGCGCGTTCCATACCGAATCGGCTACACGGTGCTCGCGGCCTACCGTTTCGTGCCCCGGTTCGGCCGCGAACTGGAGGTGATCCGGCAGGCGCACCGCGTGCGCGGCTCGGCGGGCGGGCGTGGGCCGATCGGCGCCATCCGACGCGGATTCGGCTCGGTGGTTCCGCTGCTGGCCGCCGCGATTCGGCATGCCGAACGGGTCGCCCTGGCGATGGATGCGCGCGCGTTCGGTGCATACCCCACTCGCACGGAGCGTCATGAGGTGCCGCTGCGCCTGTGCGACGGTGTCGCCATTGCCGTTTTCTGGCTGGTGGCTGCGGGGATCTTCGTGCTGACGGCGGACCTGCGGTAGCTTGCGGGCAGCGCGGTGTCCCAAGGCGCGATGGCATGAGCGCGATCTATCATGACACTCGTGTCTTCCACAAATGGCGAGGCCCGAGCCGCCGAGTCTGGTGCGACAGGCTTCAAACTGGCTGTGCTCGCGGCGGACCGATCCCTCGGCATTGCGTGGGCAGATCCCGGCGCCTGGCGAGCGGATGCCCCAGCATTGGCTCTCTTGAGCCAGCGCGAGCGCACACGCTACGCCGCGTTCACTCGACCGGAAGCCGCACACAGCTTTGCGCTCGGCAGAGCACTCATCAGGGAACTCGTCGCCTATGTGTCGGCGGTGCCCGCCGACGCAGTGAGGGTCGACGCGATGTGCCCGACTTGCGGCGGGCCGCACGGGAAGCCGATCATCGCGGCTCCCATTGCTGCGCGCGGGCGCATCCACGTGAGCGTGTCACGATGCGTGGGCGTCGTCGTTGCCGCCGCGACCACGGCAGGGCCGATCGGGGTCGACGTCGAGCCTGCAGACACCGGCAAGGACCGCATTTCCGGCGTCCGGTCGATCGCACCCGCCCCGCCCGGCATCGACGCAGAATCCGCTGAGGCAACGCTGCGCCGGTGGACGGCGATCGAGGCCGTGCTGAAAGCCGACGGGCGCGGGCTGACACTCGATCCATCAAACGTCACCTTTTACCGCACGGCGAGCGCGGCTGACCCGGCAATCGCGGCTGACGCGACCGGTGGTGCGGTAACGGCGCAGATCGGTGACGAGCGCGCTCGCTACGCGGTGACGCATCCGCAGATCGACTGGGCGTTCGTGGTTGGGATCGCCGTGGCTCAGCGCGGCGGCGGGAGCGCCGGAAGCGCGTGGTCGACCAGCCACCGGTCGAAGAAGTCGTCCAGTGGTGCGTCGGAGTAGCGGGACGCGAGCGCCCGAAAATCGGCGGTCGTGACGCATCCGTAGCGAAACGCATCCGTCCAGTCGTGCAGCAGCCGGAAGAACGCGTCGTCGCCGATTCGCAGCCGCAGCGCGTGCAGTGTCAAGGCGCCGCGTTTGTAGACGCGATCGTCGAACATGGCGCCGGGCCCCGGGTCGGCGATCGAGAGGTTCGCACGCAGTTCGGCGAGCTGCGCGTGGTGAAGACGGGCGCAGGCATCCGCACTGGACGAGCCGGAGCGCTCCGACCACAACCATTCCGCGTAGCAGGCGAATCCCTCGTTGAGCCAGATGTGCCGCCAGGCGGCGATGCCGACGCTGTTTCCGAACCACTGGTGAGCGAGTTCGTGCGCGATCAACCGGTCGGATCCGCCGTTACCGTCGGCGTGGTTCGCACCGAAGACCGCCATGCCCTGTGCTTCCAGCGGGATCTCCAGGTCGTCGGCTGTCACGACCACGCCGTAGCCGTCGAACGGGTACGGACCGAACGATTCCTGGAACAGGGCCATCATGCGGTCGAGGTGTCTGAAGTCACGGTGCACCCGGTGCTCGATCGCCAGCGGGTACGCGAACAACCCGCGTACTCCGTTCAGGTCGGGGTGCGCCCGCTTGTATTGGCCGATCTGCACGGTCGCCAAATAGGTCGCAGTCGGCTGCGCCTGCTCGTACACCCAGACGCCCTTGCCGTGCGCGACCCGGTGGTCTCGGAGCCTGCCATTGCAGATCACCGTGTACTGCTGCTCCGTCGAAACGCGGATGCGGTAGGTCGCCTTCGACGCCGGGTGGTCGTTGCACGGGAACCAGGTGGACGCCCCGGACGGCTGGGCGGCGACGATCACGCCGTCTGTCAGTTCCTCCCAGCCGACGGCGCCCCACGGGCTGCGCCGGGGAGCGGGCGCCCCGCCGTAGCTGACGATGACGGTGAACACCGACCCCGCCGCGACAACCGACGCCGGCGTGACAACCAGCTTGTAGCCGGGATGCGAGATCTTGGCAGCGGGAACGCCGTTGACGCTCACCTTGACCGCTCGCAGCTTTGCCAAGTCGAAACTGAACCGATGCAACGGCTCGGTTGCGACCGCCTGAATCTTCGCCGTGGCATCCAGCCGGTTTCTGACCACGCGATAGTCGAGGTCGAGGTCGTACGACGCGACAATGTATCCGCCATTGCCGAGGCCGGGCAGGTAGGTATCCCCCGCACTGTTGGCACCCGCTTGGACCGTGCTCATCACTGGACCGTGCTCATCATTGGACTGTGCTCATCACTGGACCGTGCTCATCACTGGACCGTGCTCATCGTTTGCTGCTCATCACTTGGTCGACGTGTGATAGTCGGCGGTCGTCACTTCACGCCACGGCCCGATGGGGTTGCCGCTCCAGCGACTGAACGCTGGCACATATTCGCCGCGCAACACGAGCGACGCCGGCCCGACGCTCGCGTGGCTGCCGATCCGCGCAGCGGGCAGGATGACGCTGTGCGGGCCGATCGTCGACCCGGTATCGAAAGTGACTGTGTCGATGCTCATGATTCGATCATGGAACAGATGTGTCTGCACCACACAACCGCGATTCACGGTCGACGCGTCGCCGAGCCGCACGAGGTCTGCTTCCGGCAGCCAATAGCTGTCGCACCAGACCCCACTCCCGATCGAGGCGCCGAGGCTGCGCAGCCACCAGACCAGCGCGGGAGTGCCAGCGGCCGCCTGCGCGAACCAGGGAGCCGCGACCATTTCGACGAACGTGTCTGCAACCTCACTGCGCCACACGAACGATGACCAGAGCGGATGCTCACCCGCCCGGATGCGCCCCACCAGCAGCCACTTCGCCACCGTCGAGAAGGCGGCGGCCACGGCTCCGGCCGCGAGCATGACGACGCCACTGAGCAGCACAGCCAGCCAGACATCGAACGCCGCTGTGATGGCGGCAAGCATGAGCAGCACCCCGAGCCCGACCGCGCAGGTCACAACAACGGGCACGAACCGGCACAGCTCCCACAGTGTACGGGCGATGCGCAACGAGGCGCGCGGGGCGAAAGTACGACTCTGATCCCCGACCGCCGCGGTTCTGCGCAGACGCACGGCCGGCGATCCGAGCCACGACGAGCCGGCTTTCGACTTGCGCGGGGCGGAAGACAGCACAGCAACCAGCCCGTCGCGCGGCACCGTGTGCCCGGGCCCGGCCATCCCGGAGTTGCCGAGGAACGCTCGGGCGCCGATCTCGGCACGGGCGACCCGCAGCCGGCCACCGCCGAGCTCGTAGGAGGCAACCAGGGTGTCGTCGGCCAGGAACGCACCGTCTTTCACCGTCGTCATCACGGGCAGCAGCAGCACCGTCGACGCCTCGACGTCCCGCCCCACCTTCGCCCCGAGCATCCGCAACCAGACCGGCGTGGCCAGGCTCGAATAGATGGGGAAAAGCATGGTGCGCGCCAGATCAAGCAGTCTCTCACTCGCCCAGACCTGCCAGCCGATCCGAGAGCGCACCGGATACGTTCCCTCGCGGATGCCGATCCCCAGCACCCGCACGAACAACACAACGAGCAACGCCAGCACAATGCCAGCCACGATCGTCGCGGGCACCAGCATCGCGAACGCGCGCAGGGCGGCAACGCCGAGGCTCGGCGCGTCGCGCAGCACAGGCGCTGCCACGACAACCCCCGCCGCAAGCGCGATGAACGGCAGCAGTGAAACGATCAGCGAAGCCCCACCGAACGCAAAGACCCAACGCGTGGCCTGCCGCGGCCGCTCGGACGGCCACCACAGATCGGCCGAACCGACCCGAGCGGCCGGCGAACCGGCCCACCGCTGCCCGGCCGGCACACGGCCGAACACAGACGACCCCGGAGCAACCACCGCGTTCTTGCCGATCCGCGCACCGGGCAGCAGCGTGCTGCGGGCCCCGATCGAGGAGTTTCCGCCGATGCGGATCGCGCCGATGCGCAGCAGGTCACCGTCGATCCAGTAGCCGGAAAGGTCGACCTCCGGCTCGATCGAAGCCCCGGCGCCGATGCGCAGCATCCCCGTGACCGGCGGGATCGCGTGCAGGTCGACGTTGGGAGCTATGGTCGCGCCGAGCGCGCGCGCATAGTACGAAATCCATGGCGCTCCGGCGAGACTGACCGCACCGAGCTGATGCGCGATCTGCTCGGCCAGCCACAGCCGCAGATGTACGCCGCCGCCGCGCGGATAGTCGCCGGCGCGCACCCCGGCAAGCAGGGTGCGGGCGCACACGACGGAGATTGCCATCCGCCCGAACGGCGTCACGAAGATCAGCAGTGCGATCACGAGCCCCCACACATTGACGTGCGGCAGAAAGCCGAAGCCGCCGAAACCGGAAAGGATCTGGCTTGCCGTCAACAGATACAGCAGCCAGCGCACCCCGCTCAGAATGAACAGTGGGACGCCGAGAATCGTCTGCAGCCACTGCATCCGCCGCGGCGTCCGCGAAACGACGTGTTCGGATGTCCGCACCACCGGCCCATCGTCGGCCCGCGCTTTCAACTCGGTCGCCATCGCACCGAGCCTGGGGTGTGCGTAAATATCGGCAACCGTGAATTCCGGATCGTTCTCGCGGATGCGGGTGACCAGCTGAGCCGCAGCGAGGGAGCCGCCGCCGAGGTCGAAGAAGTTCGCGTCAGCATCCGTCACCGGAATTCCGAGCACGGAGCGCCACTGCTCGGCGAGCTGCCGCAGGCCCTCGTCCATGCTGTCGGATTCGGCGGGGTCCTGCAGCAACGGCCAGGGTAGCGCGTCGCGATCGACCTTGCCCGAGGTGCGCGTCGGCAGTTCATCCATCACCGCGAGCAGCGGCACGATCGCCGCAGGGAGTTCCGCGCGTAGCCGGGTGAGGCTGGCCGCACGATCAAATGCGCCTGGGTCGGCGACCGACAGGTAACCGACGAGCACCTTGTTGCCCGCCTCGGTCGTTCGTACTGCGGCCGCGGCGGCCGTTACTCCCGGCAGCGCCTGCAGTGCCGCTTCGATTTCACCCAGCTCGATGCGTCGTCCACCGACCTTGACCTGATCGTCTGCCCTGCCTTGAAAGATCAGCCCAGTGGGCTCAAAACGCACGAGGTCACCGCTGCGATAGGCGCGCGGCCAGCCGAGCGCGGCATCCGCAGCGTACTTCTCGGCATCCTTCACCGGGTCGAGGTACCGGGCCAGGCCGACACCGCCGATGACGAGCTCACCGACCTCGCCGTCTGCAACGGGTTGCCCGTTCGCGGCGAGAACTGCGAGATCCCAGCCGTCCAAGGGCAGGCCGATCGGCACGGGTTCGCCGGGATGCAGCAGCGCCGCGCACGCCACGACAGTCGCTTCGGTCGGTCCGTAGGTGTTCCACACCTCACGCCCCTCGACCGCCAGGCGATCCACCAGTTCGCGCGGGCACGCTTCGCCGCCGAAGATGAGCAGTCGAACGTTCTCAAGGGACTCAACCGGCCACAGCGCCGCGAGTGTCGGCACCGTCGAGACGATCGTTATGCCGTGCGTGGTCAACCAAGGCCCCAGATCCGTTCCGCTGCGCACCAGCGAGCGCGGCGCGGGAACCAGGCAGGCGCCGTTGCGCCAGGCCAGCCACATCTCCTCGCAGGATGCGTCGAATGCTACGGACAGTCCGGCGAGCACCCGGTCGCCGGGCCCGATCTTCTCCCGTTGCACGAACAGTCGCGCTTCTGCATCGACGAATGCGGCGGCCGAACGGTGCGTCACGGCGACGCCCTTCGGAGTGCCCGTCGACCCCGAGGTGAAGATGATCCACGCGTCATGGTCAGGCGAGGGCGGCGTCACGATCACGTTCGCATGCGTGCTGGCGTGTGGCGGGGTGCCAGCAAAGAGCGAGCGGTCGCCAGGCGGATGGTCATGTCCCGCTACCGACCGGCCGGCCTCGCCGAACGGCTGGGTCCGCTCGCCTGCCGGCCTGGTTTCGTCGAGCGCAAGTCGCGATGACGGCTCGAAGACGCCGTTAGCTACGATCACTCCGCTCACCGTAGCCTCGCCGAAGACGAGTTCGGCGCGCTCGACGGGATCGTCGGCATCCACCGGAACATAGGCGGCGCCCGCCGCCAGAATCGCCAAGATCGCCACGTACAGTTCTCGTGAGCCGGACGGCATCCGCACGCCGACGCGATCACCGGGTTGCACGCCGGCCTCATGCAGCCGCGCGCTCACACGCACGACGCGCGCCATCAGTTCCCGATAGCTCAGGGCGCCTGCGGCATCTTCGAGTGCCGATGCCTCAGGGAACCTCTGCGTCGTGTCTCGCAGAATGTCCAGCAGTGTTCGCTCCGGCGCGGCAAAGCTGCTGCGGAGCAGGGTTCCGGGCGGAGAGTCGTTCACAACTGAGCTCCCGTCAATTCGTCCGGCGCTCTGAGCCTCACGACGCTACCGGGGCAAGGTTGCCAGGCGGCAAACGGCTTCGCTCACGAGTTCTTCAGCAGCGCGATCAGGCCTGCCTTGTTCAGTCGCGAGTAGTTCTCCAGCCCTTTCGCGTGGGCTTGGCCGCGCAGCATCGCGACGGTGGAACGCTCCAACATCGTCAGTGGGGCGTGGGCAGGCGCCTCTGCCGGGGCTGCCGCCTCAGCAGGCGCTGGGATGCTCGGCGTTGCGGTGCCCGACGACACTGCGGGCTTGACCGGCGTGGCTTTCTCGGCAGACACGGCAGTCTTGGAAGACGCGGCCTTCTTGGCCGAAGCTGCCTTCTTGGCCGGAGCTGCCGACTTGGCCGCCTTGGCAGACTTCGCAGCGCTCGGCTTCTTCGCAGGCTCGCTCTTCTTCGACTTGGCCCCCTTCGAGGCCTTGTCGTTCTTGGCAGGCGCGGTCCCCTTGGCCCGTTTCAGCGACAGTTCCAGGTCCTTCGCCTTTGCCTTCGCTTTGGCGCGGGTTTTCTTCTCCAGCTTCTTCGCTCGGAGCAACGCTTCATCGACCGCATCCTTGGCGTCCGAGTATGCCTTCTTCGCGGCCTTTTCGAGCTTCTTCGCTTTCGGCACGTGCGGTACCACCCCTTCACTGCGAACTACGTCGATTGTGGGCAATTCTCCCACTCTGTGGCCAAATCTTCGGCGCGCGCGCTCAAGCCCCAGCGAATGGCCCGGCAGCAACTCACCACGCCCTCCCTCTTCACGGCGCCGAGTGCAAATCCGTCAAGTGCGCTTGTGGCCGGGCGTCGCGCGGCCCTCACCATCGCGCGCGAAGCCAGTCCAACGCGACCGGGCACGCATCCAGCACCGAAATGTGCCCATCGCGCGGGCGAACCCACAGTTCTGCATCGGGCAGCTGACGCAAGAGCCACTCCGAGTGTGCCGGGGGCACGACGCGGTCGCGACTGCCGTGCACCAGCAGCACGGGTGCCCCGATATTCGCGATCTCGAAGCCCCACGGTGCCACGTAAGCGAGATCGTCGTCGATCAAACCATTCGGCCCGGCAGCGGATGCAACCGCGACGTCCGCGCCGAGCGATGACCAACGGTCATTCAACGCCGCATAGTCGCGCTCAAGGAAGCTTGACGGATCGAACTCCGCGGTGTTCTCGTGCTCCTCGCGCGCGGCGCGTCCCCGCACAGCGGCACGCAAGGAAGCACCGTCTGACGCCATCCCCGCGAACCAGTCGAGGCCATCCGCCGCGTACGGCGCCAGCGGAGCCAGGGTCGCCAGGCACGCCACGGCAACGACTCGTTCGGGCAGTAGAGCCGCGCAGGCCAGCGCGTGCGGGCCGCCCCCAGATGCCCCCATCACGGCGAACCGTTCGACACCGAGGGTATCGACCAGCTGCTCGACATCGGAAGCCGCCGAACCAACACTCCGACCCGGGTGCGGCGACGACCCGCCATAGCCCGGCCGACCATACGACAGCATGCGGATGCCCCGCGCGGCCGCCGCTGCCAGCAACGGCTCGAGCAGTGCCCCGGTCTGCGGAGAACCGTGATGCCACAGCACGGTCGGCTCGTTCGTGGCATCCGCGGCACGCGCGCTGTCATGCACGCGCAGGGTGCGGCCATCCTGAAGCTGCAGATCTCGAACATTTGCCATCTGCACATCGTAGAGCGGGCCCGCGCCCGCGCCCGCGAGCCGTCACGTTTGGTTCAAAAACCCGTCGTTCTTGCGCCAAACGTGACGGCTCGCCGACCGGCACCGCGCCACACCTACGCCAGCAGGTCGCGCACCATCGGAATCACCGTGCTGCCGTACAGCTCGACGCTGTGCATCAGTTGCTCGTGCGGCATTGGGCCGGTCGCGTACTTCAGGTCGAAGCGCTCGACTCCGAGCGTGGTGATACTCGCCGCGATCTTGCGCGCGACCGTCTCAGGCGAGCCGACATACAACGATCCGGATGCGATTTCGCTCTCGTATCCGGCCCGAGTCGTCGGGCCCCAGCCACGCTCGGCTCCGATCCGGTCCAGCGACTCACGATAGTGCGGCCACAGCTGCTCACGGGCCAGCTCGTCGGTGTCGGCGATGTGCCCCGGCGAGTGCACTCCGAGCGGCAACGGCGCCGTCTCGAGCTTGTCGGCCGCACGCTTGTACAGGTCGATGAACGGCAAGAATCGCGCGGGCGCCCCGCCGATGATCGCGAGCATCATCGGCAGCTCGTAACGCACTGCACGCACGACGGACTCGGGCGACCCACCGACGCCGATCCAGGTCTTGATGCGGCCGCGCTCTGTTTTCGGATACACCTGCTGGTTCGTCAGCGGCGCGCGCAGTCGACCCTGCCAGGTGACGGCATCTTCACGCAGCAGGTGGGAGAACAGGTCGAGCTTCTCGTCGAAGAGCTCCTCGTATTGGGCGAGGTCGTAGCCGAACAGCGGGAACGACTCCGTGAACGAGCCGCGGCCGAGAATGATCTCGGCACGGCCGCCGGATACCGCATCCACCGTCGCAAAACGCTCGAACACGCGCACCGGCTCGTCGGAGCTGAGAACCGTCACAGCGGATCCCAAACGGATGCGTTCGGTCCGGCCCGCGATCGCCGCCAGCACTGTCTCCGGTGCGGAGATCGCGAAGTCGGCCCGGTGATGCTCACCGAGGCCGATGAAGTCGACCCCGACCTGGTCGGCGAGCACCGCCTGGTCGATCACGTTGCGAATGACCTGCGCGTACGAGAGCTTCTCGCCGTTTGCGTCGTTCGTGATGTCGCCGAACGTGTCGAGCCCGAGTTCTAATGTGCCTGCCATGCCTCATCCTCTCGCGTTCAATGCCGCTCTGCCGCGTCGATCGGCGCTCTATGCGTTTGCATCTATCTAGCCAACCACGCACCGCGCGAATGCATTCCCGCTGGCGGGGTTCGTGGGTCATTGCCGTTCCCGGAGCGGAGTCGGGCGGCCCTTCGGCGAGCTCAGGGATCGGACGGGCAAGCTCAGGCGTCCCGGTCGCTGAGCGGAGCCGAAGCGCCCTAACGACGGGCCCTTCGGCGAGCTCAGGGACCGGGGGGCAGGATGATCAGGTCGAGGAACGTGGCCAGGTGTTCGGCAACGTCGACCGTTTGCGGTTGCAGCAACCATTGCAACTGGATGCCGTCCCACAGCGCGACAAGCGAACTCGCCGCGATCAACGGGTCGACCCCTTCACGCAACCGGCCGGCGTCACGAAGTGCCTCGAACTCGCGCGTGTACGCCTCGCGCAGTGAGGAAAAGCGGCCGATGAAGTACTCGCGACCCGGATGCTCCGTCGTCGTCGACTCGGCGGATAACACCGCGTACAACGCGATCAGCCCGGGGATGCTCTCGTTCGCGCGAGCCTGCGCAAGGAGGTGCTCACGAAAGCCTGCGGCATCCGCCGTCTCGGGTTCCTGAGCTTGCCGAAGGGCGCCCCCGTGATCACGCAACTCGAGCACGGCCAGCAGCAGGTCTTCTTTGGTCGGAAAGTGATGGGTCAGATTCGAAAGGCTGATCCCGGCTGCTCCCGCCACCTCACGTAGAGACCCCGCGTGATAGCCGCGGGCTGCGAAAACCTGGTGCGCGGCGTGCAAGATCTGTTGCCGACGAGCAGCTGTCTTGGAATACTGCCCGCGACGTGCGGGTCCGGATGGTGTTGCCATCGGTTCCCTCCCCATCCACGCGCCGGTGAGCTGGTCCGCCCTTCGACAAGCTCAGGGACCGGGCACGGATGCTGCAGCTCGCTCGGCCAGGCTGCTCGGCCAGCCCGCTCTGCCAGCTTACCGGCCAAAATAGGTCACTTGTTCCGTTTTGATGATAAAGTCGGATTCACCCCTCCGACTCCCCGGCACGACGAAGTGAGAAGATCATGCCAAGCGCCTCCAATGACCTGTCCTACCTGGAAAGCACCGCACCCGGCCAGGGCGCCCGCACCGCACCGCGCGCGCATCTCGCATCCGATTCTCCGTCGATTTCATTGAACGGCCAATGGAAATTCCGCCTTCTGCCCGCTGCGCCCGGCACTTCGGCGGGCGACCGGGCACTGCCCGCCGGGGAAGGCGCGACAGACAGCGCCGCCGCCGACTACGACGACAGCGCCTGGGACGAACTCCCCGTTCCTGCACACTGGGTGCTGAAGGGCGACGGAAAATATGGCCTGCCGATCTACACGAACGTGCAGTTCCCGTTCCCGATCGACCCGCCGCACGTTCCGGATGAGAACCCGACGGGCGACTACCGCCGCCACCTCACGATTCCGGCAAGCTGGCGCGATGCGGAGCGCATCCTGTTGCGTTTCGACGGGGTCGAGTCCACCTACCGCGTCTGGCTGAACGGCCACGAGATCGGAGTCGGCAAAGGCAGCAGGCTCGTGCAGGAATTCGACGTGACGGATGCCGCCGTGTTCGACGACGACAACGTCATCGTCGTGCGCGTGCACCAGTGGTCGGCCGCGAGCTACCTTGAGGACCAGGACCAGTGGTGGCTGCCCGGCATCTTCCGTGATGTCACGCTACTGGCCAGGCCGGCGGGCGGCATCGACGATGTGTGGCTGCGCGCCGGTTACGGTGGCGACAGGCAAAGCAACGGCGACGAGCGAAGCAACGGAGGAACCACCAGCGGTGCCGGGGTGCTCGAGGCCGAGCTGAAGGCATCCGCCAGCGCATACCCGATCACGCTGCGTCTACCGGAACTCGGCATCGAGCAGACCTGGGCCAGCCCGGCCGAGGTCGCAGCGATCACGATCGCGGATGTCGAACCCTGGTCGGCCGAGCTGCCCCGCCTCTACGACGCCCACGTCTCGAACGCGGCCGAATCGATCACGCTGCGTGTCGGTTTTCGCACGGTCGAAATCCGCGGCGACCAGCTGCTCGTCAACGGTCGGCGCGTCGTGCTGCACGGCGTCAACCGGCACGAGACGCATCCGGAACGCGGCCGCGTCTTCAACGAGACGCACGCGCGCGCCGACATGGCGATGATGAAGAAGTTCAACGTCAACGCGATCCGCACCAGTCACTACCCGCCGCATCCGCGCGTGCTCGACATCGCGGATGAGCTGGGCTTCTGGGTGATCGACGAGTGCGACCTGGAGACACACGGCTTCGAAAAGGATGGTTGGGTGCAGAACCCCAGCGACGCCCCCGCCTGGCGCGACGCCTACCTCGACCGGATCGAACGCACCGTCGAGCGCGACAAGAACCATCCGAGCATTATCATCTGGTCGCTCGGCAACGAGTCCGGCACTGGTGCGAACCTCGCCGCGATGGCCGCCTGGGTGCACGAACGCGACCGCGGCCGGCCGGTGCACTACGAGGGCGACTACACGGGCGCGTATACGGATGTCTACTCGCGCATGTATGCCCCGATCCCCGAGGTGATCGCGATCGGAACGGATGGCGACACCACGCCGCTGCTCGGCTGCACCAGCACCGAGGGCGCCCGGCAGCGCACCAAGCCGTTCCTGCTCTGCGAGTATGTGCACGCGATGGGCAACGGCCCGGGCGCGATCGACCAATATGAGGAACTCGTCGACCGGTTCTCGCGGTTGCACGGCGGCTTCGTCTGGGAGTGGCGCGACCACGGCATCCTCACCCACACGGCAGGCACCGGAGCCGACGGCGGAACCCCGTTCTACGGCTACGGCGGCGACTTCGGGGAGGTCGTGCACGACGGCAACTTCGTCATGGACGGCCTCGTGCTCAGCGACGACACCCCTTCGCCCGGCCTGTTCGAGTACAAGGCCGTTACGCAGCCGATCCGCTTCGCGTTCGCGGATGGCCGGGCCACGATTTCAAACCGGCGACACTCAGCAGACACCTCCGATCTGCGCTTCGCCTGGCGCATCGAACGCGATGGCGTGCTCCAGCACAGCGGCGACCTGGAGCTTGGCGGCCCGATCACCGCCGGCGATTCGGCGACAGTCGCTCTGCCGCGCCGTTCGATCGATACCGTCGCTGCTGATATGGGCGAATTGTGGCTGACCATCGATGCCGTTCTGGTCTCCGACGCACCCTGGGCACCAGCCGGGCATGTCGTCGCGAGCGCGCAGCTCGACCTCAGCGGTGGTCGAGTAGCACGCGAGGGACGAGCGCGCGCATCGAGACCCCACGCGCTGGCTCCCGGGGGTCTCGATACACTCGCTGGCGCCCGCTACTCGACCAACGGCACCCTTCGGATCGGCCCCGCCGTGTTCGAGCACGGCGCCCTTGTAGAACTGAACGGCATGCCCGTGGCCGGCCCAAGGCTCGAACTCTGGCGCGCACCCACCGACAACGACGAAGGCGCGTCCTTCGGCAGCTACGATTCCGACCCGTTCACGATGCAGGATTCCCCACACGGGCTCGTGTTCGGGCGTGGTACGCCTGCACCTCCGATCGCCGACCTCTGGCGCAGTGAGGGACTGGACCGGGTCACCCACCGCGTCGAATCGGTGCGCGTCGGCGACGAGGTTCTGCGCACGGTGACGCGCACGGCGCCGGCCAATTCCTCCGCCTGTGTCTGGACCACGTGCACCTGGCAGCTGATCGACACCCCCGACGGCGAACAGCTTCGGCTGAGTGTGCAGATCTCCCCGTCGACGGGATGGTCGACGGTATGGCCGAGGATTGGCATTCGCTTCGATCTGCCGCAGAGCATCGATGGCGTGCGCTGGTTCGGGCTGGGGCCGAACGAGTCATATCCAGACAGCATGCGCGCCGCACACGTCGGCCACTACGAACTCGGCATCGACGAGTTGACGACGGACTACGGTCGCCCGCAGGAGAGCGGGCACCGGTCGGAGCTGCGCACGCTCGAGCTGACGCGAGGCGGGGCATCCGCTCTGTCGATCGTCGCGGATCCGGATGCGGCCGGGCGTCGGCCGGGCTTCACGCTGGCACGGCACACCGCGCAGCAGGTGACGGCCGCGCGGCACCCGCATGAGCTGCCTGCGAGCGACGCGAGCTATCTCTACATCGACGCGGCACAGCATGGCCTCGGCTCGCGGGCGTGCGGGCCGGATGTCTGGCCCGACTTCGCGCTTCGACCCGAGGCCCGCACGCTGACGCTGAGGTTCGGCTGAGAGCACGGGCTCACACCCTCCGCGACGACGGAGCGGGCGGTCGCTGAGCGCAGCCGAAGCGCGCCCCACCCGGACCCTTCGGCAAGCTCAGGGAACGGCAAGCTAGGGAACGATCCGCTCCCGCGCTACGGGTTGGCCGCCGACCAGAGGGAGGCTGCTATGGCACCGACGTCATCGTTCGCGTCAAGTATTGGCTGCACGGTGGCATCGCCACCGGCGTTGTTGACGACGACGTTGTTGACGACGACGTTGAAGACCTGCCAGCTGCCGTCAGCAGCCTGGAAGAACCCGGCGAGCGATTTGGTCTGCACTGTGAGCCGTCCGTTGAGTCTGTCCAGATCGGCGACGGTGCCGGTTTTGGCCATGACCTTGCCACGTGCGGGGCTGGAGGTCTGCACATCCTTCAGAGAGCCGTCGACACCCAGGATCGGCAGGCAGGCTCTGAATGCGTCGAAGTCCGGTTGGGTGAGCCAGTAGCGCAGGAGTTGAGTGAGCGCAATCGGTGACACGCGGTCGACGGGGACGCCCCCGCGCCCGTCGGATTGCGCGACCAGGGTCGTATCGACCCCGACCTTCTTCAGGAATGCGTGCATCGGGGCAAAACCGCCATTGCAGTCGGTCTTGCCGGCTTGAACCGCCAACAGGCACACGGCCAGGTTGGCGCCGAGGTTGTGGCTGACCTTCAGAATCAGCTTGGCGTAGTCCTTATACGGCGGTGAGACGTATGCGGCGACCTTGGTCTTGCTCGTGTACGTTTTGGCTGACGGCAGCACCTTCGGGTTCGTGCCCGTTGCCTTGGCCGTCACGGCCACACCCTCCTTCTTCAACGCGTCGATGAACACGGTGCGAGCGAACGAGGCCGTATCCGCAATATCGGCGGTCTGCAGCATAGGCTTGGCGTCTGCTGCGATCGTGCCGGTGACCTTAATAGTGCCGGGCGCATGCCCTTTGATCGTCAGCACGCTCTTTTGACCGGCGGCGACAGTTTTCACGTCCGAGACGACCTTCAGCGAGGACGCGTGCGGTCGATAGGTCAACGTCGCATCCTTGCCTTCGGTCGTCGGAGTTGCCAACAGGTCGATGAGATTGTCGTTGATCATCACGGGGGTCGGGTCCGGTTCGAACGTCGAGTGGAACAGCCGATCGTCGATCATCGCATTGCCGTCAACGCGGGTGATGCCAGACTTGCGCACCTGCGCGGCCAGGTTCTTGATACCAGCGAGCGGATCTTCGGGCGTCAGAACCGCGCCGGGAACCGAGTTCGCGTCGGCGTGGTCGAAGTTCTCCCACGCGATGCCGCCCGACTTCGTCGTGCGACCGCCGAGCGAGAGATCGCCGGAACCCACCAGCACAAGGTCACCCTTGAGAGTGCTCTTGTCTCGGCTGCCGACGGCATAGACCGGAGTCGTGAATTTGTGATCGGCGCCGAGCAGTTTCCACGCGGCGGATGTCGAGAAGAGTTTCGCAGTAGAGCCCGGCATGAACATCTGATCGGCAGCATGCGCCTGCACGACGTGACCGGCGGCATCCGTTTGCAGCAGCCCCAGCGACGCGCTGGCGAACTGCGGCTTGTCCATGACGGCCTGCGCACCCGCCGGAAGCGGGAGGTCTGGAGTGCGGTCTGCCTTCACCGCGGTGCTCGCCTCCGCTGCGGCGTTCGCCTCCGCTGCGGCGCCGGCATTCGTTGCCGCGCCTGGGTACGCCCCGGCCGTCAGAGTCAGCGTCGCGCCAACCATAACCACGACAGCGAGCGCCGCTACTCCGCCCGTCGTCCCCTGGAATCTCATCATCGACGCCCCTCCAGTGTGCTCGGATCCGATACGAGCGGACGCGCCCCGGGCCGTTATCCCGAAAGTTGACCCTCGCGCTCGACTCTCACTGTTCCGGAATCAGCGGCCGAGCACAATGGACCTAGATCGTCAGTCTCGGTGTACCGCCCATCGTCTCAGCGCCAGTGCGGGTAGGTCACATATGCAAACTTGCACGCTCTGTCAGGTCGACTTCTCCCTCGAGTATGAAGCACGCTGCCGCGCCATGGAACGCACACAGCAGGCACGGCCAGCCGATCACTCGATAGGCTTCGCAGTTGCATCGGCCTGCCCGAGATCGATAATCTTCGGCGCACGCTTGTCGGGGCGCGCGATCACGAAATAGATGCCGCCGACGATCAACAAAATGAGCATGACGACGAGCGTTATCCAGTCGAAATTGAACAAGGCACCGCGAGGGCTGTCAAGGCCCGTCGGTATCAGGATGTTGACGAGCATGGCCGCGAGGTATGCCGCCCCGACAATCGCAACCGGCCAATACCACTTGCCGAGTTTGAACGCACCCATAGGCTTCCACCCGCGGGCGTGCGCGATCATCGATCCGATGACGGTGAGCAAGAACGACAGATAGATGCCGGACACGCCGAACGACACGAGCGCGGTCAACGGGTTGATCCCTGCCGGGTACTGAAACCACAGAATCTGAATGTTCTTGGCGCTCGGTTGCACAGTCACCAGCAGCGAAAACAGGATCGGAATGATTCCAGCGATGAGCAGCGCATTGATCGGTGTGTGGAACCGAGGTGAGACCTTGCTGATCCACTTGCTGGCGGGCAGCGCCTTGTCGCGTGCGTACGAGTATGCAAGTCGGGACCCAGCGCCTTGCACCGCCGTACCGCAGGAGAAGAACGCGACGCAGATGACCAACAAGAACAGATCCTGCGCCCAGGCCGGCAACTCGGCGAGGATCACCGGGATGCCGCCTGCGAATGAGATCGCAGACGCGTAACCATGAGCGGAGGAAGGCGTTGCGAGCAGCAGCGCGGCCACGAGCACGAACGACGCAATTCCTCCGTACAGCAACGCTCCACGCATCGCGCGGGGCACGACCTTGGACGCCTGCTTGGTCTCCTCCGAGATGTCACCCGCCGATTCGAAGCCATAGAAGATGTACGCGTGCG
Source organism: Rathayibacter sp. SW19 (assembly GCF_030866825.1). Lineage (NCBI taxonomy): Bacteria > Bacillati > Actinomycetota > Actinomycetes > Micrococcales > Microbacteriaceae > Rathayibacter > Rathayibacter soli. The sequence continues at coordinate 4,185,506 of NZ_CP133020.1, forward strand.
CGAGGATTGCCACCAGCGCTGCGCCGAAGAACCAGTTGCCGCCGAAGCCGACGCCCAATGTGTTGGTGTGGAGGTTTTCGGCGCCGTGCGTGCTGAAGAGGAAGTCAAAGCCGTGGTGGAACCCCACGAACGCCAATGCGACGGCGACGCCGAACGTGCCGACTGTCTCGACATACACGCCCAACCGGGCGACAATACCCATGACCTTGGCGCCAATGCTGTTAAGCGTGGTCTGGACCACGATGTACGCGATCGTGATAATGAGAATGACGACGTGCGAGGTCGGGTCGATTTTTGTGCCGAACAGGTTGTTGATGAGCGCGCTGAGGTACGGAATGACACCCGTGTCGACACTGGCGACGGTGACCAGCAATGCCAGCCCATAAATCCAGCCAACCCACCATCCGTAGCTCGGGCCGACGTTTCGCCTGCCGTATTGGTACAGCGCGCCAGCGATCGGGTAATGGCTGGCCAGTTCGCCGAACACGAGGGCGACGAGCAGCATGAAGCCGACAACGGGGATCATCAGCCAGATGTAAGCCGGTCCGGCTGCGCCGACTCCGAGCACAAACAGCGAATACACGCCGACCATCGGTGACAGGTACGAGAATGCCACGCTGAAATTGTCGAAAAATCCGAGCACCCGTCGCAGTTCCTGCGGGTATCCGAGGCGCTTGAGGCGAGCAGCGTCTTCCTTGTCGTGCAGTTCGACTTGAGCTTCGGGTTGCATCATTGCGTACTCCGGCTTCTGTTTGAAACGTCGATCTCGAACACGCGCACATTGAAGGTAAACAATCGCAACGCGGCACTAAAACACTAAACCCATATGTTTGCGGAAGGCTATACTTTTTTTGGATCGAATTCGAAGAGTTTCAGGCTCAACGAGACAGCGGGAGTGCACAGAAATGGCGTCGAACCGCCCGGCAGAGGTCGGCCTGACGACCGCGACTATCAGTGCAATCCTTAACGCGGACACGAACGAGACCGGTCGCGCCGATCAAATCACTGGGCGGCTCGCGCAGGCGATCCGGCTGGGCTTGATTCTGGACGGCGAGCGTTTCCCGCCCGAGGCTGACCTTGCGCGTCGACTCGGCGTCGCGCCTGTCACGTTGCGCGAAGCACTGGCGATTCTCCGCGAACGCGGACTGGTCGTTACCCGGCGCGGCCGGGACGGGGGCACCTTTGCCCATATGCCGGTTGACAGCGACCTGTCGCTGCCGCCCCCCCGGCTGGCAGAGTTCAGCACGCACGATCTCCGCGAACTCGGCGACTACCGTCGCGCGATCTCCGGCATGGCCGCGTATCTGGCCGCCGAGCGCGCCTTGCCGGACGAGATCGAGGCGCTGGACGTTCAGCTGGAGCGTCTGAGGGTGGCGGCGAATCCCGCGGAGCGCAGACGGGCCGATGCGCAATTGTGGGTGGTCATCGCCGCGGCGTCTCAATCGGCGCGGCTGACCCGGGAGGAGCAGCAGTTCCGTGTGGAAATCGGTGATCTTCTTTGGCAGCCGCTTTCAGACGACGAGCTCGCTGAATCCATCCGCTCGAGACAGTCGTTGATTGCTGCGATCTCCGAGCATGCGCGACAGCGCGCCAGAGCGTGCGTGGAAGCGAGCGTCCTCACCGAGACGAATCGTTTGCTCCTGCTTCGGGTGGGCCTCTACAAGGGCGAGAACAGTGGCACAGCGACCATGGGGCGTGATACGCAGTGAACTCGACGAAAGCACTCAGCCGGTTGGCCCAGATCACTACGGAACTCGAAGACCTCTTCGCTTTGCTCCGACCCGTTGTCCACGGCTTCGCCCGGATAGCCGCGCTCAAGCAGCCGGTTCGCGAGGACCTGATCGACCTTCGAGGCGCGATCGCGGATGTCGTTGAAAGCCCGGGTCCCGTTGCCGGCGCCGGCGTGATTGTTGCACCGGGCATCCTCGCAGATGCGCCCCACTGGATGGAGTGGTGGTGGGCCGTGCCGCACCGTGATCCCGAAGCACTTCGAGTCAACCTCGAACCCACGGCGCCGGATTTCTTCGACTACACCGCGGCCGAATGGTTTTCGATACCCGAACGGACCGGATTCAGGCATGTCGCAGGGCCATACGTTGACTATGTCTGCAGGACCGACTACGCCTTTACCCTCGCGCAGCCGGTGCGCGCGGTCGGCACATTCGTCGGCGTTGCAGCACTCGACATCACAGCCTCACGATTAGAGCGCCGAGTGCTCCCGCTGCTCAGTTCACTGCCGGGCCCAGCAACGCTGGTCAACGCCGCCGGCAGGGTGATCGCGTCAACCTCACCATCGGTGTGGCCAGGCCAGCGCGTGCCTGCTTCAGCGGGTGAACCGCTGGGGGGGGCATCCGTTTTCGGCTGGCAGCTGGTTGGGTGACCTCAGGTCGGCCGGCCTCAGGCAGCGTGCGCCTGCGGCACGCGCGCGCCACGCGCGGCCATCAGGTCGGCAACGGCGTTCAGGGCGATCGCAGCGGGGTCATCCGGATGCTGCAGCACAACGGGCATGCCTGCATCGCCGCCCTCGCGCAATGCGAGGCTGAGCGGAACGGAAGCCAGCAGCGGCACCGGCTGCTCCTGGCCGATAGACAGGCGGGCGGCAACTTCGGAGCCGCCGCCGCTGCCGAACAGGTCGATCATGGAACCGTCCGGTGCCGCGAACCCGGCCATGTTCTCAATCACGCCGAACACGCTCTGCCCGGTCTGGCGGGCGAGCGCGCCGCTACGCTCCGCGACATCCGCTGCGGCAGGCTGCGGGGTGGTGACCACGAGAATCTCGGCGTGCGGCAGCATCTGCCCGACCGAGATCGCGATGTCGCCGGTGCCGGGGGGCAGGTCGAGCAACAGAATATCCAACTCGTCGAAGTGCACGTCGGTGAGGAACTGCTTGATGGTGCGGTGCAACATCGGCCCACGCCAGGCGACGGCGACGGAGTCGTCCTCGATGAACATGCCGATCGAGATCGCTTTCACCCCGTATGCGATCGGCGGCAGCATCATGCTGTCCACCCGGGTCGGTTGCTGAGCGGACCGCACGCCGTCTTCGTTCGCGGTGACCAGGCCGAGCAGTCCAGGGATGGAGAAGCCGAAGACATCCGCGTCGATGAGACCGACCCGCAGGCCTTTTGCCGCGAGCGCGACCGCGAGGTTGGCGGTGATGGTCGACTTGCCGACGCCGCCCTTGCCGCTCGTGACCGCGTAGACGCGGGTGGGCGAGTCCGGGCCGAATTGGATGCCGCGGGTTGCCGCCTCACCGCGGAGCTTCACAACGAGCTTCTCGCGTTCGGCTGGCGACATGGCAGTGACGAGCACGGTCACGGCGGTGACGCCGGCGACCTTCGCGACTGTGTCGTGGACATCCTGCTGGATGCTCTTCGAGTTGGGGCAGGTGGCGATCGTCAAGCGGATGCCTACGGTCGCGGCGCCGGTGTCGTCGACGCTGATCTCGGAAACCATGCCGAGCTGCGTGATCGGCCTACGGATCTCCGGGTCGATCACCTGCGTCAGCGCCCCATGAATGCGTGGCTCGAGGTAGGCGTAGGGGCGCTCCGCTTCTTCGGCTGCGTGCGCGACGGATTGCGTCGCAATCACCGCCATCCGCTCTTCGCGTGTGAGAACGTCAGACTGCGCGCGTTCAGACATAGAACCCCATGGCCTTCATCATGTCGCGCCCGTCCTCGCTGATGCGCTCGGTGCCCCAGGCGGGCACCCAAACCCAGTTGATCGTGTGCGACTCGACGATGCCCTCGAGTGCCTGCGCGGTCTGTGCGGAAATGTCGTCCTGCAGCGGGCATTCAGCGGTCGTCAGCGTCATGTAAATCACCAGGGTCGAAGTCTCATCATCCCAGCCCAACTGGTACACCAGGCCGAGATCGACGATGTTGATGCCCAGTTCGGGGTCGATGACGTCTTTGAGCGCCTCCTCGATCTCTTCCTGGGTCGGGGGTTCGAGTGACGTGATCATCGGTTTTCTCTCTCGGCTAGGGTCGTGCGGATGCGGTGCGGCGGGTGCAGGGTGGCGCGTGCCGTGCTACAGGTGCGGCCGCTCGGATGCTGCGGCTCAGGCGGCCACGTAGATGTCACCGTCGACGATGCTCAGTTCGTAGACCGGAACCGGGTCCGTCGCCGGGAGCGTCAGTGCGCGGCCTGTGTTGAGGTCGAAGCGTGCACCGTGCGCCCAGCATTCAAGGTTGCTGCCCTCGACGAAGCCCTCTGAGAGTGAGATCTCCGCGTGCGAACAGGTGTCGCCGATGGCGTGGCAGGTGCCGTTGTCATCTTTCACGAGCGCGACGGCCTTGCCGTTGACGAGAACCTTGACGCTCTGACCGGGCTGCAGATCGGACTCTGCGCAGACCTTGACTGCCATTTCTTCCTCCATTGCCGCCCGAAGTGGGCCACTCTTCGATGATAACTATTAAAGCGGAGAAATATCCTCTAAAATGGCTGCGAACAGTGCCACCAAGGCAGCGCCAACAGAAGGAGGCCACCGTGCCGTATGTCATCGGAGCAGCGTGCATCGATGTGATGGATCGCGCCTGCGTCGACGAGTGCCCGGTCGACTGCATCTACGAGGGCGGCCGGTCGTTGTACATCCATCCGGATGAGTGTGTCGACTGCGGGGCGTGCGAGCCCGTCTGCCCCGTCGACGCCATCGCGTATGAGGACGACGTACCGGATCGTTGGGAGGCGTTCATCGCCGACAACACGCGATTCTTCTCGGAACCGCTGCCCGGCCTGACCAAGCCGCTCGGCTCTCCGGGCGGGGCAGCGAAACTCGGCCCGCTCGGCGTTGACACTCCGCTCGTGACGGGGTATCCGCCACTGGAAGAGCGCAACGATCTCGTCGACAATCGGGATGGGTTCGTGCACTGAAGCCCGTCTGTCTCGTAAACCAGGGTGTTGGTCTGCTGTCGGCTAGTCTCCAGATATGAAGACGATCGGATTGCTCGGCGGGATGAGCTGGGAGAGCTCAGCCCTGTATTACCAGCTGATCAATGAAGCCGTCCGTGATCAGCTTGGCGGATTGCACTCCGCCAAACTCGTCATGACCTCTGTCGACTTTGCCGAGATCGAACACTTCCAGTCGACCGGCGACTGGGCGTCAGCAGGTCGGATTCTTGCCGGACAATCCCGCCGCCTCGAGGCCGCCGGAGCCGACTTTCTCGTTCTGTGCACCAACACAATGCATAAGGTCGCACCGGACATCGAGAATGCTGTCACCATTCCTCTGTTGCATTTGGCAGACGCGACCGCGATCGCCGTCGCCGAGAGCGGGATAGCCAACGTCGCGCTACTCGGAACCGCATTCACGATGGAACAGGAATTCTACAAAGACCGCGTTGCCGCCCACGGGTTGAGGGTCATCGTGCCCGACGCGGCTCAGCGGGCGATTATCCATCGCGTCATCTATGAGGAACTCGTTCTGGGCATAATCAACGATGCATCCCGCGAACAGTACGTTGCGATTATCGCTTCGTTACGCGAACGAGGAGCAGAGGGAGTCATACTCGGATGCACCGAAATCGAATTGCTCATCGGTGAGAACGACAACCCGATACCCATTTTTCCGACAACTCAACTTCACGCAGAGGCAGCCGTGAAGATGGCGCTGGCCTGAACGGATCGAGGACCCCCTTCGGGACACGGGTCGCGCCCCGTACGCCCAACCTTGAGCGGTGCGCGTCGGCGGCATTATTGTCCGAGTCGTTTCGGATGCGCTCATAGTGGGCGTCAAATGCGGCCCGATCAGACGGATCTGCGTGGGTGAATGCCGCCATCTCAACTGCCGCAGCGTCCTGTTCCCCCTCGAACAATTGATCGAGTTCACCGGCTCCAACGTTTCGAAGCACTATCGTCACGCGCTCACCCTAAAACCTCGCACCGACGCCCGCCCGACAATCCCAGCAGCCGACGATTCACCGAGGTGACTCCTGATTCAGAAGCCAGAAGAGGAACGGCCAAGGGGGACCGCCCACATTGATCGATAGGCGATCCGTCTGCACGCGGTGAAACGGATGGTGATCCATTGGATGTGCCGACGGCCTATACGCGAGGCGTTGGTTGGGTCGGTTTCGTGCGGAACACCGGCAAGCCAAGCCCGGCGAGCCGGTTCTGCAGAGCACGTCGTTCGGGCTCGGTTTGTGCGAGGTCGATCGCCTTCCGGTATTCGGCGTCGGCTTCACCATCGCGGCCGGCGCGGTGCAGCAGTTCGGCGCGGGCGGAGTGGAAGTAGCGGTAGTGGTCGAGTTCGAGGCCGTCGAGGATGGCGAGTGCCGCCTCAGGCCCGTCGATCTCGGCCACGGCGACGGCCCGGTTCAGTTCCACGACCGGCGAGCCCGTCTGTTGCCCAAGCCTTTCGTACAGGGCTGCGATTTGGTGCCAGTCGCGAGGCTGCTGGAGGTGCAGATCGGCGATGGCCGCCTGCACGGCGTACGGTCCGGTGCTACCGCGCGCGATCGCACGTTGCAGGAGGTTCCGGCCGTCGCTGATCTGTTGCTCGTCCCACAGGGCGCGGTCCTGGTCGTCGAGCAGGACGATATCGCCGTCGCTTTGCCGGGCGACTCGGCGCGCATCGTGCAGCAGCATCAGTGCTAGCAGCGCAAGCACGTCGCCCTCATCAGGCATCAGTTCCACGAGCACTCGCCCGAGCCGGATCGCTTCGGCTGCAAGGTCGATGCGGCCGCCTCCCCAGCCCTGGTTGAACACGAGGTAGACCACGCCGAGGACCGCCGCCAACCGGTCGGGAACTCGATCGTTGGGCGGCACGGTGAACGGGATGCCGGCGTCGCGGATCTTGTGCTTGGCTCGCGTCAGCCGTTTGCCCATCGTCTCGGGCGGGACCAGGAACGCCCGCGCGATCTCCTCCGTGGTCAGCCCGCAGAGCGTCCGCAGGGTCAACGCGACTTGCGTCTCCAATCCCAATGCCGGGTGGCAACAGGTGAAGATCAGTTCCAACTGCTCATCCGGGATGGTGACGGCGTCGTGCATGCTTGCCGCGGATTCACGCTCGAGGTCGCGCACAAGCAGTCTTGTCTTCTCCGCCAGGACGAGTTGGCGGCGGATGCGATCGATCGCGCGGTTGCGTGCGGTGGTGATCAGCCAGCCGACGGGATTGGCCGGTTCACCGTCGCGAGGCCAGCGCTCGGCGGCGGTCGCGAACGCTTCCTGCGCGGCGTCCTCAGCCAGTTCGATGTCACCGAGGATGCCAACCAGTGGCCAGCACGCGACCCCAGTGCGCGCGGAAGACGGCCTCAAGTGCCACGGAACAGGGTCTCGCGAACAGGTCGGACCTCGATGGCGCCTGAAGTCCGGGCCTCTTGCAAAGCCCGCGCGATCGCCAGGGCCCCATCCAGATCGTCGGCGTCGACAAAGATCACGCCGGCGAGGAATTCTTTGGTTTCGATGAACGGCCCGTCGGTCAGCAGCGCGCCCGCCGTGCCGTGCCTCACGGTCGTTGCCGACTCATCGGCGTGCAGCCTCGCCCAGCCGGTGACCTCCGGCCTGGTCAGCACGGCGGCGATCGCATCCTCAATCGGGTGCGCCGTTTCTTGACTGCTCTGACGGCCGTAGGCGAGCAGTGCATACTGCATAAGCTCTCCAGTCTCTGATCGATACCGGTCTACACATCATACGAACCGCGGTCGCGCCCACGAGCAGGGCCGACCGAAACAATTCTTGCCTGCCGGTGTCCGTTTCGGGCACTGTCGTTCGTGATATTCAGTGACGGCGCGCTCGAGGCGTACCGGTTTTCGAAAGGACGATCGACATGGCGAAATTCACCTACCTCTATCGTGGCCCGGCGACCCCGATGTCCGGCCTCACGCCGGAACAGGGCGCTGAGCGGATGGCAGCGTTCGGCGCCTGGATGGAGAAGGTCGGCCCGGCGCTGGTCGACGTTGGCAGCCCGTTCGGGTCGAGTGTGTCCGTTCGCGATGACGGCACCGACGCAACAGCCGGTGATCTGACCGGCTACACGATCATCGAGGCCGACGATCTGACTTCAGCGAAGGCGTTCACCGATGGCCTCCCGTTCCTGTCCAACCACGACGGGAAATGCGCGGTGGAGATCTTCGAACTACTGCCGATGTAACAGTCGCCGTGTGAGCGCTATGGCCGTCTTCGTTTCTTTCCGGCGGTTCTGGCGTGACCACCGACTGCTGATGGGGTTCATCCTCGTCGTCATGCTTGCGCTGGCCGCCACGATCGCGCAGTTGTACGGGCGGATGCTCCTGGCCGGGCCAGCGACGCTCGCCCTGTTGTGCTGGCTGACCGCCGTTGTCACGCGCCACGGCGGCGACGCCGCACCGGCCGTGCGCGGGCGGGCCGTTTGGGCGCAATTGCTCGCCTGCGCCACAGTGTTCATCGCGACCGGGCTGGAGGGAGCCCGGCTCGATCACGCCCTGCCGGCAGGATTTCAGGCCAGGCTTCTGATTGCCGGAGCGGTGGCCGGATCTTCCGCGATGCCCATGATGGGGTTAAAGAACCGCGCGTAGGCGAGCGCATCCGCGGTGTTCGGGTCAAGACTGCAGACATAGCAACCTTCACCACCGACTTCTTCAAGGATCGCCGTGAGCGGCATCGCGTCAGGAATCACAGCGTCCACTGCCACTTTGTCGACGAGGGGCAGGAGAAGGTGGCCCGCACCGGTGGAGACGACTTGGGCATCGAGCCCGGTATCTAACGCGGTGCGATCGGGCCGTAATGAGTCGGCGAGGCGACCCCGGTCTGCGAAGGTCCTGCCGAACGACGGTGCAGATTGCGACATCGAGACCACGACCCGGCCATCCGGACTTCTACGTGCCTCGATCGGAAGGATCTCGTCGCCGATCTGCTGCGCAAATCCGGCCCTCGCGTCCACGTGTCTGAACCGGGTCTCGACGAGCCACAACCAGGCGCCGAGAGCATTGTGTCCCGCACCGAACACCTCGGAACCGTTCGGCGTGAACGACCGCAACCGCACGGTTGCAGCCGAAACGGTCGGAGAGAGGATGAACGTCGTTTCGGATTGGTTGAACTCCCGGGCAATCGCCCGCATGGTGATGTCATCGAGCCCGTCTGCGTCTTCGACCAGCGACACCGGGTTACCTTGGAGCGGCGCATACGAAGAGAATAGTCATCCGGTTGAATTCAGACCCCGACAACGCAGCAAGCCTTGGGTATTCTCTTCGCACGGTCTGGCGTCGCGGAACCATGCACGTCGCCGACTGAGCGCCCGCTGCTCAGGCGTGCTGCGCCGACGCGGCCAAGGCCAAGTCGGTCAGCAGCTGGTCGCCGGGAGCGGCGAACGCGTAGTCCGCGGTGATCTCGGCGCGATCGAGCAGCTCGTCCATCCGCTGCCGGCGTTGACGCGGGATCAGAGTGACAACGGTGCCCGGCTTGCCGGCACGCCCGGTGCGCCCTGAGCGGTGCAGGTAGGTTTTGTACTCGTCCGGGGCATCCGCCTGGATGACCAGGTCGATATCGTCGACGTGGATGCCGCGCGCGGCGACATCCGTCGCGACAAGCACGTTGACGCGCCCGCTGGTGAGCTGCTCCAGGTTGCGCGTGCGGCGAGACTGGTTCAGGTCGCCGTGCAGGGACACCGCGGGGATGCCGGCGTCGTCCAGTCGCTCGGCGAGCTGCTCGGCGAACGCGCGGGTGCGTGCGAAAACGAGTGTCTTGCCGTCACGGTCGGTGAGCTGCTCGATGATCGCGGCCTTGTCACGGTGCTCGATCACGAGAACGCGGTGGTCGATGGTGCTCGAGGCCTGATTCTCGCCGGCCACCTCGTGCACGGCCGGGCTCGGCAGGAACTCGCTGACGAGCTTGGCGACACCCTTGTCGAGCGTTGCCGAGAACATCAGCTTCTGGCCACCGCTCGCGGTCTGCCTCAGGATGCGCTGCACCGGCTCGAGGAATCCCAGGTCGCACATGTGGTCGGCCTCGTCCAACACCGTAATGGTGACTTGGCTGAGGTCGAGGCGTCGCTGTTCGATCAGGTCCTCGATGCGACCCGGGGTGCCGATCACAATGTCGACACCACGCTGCAACGCGCCCACCTGGCGGCCCTGCGGAACACCGCCGTAGATCTGTGTTGTGAATAGCCCGACGGAACGGGCGATCGGCTGCACCGTGCGATCGATCTGAAGGGCGAGCTCACGGGTCGGTGCGAGAATGAGCGCGCGGGGTGCACGACCGAACTGGCGCTTCCCACCTGCCTTGCCATGTTCAGCCCATTGCTGCATCAAGCGCTCGACGAGCGGAGCACCGAAGGCGATCGTCTTGCCGCTGCCGGTGCGGCCGCGGCCGAGCACATCCTTGCCCGCGAGCACATCCGGAATCGTTGCCGCCTGGATCGGGAACGGCGTGGCAGCACCGAGCGTCTCAAGCTCGCGAACGATGTTGCCGCCGAGCCCGAGGTCGGCAAACGTCACACCGACGACTTCGGATGCCGTGATCGCTTCGGCCTCGAGGCGGCCCAGTACGACGTCGTCCTGCGGCGTGAAGTGGTGCGCGCCCGAGTGATGATCGGTGCTTGAGCGGTGGTCAGAGCCTGCGCGTACCGAAGTGCGCGTTGGGTAGAAGTCGGAATGCCGTTCGGGCGTGCGCTTCGGACGATCGTTGTCGTAATTCCGACGCGGAGCACGATCCTCATAGGTGCGCTTCGGATGCTCATATCCAGCCCCTGAGCTTGTCGCCTGTCCTGAGGAAGTCGATCTGCGACCGTCCCGAACGGAAGCGCGGTCACCGTATGGCTGGCGCTCGCCGTGCGCGGGGCGGCCGTCGCGATCGTTACGCTGGCCATACGCGGGGCGGCCACCGCGATCGGCAGCGTTCTTCTGGTCGTTGCGCTCACCGTACGGCCTGCGGTCCCCACGGTCAGCGGATGCCTCGCGCTCACCGTAGGGCTTGCGGTCAGCATAAGTCGGTCGGGCACCACTGTCGCCATACGGCTTGCGGGCACCGCGCTCGCCATACGGCTTGCGGTCGGAGCGCTCACCATACGGCTTGCGATCATTGCGGTCACCGTAGGCGTGCTGCGAGCCGGAGGTGCGACGGTCACCCGTGCGACCGTTGCCCGAACTTGCCGCAGCGCGCGGTTCCCAGTTCGGACGATCGGTACGTGCGCCGTCGCGGTTGCCCTGACGGGCGGCGCGCTCGTCGGCGTTCCAGCGCTGCTTCTTGGCAGCAGCCTCGGTGGGTTCCGGGCGGTATCCGCGGTGGTTCGGACTCCTGCTCCCGGCTTTGGGACCGGACTTCTTCGCACCGCTGCGCAGTGTGGAACTCTTGCTTCCGTATGCGCTGGAATTCTGCTTGTCGTACGGACGCTGCTTGTTGTAAGGCATGACTGGTTTCCTGGGTTGTCGTTGATTGCATGGCAGAACCCGCGACAGAATCGTCACGTCCTTGCAAGAACCCAGGCTGTCTTCGACTGGGGCCGTTTCACATACAGTGATCTTCCGTAGTACCGCGGCGCACTTCGCGCCTCCTACGGTTCCGGCCCACCTGACTTACAAACCCATCCACGCACAGCGTGGTGTCAAGAGCCGACCAGCTAACGTTACACGATCACCCCTGTGAACTCCCAGCGAATCGCCCTTCTCACCATGAGCAACTCAGCGCCCGATGAAGCCAGGGGGCCGCTTCTGCTGGAAGGCGATGAAGCCTTCCTTGTAGTCAGCAGTTGCCTGCAAGGCCACCTGTGCTTCGTTCTCTGCGGTCACGTTTTGCCACAGGCCGATCCGTTCGCTGCGCAGACGCTGCACGATCCGTTTGCTCGCGAGGAACGCCTGCGTCGGTCCGGATGCCGCCACCCGCGCCGCAGCGCGCGTCTGCTCAAGCACATCCGCGGCGGGCAGCAATCGGCTGAACAGCCCGGCCCCGACGGCTTCCTCACCGGACATCAAGCGCCCCGTGTAAATCAGGTCGAGCGTTCGGTGCGCGCCAAGCCGCTGGTAGAACAGTGCGTGGCCACCCGAATCGAGCACCGCCCCCAAGGCGACGAACGGCGATCCGATCTTCGCGTCATCGGCAACGTAGACGACGTCCGTCGCGATCAGCAACCCGAGTCCGACGCCGAGGCAGGCGCCGTGCGCGACGGCGAACGTCGGCGCCGGAAACACGCTCATTTTCTTCATCAGCGGGGTGAGCAGTCTGAACAGGTATCCGCTCATGTCATCCGTCGCCGGGTCGACGTTTGAAATGTCGCGCCCCGCGCAGAATGCTCGACCCTCACCGCGCAGCACAAGCGCGCGCACGCCGGCATCCTGAGCCTCGCCGTACGCCGCGTCGAGCGCGGCGAGCGCACCCTCATCGAGCGCATTGAGTTTCTCCGGAACATTCAGCACGATCTCGGCGACGTTTCCGTCGATGGTCAAATCGATCACAGCATCCGCCCCTCTCGTTGATGGTTCAGCCTTGACGACCATTCAGCCCTGACGTCATCGAGCGGCCGCAACACGAGCGCCGTCAGCCGTCGTAATCGACGACGACTTTCTCCGTCGTCGGATGCGACTGGCAGGTCAGCACATAACCGCGCGCCAGTTCATCCGGCTCGAGAGCGTAGTTGTAGGTCATCGTCACATCGCCGGTGACCAGCTTGGCACGACAGGTGCCGCACACGCCGCCCGTGCAGGCGAACGGCACGTCGGGCCGCACCCGCAGTGCCGCATTCAGCAGACTCTCGTGGGCGTTCACCGGCGAAGTGACCCGCGATTCCTGGCCGTCGAGGTTGAACTCAAGCGTGTACACGGTGTCGCCGGGGTCGACGATCACCGGTCGCCCGACATCGCCGGTGACCCGGCCCGGCTCATCCGTCGTGAACAATTCGAAGCGGATGTTGTCGGTCGGCACCCCGACATCGGCCAGCGTGTCTCTGCACAGCTGCACCAACTCGAAGGGCCCGCAGAGGAACCACTCGTCGACCGCGGCCGGGTGGATGATCGTGGCCAGCATCCGCCGCAACCGATCCTCGTCGATGCGGCCGGTCAGCAACGGCGCGGCGCGTTGCTCGCGAGAAAGCACGTGATCAAGAGCGAGCCGCGCAGGATAGCGATCCTTGAGGTCGGCGAGTTCCTCGAGAAACATCACGTCGACAGCGGTGCGGTTCGTGTAGACGAGGGTGAATCGCGAATCGTCGGCCCGCGACAGGATGCTGGAAGCCAGCGCCACCAACGGCGTGATGCCCGAGCCGGCGGCGATCGCGACGAAGTGCTTGCCCGCAACATCGTCGAGGTCGGTCGTGAAGGTGCCCTGGGGGCTCATCACGTCCAGCCGATCGCCGGCTTTCAGCTCACTGTTCGCCCACGTCGAGAACACGCCGCCGAGGTCGCGCTTGATCGCGATCGACAATGCGCCGGGCGACGGCGGGCGGCAGATCGAGTAGCTGCGGCGCAGTTCGCGCCCATCGAGGTGGGCGCGTAGGGCGACATGCTGACCGGATGCGTAGTCGTAGTCGTTCGCGAGCTCGGGCGGCACGGCGAACGTGACCTCGACACTGTCCGCGGTCAGCGGTCGCACGTTCGCCACCTCGAGTGTGTGAAACCGCGCCCGGTGCCGGGTGATCGGGGTCATCAGAGCACCTTGAAGTAGTCGAACGGCTCGAGGCACTCGCGGCACTCGTAGAGTGCCTTGCAGCTGGTCGAACCGAAGTGTGCGAGCTCACGCGTGTTGAGCGAGTTGCAGTGTGGGCATTTCACCGCCATCTGGATGCTCACCCGCGTGGACCCGACGGCACGCGCCTTCCCGGTCGGCGCCGCGATGCCGAACTTCTCCAGCTTCTGCTTGCCGGCCTCGGTCATCCAGTCGGTGGTCCAGGCCGGGCTGAGCGTCAGGTGCACGCGCACATGCGCGTAGCCGGCATCCATCAGCGCGCCTTCGACATCGTCACGGATGGCGTCCATCGCCGGGCAGCCCGAGTAGGTCGGGGTGATCGTGACGTCGACGGTGTCGCCGTTCAATTGCACGTCGCGCAGCACACCGAGGTCCTCGATCGTGAGCACAGGCAGCTCTGGGTCGACGACGGTCGCCGCGACCGCCCAAGCATCTCGCTGGTTTCGCCGGTCGAGCGATGTCCTGCGGAAGCCCGGTCCCTGAGCTTGCCGAAGGGCGGCCGTATCGAGACCCGGTGAGGCGGTCTCCATTCGGGTCTCGATACGGGTCTCGATACGTTCGCTGGCGCTCTCTACTCGACCACCATCTTCGCTCGCTACTCGACCAACGGAAGACATCGTCATCACCACGTCGCCCCCGGATGCTGCCTGGTCAACCACTGCATCTCGCTCAGGATGTATTGCAGATATTCAGAGTGCACGCCATCGCGTCCTCCCCCGCGGGCGATCGGCCCGCGCGGCACTTCCAGCTCGCACTCGGCGAACAGGTCGGCGAGCGCCGCGTCGAACGGTTCACGCAAGCTCGACGGACGCACTGCGACGCCGCCGCTTTCGACACCGCCACCTTCGACACCGCCACCTTCAACAACGCCGAGCCGATCGATCAGTGGCGTATCGCGGAACAGCTCGTCGACATACGGCCAGAGGTCGGCGAGCGCGGTCTGCAAGCGGGCTCGCGATTCGTCCGTGCCGAGCGCGAGCCGCAGCATCCACTGTCGGGCGTGGTCGCGATGATAGTCGACCTCCTTGACAGCTTTTGCCGCGATCGCTGCGAGGGTCGCATCGGCCGAGGCCTGAAGCCGTAGATACAGCTCGAACAGGTAGTAGGAGACGATCAGCTGCCGCACGATCGTGTGCGCGAAGTCGCCGTTCGGCTGCTCGACCAGGTGCACACTACGAAACTCGGATGCCTCGCGCCAGTACGCGAGATCGTCCTCGCTGCGGGGCGTGTGGCTGCTGTCAGCCGCGCTGGGCACCAGCGCGGTGCCTGCGTAGTGCAGTAAAGATCGCGCGTGTCCGAGCAGGTCGAGTGCGATGTTGGCGAGGGCGACATCTTCCTCAAGCTCGGGGGCTCGAGAGATCCACCAGCCGAGGCGCTGGGCCAGGATGAGGGCATCATCGCCGAGCCAGAGCGCGTACTCTGCGACGTCGGCCGACGGGGCGATGCCGCGCGAGACGAGTTCCTCTTCGAGCGCGACGACGTCGACGGCGACGTGCGCATTCCCGGTGGTCGAGTAGGACTTGGTGGTCGAGTAGCGAGGAACGAGCGTATCGAGACCGGTATCGAGACCGGCTCGCGGGGTCTCGATACGCTCGCTGGCGCTCGCTACTCGACCAACAGGGGCGTCCGCTACTCGACCGGCAGCGGGGCCTCGACCAACAGAGGCGCTCACAGGTGCTTCACCCCCTCGGCCTTCGTGTAGTAGACGGCGTGGCGATAGTTCTTGCCGGCGGGGGATGTGAAGAACGCGCCGCGGGCGTCCGGATCGCTTGCGGTGATCGCGTCGGAGGGCACGACCCAGATCGAGACACCCTCATTTCGGCGCGTGTACAGGTCGCGGGCATTGCGAACGGCCATGTCGGCATCCGGTGCGTGCAGCGACCCGGCGTGCACGTGACTCAGGCCCCGGCCGGAACGCACGAAGACTTCCCAGAGCGGCCACACTTCCTTGGCCGAGCCGGATGCGTCGTCGTGGCCGGTCTGGGCTGCGCCGCTCATGCCGCCACCGCCTTCGATGAACTCGGGCCCTTCGACAAGCTCAGGGACCGGGATGCGTATGCCGCGGCCGCCTCGCGCACCCAACGCCCGTCCTCGTGCGCATCGCGGCGGCGTTCCAGCCGCTGGGCGTTGCACGGGCCGCGGCCGGCCAGCACGTCGTGGAACTCTGCCCAGTCGATCGCACCGAGGTCCCATGCGCCGCGTTCTTCGTTCCAGGTCAAGTCGGGGTCGGGCAGCGTGATGCCGAGCACCTCGGCCTGCGGCACGAGCATGCCGACGAACCGGTCACGCAACTCGTCGTTCGAGAAACGCTTGATGTTCCACGCCATCGACTGCGCAGAGTTCGGCGAGTCGCCGTCGGGCGGCCCGAACATCATGAGAGACGGCCGATACCAGCGGTTGACGGCATCCTGCGCCATCTCGCGTTGGGCATCCGTTCCATGCATGAGTTCGAGCAGAATCTCGAAGCCCTGCCGTTGGTGGAACGACTCCTCCTTGCAGATGCGCACCATCGCCCGCGCATACGGTCCGTACGATGCACGACACAGCGGCACCTGATTGCAGATCGCAGCGCCGTCGACGAGCCAGCCGATCGCGCCCATGTCCGCCCAGGACAGCGTCGGATAGTTGAAGATCGACGAGTAGCGCGCCTTGCCTGCGATGAGCTGATCGGTCATCTCGTCGCGGGTGATACCGAGCGTCTGCGTGCCGGAGTAGAGGTAGAGGCCGTGGCCCGCCTCATCCTGCACCTTGGCCATCAAAATGGCCTTGCGCTTTAGGCTCGGCGCGCGGGAAATCCAGTTCGCCTCCGGCTGCATGCCGATGATCTCGGAGTGCGCGTGCTGCCCCATCTGGCGGATGAGCGCTCGCCGGTAATTGTCCGGCATCCAATCGCGCGGCTCGATGCGGCCGTCGGCCGCGAGAAGATCGTTGAACTGCTGCTCCTCCGGCGAGAGTGAAGGCTCGTCGCTCGGCACCGGGTTCAGCTCCGCAGGGGCTGTCATCATCGACTCCAGTCGTTACTAACCGATCGTTCAGTCAGTATATGATAGCCCACGTGACGGCGAAGTCAGAGGGTGCGCAGCGCACAGCACAGCGTGCAGTAGCGCGCTCAACAGCGGGCGCAGCAGCAGGCACGGCAGCGGGCGCAGGCTCAGCAGCACGCGCAGGCGCAGGCGCGGGCTCGATGCTCGAGCGCGATCGGGCAACGGAAGCACTCGGCATGACCGTCCACACGGCCGAACCTGGCCACGCTGTCGTCTCGATGACAATTCGCGACGACATGCTCAACGGCTTCGACATCGCCCATGGCGGAATGATCTTCTCGCTGGCGGATACCGCGTTCGCGATCGCGTGCAACGAAGACGACCGAGTGACGGTCGCGGCCGGTGCCGACATCACGTTCCTCGCGAGCGCCACACTCGGCCAAGTGCTCACCGCGTCGGCGCACCGCCGAGCACTTGCCGGTCGTAGCGGCATCTACGATGTCACCATCACGGACGAAGGCGGCACCCCGATCGCGGAGTTTCGCGGTCGCAGTCGCATCACCAATCGCACCGTACCCAAAAGCACCGTTCCCGCATAGCACTGTTCCCCAGAGCACCCTGCGCGAGCAAGAAGCAACGCACCAGTAATCAGAAGGACCACATGTCACCGTCGACGAAAACCCGCTTGACCGCCCCCGCCGCAGCCGAACTCGACCCTGAGGAGCGGATGTCCCGTGACGAACTCCAGGCGCTGCAGCTGAAACGACTCCAGCACGCGGTGTGGCACGCGTACGAGAACGTGCCGCTGTATCAGCGCAAGTTCGCGGATGCCGGGGTGCACCCCGACGACATCCGCTCGCTTGACGACGTGGCGAAGCTGCCATTCACCACCAAGGACGACCTGCGGGAGACCTACCCGTTCGGCATGTTCGCCGTGCCGATGAGCCAGGTGGCACGCATTCACGCATCGTCGGGAACCACCGGGCGACCGACCGTCGTCGGCTACACCCAGACAGACCTGAACAACTGGGCGCGGCTGATCGCACGTTCGCTGCGGGCATCCGGCGTTCGCCCGGGGATGCTCGTGCACAACGCCTATGGCTACGGTCTGTTCACCGGCGGCCTCGGCCTGCACGACGGCGCCCAGTTGCTCGGCACGACGGTCGTACCAGTTTCTGGCGGGCAGACCAGTCGGCAGGTGCAGCTGATCAACGACTTCCACCCGGATGTGATCCTGTGCACACCGAGCTACCTGCTCACCATTGCGGATGCCCTCGCCGAGGCCGGCATCGACCCTCGCGAGACGAGTCTGAAGGTCGGCGTGCTCGGCGCAGAGCCCTGGACGAACCAGATGCGCGACGAACTCGAGGAGCGGCTGGACATCGACGCGCTCGACATCTATGGCCTGAGCGAGGTGATGGGTCCCGGCGTCGGCAACGAGTGCATCGAATCGAAGGACGGGCCGCACCTGTGGGAAGACCACTTTCTGCCTGAGGTCATCGACGAACAGACGTTGACGCCGCTGCCGGACGGCGACATCGGCGAACTCGTCTTCACATCGCTGACCAAGGAGGCGTTCCCGATCATCCGCTATCGCACGCGCGACCTGACGCGCCTGCTGCCCGGCAGTGCACGCCCCGGCATGCGCCGAATGGAGCGGATTACCGGGCGCGACGACGACATGATCGTCTTGCGAGGGGTCAACTTGTTCCCGACGCAGATCGAGGAGATCGTGCTGGGCATCCCCGAGCTGTCGCCGCACTTCATCCTGGAGTTGCGCAAGCCCGCCCGTCTCGACGAGCTCACCGTGCGCATCGAGGCCCGTCCCGAATACGACGCGGATGCCTGCGCTCGCGCCTGCGCGCTGCTCATCGACCGCGTCAAGCAGCACGTCGGTTCGACCGTGCTCGTGCAGCTCGAGACACCCGGCACACTCGAGCGGAGCACCGGCAAGCTCAAGCGCCTCTACGACCTGCGGTAGCGCGCGGTCGCTGAGCTTGACGATGTGCCCCTTCCGGTGCGCCACTTCGGGCGTGGTGCGCCAGTTGAAGTGGCGCACCGTACACGAGATGGCGCACAGTCGGCGGCCGAGGTTGTCCGCCGCCGGGCACAGGCCGTCATCAGCATGAAAGGTCCGGGCGACAGAGAAACTCGACGCAGAAGTAGCTCATATCGCCGAACAGCGAGGAACAACGAAATCTCGCGTGATCCGTGAAGCGGTCGAAGAATATTTGCGCGCACACGCGTGAGCGGTAGCGCGCGGTCAGGTCATCCTCCTGGCGCGGGCGAGGAGGTAGTCGCGCTCGGGGATGGACGCCGTCGCGCGAGCTGCGGACCGATACGCGTCGATGGCCGCCTCGCGTTCGCCGGCCTGCTCCAACAGGTGTGCGCGCACGGCCAGCACCCGATGCGGCTCGGCAGCCAGTCGCTTGGCTTTCACCGGGTCGACGAGCAGCCGGTCGACGATCGCCAGCCCAGCGGTGGGCCCGTGAACCATCGCCTCGGCAACGGCACGATTCAGGGTGACGACCGGGTTTCCCGTCTCGCGCTCGAGCAGCTTATAGAGGATCAGAATCTGCGGCCAGTCGGTTTCATCCGTGCTCGGCGCCTCATCGTGGAGCGCCGCGATGCTTGCCTGCAGAAGATACGCACTCGGGCGTCGCCCGAGAAGGGTCCGTTCGAGGATCGCAACCCCCTCATCGATCGCCGCCTGATTCCACAGTGATCGGTCTTGCTCGTCGAGCGGGACGAGCGCACCGTCCGGCGTAGTCCGGGCCGGCCGTCTCGCATCCGTCAGGAGCATGAGCGCGAGGAGGCCCGCCGCTTCACCATGTTCGGACAGCCGGTCGGACAGTCGTTCGGGCGACTCTGAGCAGACCATCCGTGCCAGCCGGATGGCTTCGCCGCTGAGCTCCACGTCGTGAACGGCGGGACCCGCAGTCGCCGTGTGCCCCTCGTTGAACATGAGATACAGCACCGTCAGCACCGAGGTGATGCGATCCTCGGCATCCGTCGGTGAGGGGAACACTGCTCCGGCGTCCCGAATGCGTGCCTTGGCACGCGTGATCCGCTGCGCGACCGTAGCCTCGGGCAGCAGGTAGGCACGTGCGATCTGCGCCGTGGTCAACCCTGCGACCGCGCGGAGCGTCAACGCGACCTGCGCCGCGGGCGACAACGACGGATGGCAGCACAGTCTGAGAAGCTGCACACTGTCGTCCGTGGCCCCGACCCTGGCCTCGGCCTCGACCTCGGCCCCGGCTTGCGATCCGGGTCGCTCACGCAGCTGGGCGATGCCCGCTGGACTCAGCCGCGCATGTGTCAATTCACGATCCCGGCGCCGCTTCTCGCTGCGGATGTGATCGATGAGCCGCCGCTGGGCGGTCGTGATCAACCAGGCCAATGGATCATCCGGATTCCCGCGACGCGGCCACTGCTCGTACGCGGCAAGCAGTGCGTCTTGAACGGCGTCTTCGCACAGGTCGAACTGGCTCGCACCGTAGCGCCGCAGGAGCGCGCCGAGAACCTGCGGCGCGAGCGCGCGCAGCAGGTTCTCGTCTGCGAAACCCGGTGTCACATGTTCGCCCCTGCTGAGAACATCACGGGCCGGATCTCCAGTGCGAGACCGTCGATGCTCGCGTCGGGAATCAGTTGGGCGAGCTCGATTGCGCGCTCCTTCGATTCGACGTCCATCAGGTAGTAACCGCCCATGAACTCCTTCGTCTCCGCGAAGGGTCCGTCTGTCACCTCCGGCTTGCCGCCGGCGCTGCGAATCGTGGTGGTCTGGCTGGGGTCACCCAGCGCGTGGGTGCTCAGCATCTCGCCGGATGCCGTGGTCTGCTCGATGAAGGCCTGGTGGCCCGCGCCGATGGCTTGTTGCTCATCGGCAGACAGCGAGTCCAAGACGGCCGGGTCGACCTGCATCAGAATCAGATACTTCATGAGTTTTCTCCTCTGTATTGTGGTGATTTTATGGGTGGAAGGCCGGAATTCGGCGCAGAGCGCGGAAAGTCACGACGGCCATCGCTGCCATGACGACCGCACTCACGATCGCGACGCCCTGCAGCCCGGAGCAGAAGGCGAGCGCCGCGTTCGGTGTCGGTGTCATTGCCTGTCCTTGCGTGCGAGGAGCGAATCACACCAAGGTCGTCACGGCTAGCAGGAATTCGACAGTCGGACAAAAAAGGACTTCTAGCACGTTGAACCAGCTCCGTATTGCGGGCACAACTTGTTCTCTTCCCGTCCTCACGATCACTCGAATGTTCGAAGTGCGCAAGATGTCGGATTGCCCGGGCAATCCAGCACTTCGCGCACTATGAGTGACCAGGCGCTGAACGTGCCCGTGCGTCGTCGCCGCGCATCATCGCCGCGCGCTACAGACGTCGGCGTTGTCGCCGTGCGAAACTGGGCACGACATGACTGCGCACGACACGACAGAGCACGACATCACCGAGCACGACATGACGGATGCGACGGAGCTCAAGCGGGGCCGCCCCGGCTACGATCAGCGTGCCGTGCTGACGATTGCCGTCGCCGCGTTCAACGAGTTCGGCTACGACGCCACCTCGATGGGCGTGCTCGCGAAGCGGCTCGGGCTCTCGAAGTCCGCGATCTATCATCACTTTGCGGCCAAGGAAGACATTCTCGAGCTCGCCCTCGACGAAGCACTGACCGCCCTCGAGGCCGTGCTGGTCGAGAACGCGCCGACCGAGAATGCGCCAACCGACAACATCTCGTTCGAACGCATGCCGGCCGAAACCGTGCCGACCGAGACTGAACCGGATGCCGCAACCAGCGCGGCCGATCGCCTCGCCGCCGTGCTGCGCGGCGCAGTCGCCGTGCTCGTCGACAAGCTGCCGTCTGTGACACTTCTGTTGCGCGTGCGCGGCAACACGGATGTCGAACGCAGGGCGCTGACCCGCCGCCGCGCCTTCGACCGCGCGGTCGCGGCGCTCGTCGTTCAGGCGCGAGACGAGGGCTCGCTGCGGAGCGATATCGACCCGGCGATCGTCTCCCGTCTGCTGTTCGGCATGATCAACTCGATCGTCGAGTGGTACCGACCCGGTGGACCCGTCGACGCGGAAACCCTCGCCGGCGACGTCCTTACTGTTGCTCTCGATGGCCTGCGCACGCCGTCGGTCGGCGGATGAGCGGCCGACCATGACCGATGCCGGCACGGGTGCGGTTGCCATCCCGCCGAATACCCGTGCAATTCTCGACCTCACGATGCGGATCGCCGAAGTCATTTTCTCTGCCGGCGCCGGCGCGGAGGACGCGACCGCCGCGATGCAGGCGATCACCCGGGCCTACGGCCTGAAGAACACGGATGCCGACATCACGCACACGCTGCTGACCCTCACCTATGAGAATGTGCAGACCCACGAGTCTGTCACGCGCAGCCGCAACGTGAAATACCGAAACCTCGACTACGCGAAGCTGGCGGCGACATCCGCCCTGATCAGCGAGATCATCGAGCAAAAGCTCGATGTGGCCAGCGCGCGCAAGCGCATTGCCACAATCGTCAGCGCGAAGCCGCAGGTGCCATGGCTGTGGCGCCGAGTCGGCTGGAGCCTTCTCGGCGCGGGCGCCGCCTTTCTGATCGGTGGGGATCTGCTCGTTGCCGCCGCCGCGTTCGTCGCGACATTCATCATCGATTTCCTCACCTCGAAGCTGGCGTCCAGGCGTGTGCCCGTGTTCTACCAGTCCGTCGTCGGCGGTGCGATCGGGCCGATCGTCGCCGCGGTGGTGAAACTGTTCGACCCCAGCGAATCCGCATCGATCGTCGTTGTCGCCACGATCATCATGCTGCTCGCCGGTGTCACGACGTTCGGTGCCGTGCACGACACGCTGTCCGGTTTCTACGTCACGGGCACAGCCCGACTGATGGAAGCGTTGCTCATCACGGCCGGGCTCGTCACCGGCGTCGCGGGCGCGTCACTGCTGCTCAGCAGACTCGGGCTGCAGCTGACGATCCAGGCGGATGCGACGACCTCGTTCGCGACGCTGCCAACGCAGCTGGCGGCATCCGTCGTCATCGTGTTCGGCTTCGGGCTCGCCGCGCAGGTGCCATGGCGGGCGTTCTGGGCGATCTGTGCGCTCGGAGCACTGGCCGAGCTGATCTACGCGCTCGGATTGGGGTCAGGTTTCGGGCGGGTGTGGTCGTCCGCCGGCGCTGCCATCGTCGTCGGTCTGCTCGCCGCGATCGCGGCACGCGCCGTGCGCACACCACCGCTGGCGATCGTGGTCTCGGCACTCGTGCCACTCGTGCCGGGGCTCAGCCTGTTCCAGGGGCTGCTTCAGCTGGCGGATGGCTCGCTCACCGGCCTCCTCAGCATGTTGACGGCCGCAGCGGTTGCCGGGGCGCTGGCAGCGGGGGCCATCCTCGGGCAATATCTCGTGCAGGCGGTGTGGGGGCCGGCTCGCCGACTGCAGCGCCGGTTCATCGGACCGCTGATGGCGATGCCAGTGCAGTTCGGGCGGCGCCGCGACCGTGATCGGGGTGGCCGTGATCGGAGTGGCCGCGCGAGCAAAGGTTCAGGCGGGCGCGCCGGCAAGCGCGTCTGAGCCTCGACGAAACGCTCTGTGCTTCGACGAAACGCTCTGTGCCTTGACGAATCGCTCTGAGCCTCGACGAATCACGTTGCCGGACCCACAGGTCGGCCGATCGGACAGGTTGTCGGGCGTGCGCGGCGGCCTCGGACGGAGTGCCCTTGCCAACTACACGAACGTTTGCCAAACTGACCTTGTCGGCTGGCACCCGCGTGAGCACCCGAGCTTCGCCGACCAAGGTTCAGCCTTTCGCGTTCTATGAGGAGTCAATGATGACAAACATCCCGGACGGTTTCAGTAGTCGGTTGTACAACAAAGACATTGCGCCGCGTTCCGGCGTCGGCAAGTGGGGAACCTGGGAGTTGTTCGCCTGGTGGATGTCGGCCTGGCACAGCCTGGGCGGTTACGCCTTCGCAGTCGGCCTGATCGTTCTCGGCATCAACGGTTGGCAGATGGCCGTTGGACTCAGCCTCGGCATCGTGATCATCTACTTCATGAGCAACCTGATGGGAGTCGCGGGTCAGAAGGTCGGCGTGCCCTTCCCGGTGTTCGCCCGCGCGAGCTTCGGCGTGTTCGGAGCGAACATCCCGGCGCTCTTGCGAGCTATCGTTGCGATCTTCTGGTACGGTATCCAGACCTGGTTGGCATCCGCGGTCATCATGATCCTGGTTGTCAAGCTGTGGCCTGCAACCGAGCCGATGACCAAGGGCGACTTCCTCGGCCTGTCGGGCCTCGGTTGGATCTGCTTCCTCTTCCTGTGGGCCGTGCAGCTGCTCGTATTGCACCGTGGCATCGAGACCGTGCGCAAACTGACGGTGTTCGCCGGCCCGGCGATCTGGGTTGCCATGGCCGCCCTGGCCATCTGGACGCTGAACCGGGCCGGCTGGTCACTGGACTGGAACTATCACGAGGCAGGCGCCAGCCAGAACTTCGGAGCGCTCTTCGTCGCAACGTGCGCAGCGATGTTCATCACCGTCGCCTACATGGCCGGACCGATGCTGAACTTCGCGGACTTCACGCGCCTGTCGCCGAGCCGTCGAGCCGTCGTCCGAGGCAACGCCCTGGGTCTGTTGTTGAACGGCATCGCGTTCGGTGTCGTATCGATCGTCATCGCGTTGGCGTCGGTGAAGGTCTACGGCAAGGCCATCCAAGACCCGATCCTGCTGCTCAAGGACATCGACAACCCGACATTGCTGCTGCTGACGATCATCGTTGTCGTCATCGCCACCGCGGGAATCAACGTGATCCTCAACTTCGTCTCCCCTTCGTACGACATATCGAATGCAGCGCCGAAGCACATCAACTTCCGACGTGGCGGCCTGATCACGGCAGTTCTCGCCATTGTGGTGACACCGTGGAACCTGTACTCGAACCCGGTTGTCGTCAACCAGTTCATCGGCGGAGTCGGCGCGCTGATGGGGCCGTTGCTCGGAATTGTGCTGGTGGACTACTACCTGATCCGCAAGGCTCAGATCCACGCCGCCAGCTTGTACAGCGACGCGCCGGATGGTCGCTATTTCTATCACCGCGGCGCCAACCTCAACTCGGTGTATGCGCTGATCGCGTCCGGAGTCATCACGCTGGCACTGACCTTCGTGCCCGCATTCAGTTCGCTGGCGCCGTTCGCGTGGCCGATCGGCGTCATCCTGGGCGGCCTGTTCTGCCTCTGGATCAACCGGATGCGCCCGAATGTGCACGCGCGCGCTGCGGACCTTGCCGACGAGGCAAACGAGCCGAACGCGGCCGACGAGGTCGGCGTCTAAGTCGGATGGGGCGTCGGCGTCGACCCACATCGACGCCGACGCCCACAGCCCGACGTGCGCCTGGGAGCGTGTGACGCGCTCCGCAGACTGGCTGACGGCGTGAGCAAGTAGATAATCAAGTGGGCGAGGGCGAGTGGGTTGCACATGACCGCTGCGGGTGACCTCACACCTTCCATCGACCGTGTGGCAACAGAACTGAGCGAGCTCGCCGGCATCCGTGACGACTCTCTCACCGGATGGACGAGAGAAGTATTCACAGAGCCTTATCGCGACTCACGTCAGTGGGTTCAAGACGCGATGCGGGGCGCGGGGCTCGACGTGCACGTGGACGGTGCCGGCAACATTGTCGGACGGCTTGCCGGGTCGACGCCCGGCGCCCCGCCGATCGTGACCGGCTCCCACACGGACACGGTCACGTCCGGCGGCAGATTCGACGGGATCGTCGGTGTGCTCGGCGGGATCGAAACTGCTCGGCGGTTGCGCGAGAACAGCATCCGACTGACGCACGATCTGATCGTGATCGACTTTCTCGGCGAGGAGCCGAATGAATTCGGGCTGAGCTGCCTGGGCAGCCGCACCCTTGCAGGTGAATTGACAGCAGCGGACCTCGATCGCGTCAGCCTGCGGGGCATCAGCCTCGGCGAGCGATATGCGAGTTTCGGGCTCGATCCGGGCGCGGTGATTTCCAACGATTGGGCGCGAACCGGCGCCTTGCACGGTTATGTTGAACTGCACATCGAGCAGGGGCCGACGCTCGAAGAGCGCGGCATTCCGGTCGGGATCGTCACCGCGATTGCCGGCATCGAACGGCTCGTCGCGACCTTTCGCGGCCGGGCGGATCATGCCGGGACCCGGAGCATGGAATCCCGACAGGATGCAATGGTCGCGGCTGCAGAGGCCGTGCTTGCTGTTCGTCGTGAAGGCTGCTCCGCGCCGGTGCATGGCGTGGCGACGACGACGCAGGTGCGCTCGCTGACGGACTCGCCGAACGTTGTGCCGAGCCTGGTGACGATGCGCAGCGAAGTACGCAGCATCGATCCCGGTTGGCTGAGCGGCACGCGCCGCCGCCTTGCGGAGGAGATTCAGGCCTCCGCGAACGAGACCGGCGTCGACGTCGAGTTCGACTGGACACACGACAACGACGTGGTCCAAACCACTGACGACGTGCAGGACATTGCGGGTGCCGCGGCGACCAGCATCGGGGCGCAATGGATGCCGATCCCGAGCGGAGCAACCCATGATGCGGTGCATATGGCCCGGCTGACCCGGATGGGCATGATCTTCATTCCCTCACACGACGGCAAGAGCCACTGCCCAGAAGAGTGGACGGACGCCAGCGACATCTCGACTGGAATCCGGGTTCTCGCCGACACGATCCTGCGACTGGACGGCCAGTAACCCGCTAACGCCGTGTCACCCCGTTAGTCGAGCGGTGCCCTGAGGAGGGCCGCCCGCGGCCGTCTCGAAGGGTAGCCCGCGTTCCGCCGAAAGGCGGCACATCCCGCCAAATACAGGCCTAACGGGCACCCTCGTCGAGCAGGGTAAGGATGAAACGGCATGCTCCGACACGTGGAACACGGGCCCGGCGGGTGTACACGGTTGGGACTTGATGTCATACTTCGATTTTGATAGTGTCTGCCCCATGAGCCTTTTCATCACGTGCCCGGTCGAGAGTGTCGACCGCGCGACCGCCTTCTACACCGCGCTCGGCTGGACTTTCAACGCCGAGATGTCCGATCACAATGTGTCGTGCTTCGCTATCGCGCCCGAGCAGTACGTCATGCTCGGCAGTCGAGCGATGTACGCGAGCGTCGGCGGTGTCGAAGAGCTGGTCGGCGGACCCCAGACGCCCTCGAAGGTCACGGTCTCTTTCGACCTCGACAGCCGCGAGGCGGTCGACGATCTCGCGGAGCGCGCTGGCGCCGCCGGTGGGCGGATCGGCGACATCGACGACTACCCATTCATGTACCAGCGCGAGTTCGACGACCCCGACGGCTACCACTATTCGCCGTTTTGGATGAAGCCTGACGCCGCTGCGACCGCGTGAGCGACCTCGCCGCGGCCCTCGACATCGTCGGAGCACGGTGGGCCCTGCTCCTCATAGAGCGACTGCTCGAGGGGCCGCAGCGCTACGGCGATCTGCAGCGCGACATCGGCGTGCCGATGAGCGTGCTCGCGACTCGCCTGCGCGAGCTCGAAGAGGCTGGCGTACTGTTCCGTTTACCCCTCCGGCACAACACCCGAGCGTATGCGTTGACTGATCGCGGACTTGCCTTGCGTGATGCGATAGTCGCGCTCGGACGCTGGGGCGGCGAGGAAACGGGCGGCGAGGAAACGGGCGCCGAGGAAACGTAAGCGGCTGCTCAAGTCACAGCAACACCCCGTTGGTGGAGGAGCCCGCGAGCTTTCGGTCCCTGAGCGAAGCCGAAGGGCGAGCGGGCGTATCGAGACCGCGCGCAGGTCTCGATACGCTCGTTCCTCGCTACTCGACCACCAACTTTTCCTCGCTACTCGACCACCAACTTTTCCTCGCTACTCGACCACCAACTTTTCCTCGCTACTGAACCGTCGCTCGTTATGGTTGGGTGATGCGGGTGTAGGAATCGGGGCGGCGGTCGCGGTAGAACTGCCAGTCATCACGCACCGCCCGCACCATGTCCAAGTCCAGATCCCGGATCACGACCTCCTCATCCTCCCCCGACCCGTACCCGCCGATAATGTTGCCCTGCGGATCCGCGAACTGACTATTCCCGTAAAACGTCACCGCCTCATCGCCGTACTCGTTATCCTCACGCCCCACCCGGTTCGCCGCCGCCACAAAATACCCATTCGCCGCCGCAGCAGCCGGCTGCTCCAACTCCCACAACCGGTTCGACAAACCCGGCTTGGTCGCATTCGGATTAAACACAATCTGCGCCCCACCCAAACCCAACTCCCGCCAGCCCTCCGGGAAATGCCGGTCATAACAGATGTACACACCCACCGGCCCCACAGCCGTCGCGAAAACCGGATACCCCAAATTCCCCGGCCGGAAATAGAACTTCTCCCAAAACTTCTCCAAATGCGGAATGTGATGCTTACGGTACTTCCCCAGGATGGTCCCGTCCGCATCCACCACCACCGCCGTGTTGTAATACACCCCCGGCTGGTCCTCCTCATAAATCGGCAACACCATCACCAGATTCAGTTCCTTGGCCAGGGCGGCGAAACGCTGCACGATCGGCCCATCCGCCGCCTCCGCATACCCGTAATACTTCTTATCCTGCGTAATCCCGAAATACGGGCCGTAAAACAGTTCCTGAAAACAAATCACCCGCGCACCAGCAGCCGCCGCCTCCCGGGCAAACCCTTCATGCTTATCCAACATCGACGCCTTATCACCCGTCCACCGCGTCTGCGTAATCGCCGCACGAACAACATTCGAACCACTCTCGGTCATGGCACCTACCTCACCTTCTCCGTGGATCGGCGCGCCGGGCCACAGAATGAAATCAATCTCGGTGACCGAAAGCATCCGCATTCGGTCTGCCGAGCCGGGCTGCACTGCCCGTCTTTGCGCTCAGGTTGAATATTACCCTAACGTTTGTGTAGTCGCTATGACCGCAAACAGATGCCAATCTGCATCCGCGCAAACCGAAGCGACGAAGGCGGTTTCGGCATCCTGAACGACCCACCCGTCCCGGGCATTCTGCGCGGAGGCAGCCCAAGCAGGTGAGACGGTCGGCCTGATATCTCGTGGCATCACCTCGACGCCCGGAATGCATAAGCGTGCCGGCGTCCCGAGCTCGGACCGGAGCCGTCATTTGTGTTTGTGTGGTTTCAGGTATTCGCGTTTGGTGTACCAGCCGGGTGGGCTGAAGACGGGTTTGCCGCGAACCATCTTGACGGTGAATTCCCCACGTTCGACAAGGCGGTGATCGAACCAGCAGAGCAGGCAGCCGTTGTCGATTTCGGTGGGTCCGCCCTCACTGTCGGGGATGACATGATGAGCCTCGGCCAGGTACGCCGGGATTCTGCAACCGGGTCTCGCGCAGGTGGGTCCGTCACGGGCGACCATCGCCTTGCGTTGCGACGGGGTGAAGAAACGCGCCTTGGAGAACAGGTCGATCACCCGCCCACCGGCGTCGACGGTGACCTGTTGGGTGCCGCCGTCGCAGGCGATCTGCCGGATCGTCGCGGCCGGTAACGGCTGATCGGTGCCGACCGCCACCCCGTAACCTTCACCGGCGTCCAGGTCGGTCTGCTGCACGATTGCTAACACGGTCGGGGCGGCACCCTGCAATTGCGGAGTCAGCCCGATCCGGGCGGCGCCCTCGCACAACGCGGTCAGAATGTCCGCGCGTTGCTGATCGGTAGTGCGCGGATCCCGCATCACACCCGACTCACCGTCACCGGTCACACCGTCACCGGTCGCGCCCTCGCCTACAGTGCCCGGATCCGCGGCGTTCTCACCGGCCGCGCCCACGACGGCGCCCCGTGCGCCGTCTTCGTCCGCGGCCAGGAACGCCGGGGCCGTGCGCGGGGACAGGAACGCGTCGAAGACCGGGACGATGATCGCCTCCTGCGCCGGCGGCAACGCCCCGTCAACGCCCAGCATCCCATCGGCCCTGCGGAAGAACCGGATACCCCGTTTGGCCACCAGGCGGTCATCCCGCGGCTGGATGCCGTCTTGATCCAACCGGTCCCTAAACGCCGCCGCCTGCCCGCGGAGCAAATCCGCACACACCGGCGGCGCCTCCCGCGTACCGACCGCGTTGCCCACCAGCGTGGCCTCCGCCCACGCCACCGCCTCGACCGGGATGCTGCGCGGCAACACCTTCAACGTGGTTGTGATCACATCGGCCGCATCAATACCGATCACCCCACCGGCCAGAGCCTCCCGGACGGCCGGGAACAGTGCCGGCAACGGCAACCCCACATCCGAGATCCGCGGTGCCGCCTGGCCGGCGACCCGCACCCGTTGCCGCGCCGTACGCGCGGACACCCCCGTCACCCGCTCAATCAACTGCGCAGCCGACGCACACCCGTGCCGGGCAGCCAACCCCTCAAACCCCGCCGTACGCGGCGACCGGACCGCGATCTCCGCCGCCACCACAACATGACCGTGATCAACCAGCCGAGTCAAACCCTCCAGACCGGCGGCGAACCACAACAAACCATCCGCACTTAACACCGTCGGATCGACCTCCGCAAGCCGAGCCAACGCCTCACGCGCGCCGTCGATAATCGCATGCGTGGCAGCATCCGCCACCGCCGGAACACCACCCACCGCCCCACCAGCCGCCCCAGCCCCACCCCCGAGACCACCGGCCGCCCTGCCAAAACCACCGGCCGTAACACCGAAATCGGTGCCGAAAGCGTCGGCCGGGATGCCGGTCGGATCGGGGGCTGCTGCCATGTTGCTCATGACTACAGTCCATCACCAACCACCGACACTACGACCCCGTAAATGGCCGGTCAACCTCGAATTGTGGATAAGAATCCAAACTCATCCCTGGGGAGGACAAGGCACGCCACCGCTGCCCTGCGATAGCTCGACAACGCACTAACCCGCTAACCCGCCAACCCGCCAAGCCACCAAGCCACCAAGCCGCCAACCCGACAACGCGCCAAGCCACCAACCCGACAACGCGCCAACGCGCCAAGCGCAATGATCACTCAAACTTTGCGCGGGAGGCCACCTTCACATTGGCCGCGGCAATGCCGCTTGTCGTCGGCAGCCGCAAGTACGCCGGATTCGCGCAGCGGATGCCTACGGCACGTCTTCGCGCGAGCGGCCAGCGTGTGCCCCGCTTAGAGCGTCGCCCGTTTGAGAAACTGCCCTCTCCCGGCAGCGCCGACATACTTTCCGTATTCTGCGATCAGATCGCCCCGCGAGTAGACGGCTGCTATCGCGCCGGGCAGGTCCCACCCTTCATAGGGCGTGTAGTCCATCCGTTGGTTCTGAGTTGCGGCGCTGATCGCGGTGCGGCCTTTCGGGTCGAAGACGACAATGTCGGCATCGGACCCAGGCGCAATCACGCCCTTCTTCGGATACAGGCCGAATTGGCGTGCCGGCGCCGTGGACGTGAGCTCGACGAACTTTTCCAGAGTGATCCGGTTCTGACTGACGCCCTCGCCGTAGACCACGGAGAGCCGGTGCTCGACGCCGGGCCCCCCATTGGGTATCAGCCGGAAGTCGGCTTGCCCCAAGCGCTTCTTCTCCGCGAAACAGAACGGGCAGTGGTCGGAGCTGACGACGCTCAGAGTTCCCGCTCGCAGCCCGCGCCACAAGGCCGCTCGATGCTCTTCCGACCGCAGTGGCGGTGTCAGCACCACCTTCGCGGCTTCGAATCCCGGCTGATCGTACAGCGAGCGATCCAGCGTCAAGTAGTGTGTGCAGGTTTCTCCGGCAACTGCCCAATCGGCGGACTGCGCCGCGGCCACGGCTTCAACGGCGCCTTCCGTGGACAGGTGTACAAAATAGATCGGGGCATCCGCCATTCGAGAGATCGTGATTGCCCGCTGGACCGCTTCGACCTCAGTCGCCGGGGGTCGGGAGATCTCGTGCGATCCAGGGCCCGTCTTCCCCGCCGCTACAAGATCTGCTGCGAGCCGATCGATGACATCACCGTTTTCCGCATGAATGCAGACCTGCCCACCAACGCGACTCGACTGGCGGAGCACCTCGAACAGTTCTCCGTCATGCAGCATGAGGGTGCCACGGTAGGCCATGAAGACTTTGAAGCTGGTGACACCCGACCGCATGATGTCCGCAAATTCGTCCGTTGCTCCGTCGTACAGGTTCGTGATGCACATGTGAAAGCCGTAATCGATGACAGCCTTGCCGTCGGCCTTCTTGTGATGGTTCTCCAGCGAACCGAGGAGCGTGTCGCCAGCGGTCTGCATCGCGAAATCCACGACGGTCGTCGTGCCGCCGCACGCAGCAGCCCGGGTGCCGCTCTCGAAATCGTCAGCGGTTGTCGTGCCCATCATCGGGGAATCGATGTGGGTGTGCACGTCAACACCGCCGGGCAACAACAGCCGACCGCTGCAATCAACTCGTTCTACACCGTCGATGACGAGACCCGTGAAATCACCGATCGCCTCGACCTTCCCATCCTTAATCAGCACATCGGCGTCAACCTGACCGCCACTGTTGACGACCCGCCCACCGGTCAGCATCGTGTACGTCAATTTTCGATCTCCTCTGGTTCGATGTTGTGCTTGCGGACACTGCTTGCCGTCGAATCGCGCACGATCAACTCGGGCTTCAACATCTCGGACTCAACCGGCTTGCCGCGAAGCCGCATCAGGAGGAGTTCGAACGCCCGTCGACCCATCTCGTGCATGGGCGAACGCACGGTCGTCAACGATACGGATAGCTCGGCAGCGAGGGGCGTGTCGTTGAATCCCACCAAAGCGAGATCGGTTGGAACGGTGAGCCGGCGGTCGCGGAGCACCCCGAGCGCACCGAGCGCCGAATAGTCGTTGGTGGCGAAAATCGCGTCTGGGACTCCGCCCGCGGCCAGTATCGTCTCTGTGCCGCTGCGGCCGCCGGCCGCATTGATGTCCCCGTACACGACTCGATGCTCCGGGATCGCGATGCCCGCATCGCGGAAGACGTCGATCGCACCCTGCGTGCGGTTCTTAAATGTCACGGCGTATGGCGGACCACCAAGGATCGCGATGTCCCTGCGTCCGGTCGCGAGCAGGTGTTCACCGACGAGCCGCCCGCCGAGATAGTCGTCACCGGTGACCGAAACGTGCCTCGGGTCGCCGCGACTGACCAGTACGAACGGAACCTCTTCTTCCGCCAACTCATCGAGAAAGGTTTCTCCCAGCTGGGCATCACCGAAGATCATCCCGTCGACGCGTCGCGCAAGCATCATCCGGGTGCGAATACGCTGGTTCTCCGGCGAGTCAAGCGAGTTGGTGACGAAGGTCGAGAACCCGTTCTCGATGGCAGCTTCCTCGATGCCCTCGTAGATCGTCGCGAGTACGAAGTCTTGCAGCCGTGGCACGATCACGCCCACCAACGACGATCGTGCAGTACGCAGGCTCGCCGCGTGCGGGTTCGGGTGGTAGTTCAACTCACGAGCCAGGCTCTGCACGCGTTCGACCGTCTCGGGCGCCGCCCAGCGTCCGACATCGCTCCCCGGGGTGTTGAGCACACGGGACACCGTCGAAACATGCAGCCCCAGGATCTCCGACATCATTCGCAATGTGACCGGGCGGCTCTTCGCAGGACTCACGGCAACCTCATTCATTGAGACAAAGCACCGGATGCACGATGCGGACAACCACTATCCCCAAGCCCGAACGGAGACGCCGTCATCATATCGGGGCGAGGTGCTCCTGCGCACGCTCCGCGCCGTGCAATAGGCAAACGATTGGGCCCCTGATAGCGTGGAGCCAATGGACCGCACTCAAGCGGGTTCCTCGATGTCGAGTCGTAGCAGAGTCGTAGCAGAGTCGTAGCAGCGTCGTAACGGCGTCGAAGCGGCGTCATAGCCACCGAGGCCAGTGCAGATTTCGGAGGTCAGTGAAGATTTCTAAGGTGCTTGTTCTTTCTACCGGCGGCACGATTTCGTCGCGGCAAAGCGTGCGCGGCGGTCTGGTGGCGACGGATGGCGCCGAACAGCTGTTGTCTCGCGTTTCCATAGCGGGTCCCCGCGCGTCACACGGCGCGGCCGATGTCGCGACCGCCCACCCGACCGCCCACGCCCAGAACCTCGACATCGAGGTGCAGGACGTCCTCAAAGTGCTCAGCTTTCTTCTTCAGCCCGCGGACATGCTGGAGATCGCCCGCAGAATTCGCGCGGGCCTGGCCGACGCGGCCATCGCCGGCGTTGTTGTCACCCACGGAACCGACACGATGGAGGAGACCGCGTTCCTCGCCGACCTCGTGCACGCCGATTCACGCCCGGTCGTCTTCACCGGCGCCCAACGATCTGCGGATGCCCCGGATGCGGATGGTCCGCGCAACCTGTCCGACGCGATCGCGGTGGCGGCATCCGACGACGCACGCGGCCTGGGCGCGATGATCGTCTTCGACGGGCTGATCTTCGCCGCCTCGGGCACGCGGAAGGCTCACACGATCGCGCCAGCGGCTTTCGCATCGGCGTCGGGCGGGCCGATCGGCCGGGTGCGCGACGGCGCAGTCATCGTCGATGCCTCGCCAAGACGAGCGGCACCGATCTCACTCGACACCATTGATCTGACCGACGCTACCGTCGACATCGTCCCGGTCTATCCCGGCGTAAGCGCCGGCGCGCTGCACGCTGTCGTCGCCGCCGGCGCCACCGGAATCGTGCTTGAGGCGACGGGCGCCGGCAACGCAAATCCGGAGTTCTGTCGCGAGGTCGCGCAGCTCACCGCCCGGGGCGTCGTCGTCGCGCTGTCCACGCGGGTTCCGGCCGGACCGGTTACCCCGCTCTATGCGTCCGGGGGTGGCGTCGACCTGGTCGCCGCCGGTGCCATCCCGATCGGCACATTGCGATCCTCGCAAGCCCGGATGCTGCTGCTCGCCCTCCTGGGCAGCCTCCGCGACCCAGCGCTGGTTCGCTCAGAACTGAGCCGCCGATGTGGCCGGCACAGCTGACTGAAAGGAATGATTGAAAATGGCAAAGAACATTCGCGTCGCTTTCGGAGTCGACCTTGACGCCGTCGCGGGCTGGCTGGGATCGTATGGCGGTGAGAACTCGCCCGATGACATCTCTCGAGGCATGTTCGCGGGGGAGGTCGGAACGCCCCGCGTGCTCAATCTGTTCAAGCGCTATGACCTGCGCACAACATGGTTTCTGCCCGGCCATTCGATCGAGACGTTCCCAGACCAGACCCGCATGATCGTCGATGCCGGGCACGAGGTGGGTGTGCACGGCTATTCGCACGAGAACCCGATCGCGATGACGCGCGAGCAGGAGAGTGCCGTGCTGGACCGCTCGATCGAGCTCATCGAACGCACGACTGGCAAGCGCCCGACCGGCTGCGTTGCACCCTGGTGGGAATTCTCGCCGGTGACCTCGGAACTGCTGATCGAGCGAGGGATCAAGTACGACCACTCGCTCATGCACAACGACTTCACTCCCTATTACACGCGCGTCGGCGACACCTGGACGAACATCGACTACTCGCAGCCGGCGGAGACCTGGATGAAGCCGCTGGTGCGCGGCGAGGAGACCAGCCTCGTCGAGATTCCTGCCAACTGGTATCTGGACGACCTGCCGCCCATGATGTTCATCAAGGCCAGCCCGAACAGTCACGGTTTCGTGAGCCCACGCGAGCTCGAGCAGACCTGGCGCGACCAGTTCGACTGGGTCTATCGCGAGATGGACGACGCGATCTTCCCGATGACGATCCATCCGGATGTGTCAGGGCGCCCGCAGGTGCTGCTCATGCTTGAGCGGTTGATCGAGCACATCAACGGGCATGACGGCATCCATTGGTCAACATTCGACGAGATCGCCGACGATTTCATCGCCCGCAACCCGCGGCCCTGAGCTGCTGAGCGCGCTGCAAACGTGGCCCGTTCTGCGCCAACTTGTGCACGGTGCGCCACTTCAGGTGGCGCACCGTGCAACAGGTGGCGCACCGACCAACGCTCGGCGGCGCCTACTGTTTCGCCACCAAGGTGAGCACGTCGTAGGTTGCGACGATCTCGTCGTTCTGATTTGTCAGAACGGCATCCCAGCGCACCTCGCCGTAGTCGTCGGTCTCGCGCGGGGTGATCTGCTTCGCCGTCAACGCCACCCGGATGCTGTCCCCCGGCGACACTGGAGTCACGAACCGCAGATTCTCCAGCCCGTAATTCGCCAACACCGGCCCAGGGGCCGGGTCGACGAACAGGCCGGCCGCGAACGAAACGAGCAGATAACCATGTGCGACCCGACCGGGGAAGAACGGATTCGCCGCCGCGGCCTCCTCGTCCATGTGCGCATAGAACGTGTCGCCGGTGAACTGCGCGAAGTGTTCGATGTCTTCCAGGCTCACAACGCGCGATTCTGAGACGACCTGGTCGCCGAGTCGCAGTTCTGCCAGCGATTTGCGGAACGGATGCGCGCCATCCGCCCGCACGCTCGCGCCCGCATGCCACACCCCGGTGATCGCCGTCAGCAACTCCGGGGTGCCCTGGATTGCCGTGCGCTGCATGTAGTGCAACACTGCGCGAATGCCGCCGAGCTCCTCCCCGCCGCCGGCCCGCCCCGGGCCACCGTGCACGAGATGCGGCACCGGCGAACCGTGCCCGGTCGAGGTGCGGGCGTCATCCCGATCGAGCATCAGCACGCGCCCGTTGTACGCGGCAATGCCGCTCATCAGTTCGGTTGCGATCCGTGGGTCGCGGGTGGCGATGCTCGTCACCAGCGAACCGCCGCCCTGCGCGACCAGCGCGACGGCCTCTGCGGTCGAGTCGTACGCGATCACGCTCGACACCGGCCCAAACGCCTCGATCTGATGCACGGCGGGGGCCCCGCCGTCGGTGAAGTAGAGCAGCATCGGGTCGATGAACGCGCCGGTCTCGGTCCCTGAGCTTGTTCCGGTCCCTGAGCCGGTCTCGGTCCCTGCGCCAGCCTCGGTCCCTGAACCGCTCTCGATCCCTGAGCCGGCCTCGGTCCCTGAGGTTGCCGAAGGGCCCGGCGCTTCGGCAAGCTCAGCGACCGGAAACCCAGCGACCGGAAACCCAGCGACCGAGCCAACGACCACCTGGCCGCCGCCAGCGATCAGTTCCTGCACGCGTCGGCGCACTTCGTCGCGTTGCGCAAGCGACACGAGCGGCCCCATGGTCACGCCCTCCTCGCGTGGGTCGCCGACGACGACGCGATCCGCGATCCGCACGGCAACGGCGTCGATGACCGGCTTGACGGATGCCCGCGGCACGATCGCACGCCGGATCGCCGTGCACTTCTGGCCGGCCTTCACCGTCATCTCGGTGACGAGCTGCCTCACGAACGCGTCGAATTCTGGGGTGCCCTCGACAGCGTCCGCCCCGAGTACGGATGCGTTGATCGAGTCGGTCTCGCTCGTGAACCGCACGCCGCCGGTCTGGATCGAGTCGTGCGCGCGCAGCCGTTCAGCGGTCGACGCCGACCCGGTGAATGAAACGAGGTCGCCGAGACGCAGTTCGTCGAACAGCGTCGGCACGGCGCCGGAAACCAGCTGGAGCGAGCCGTCGGGCAGCAGCCCGGAGTCGACGAGAACGCGCACGAACGCTTCTGCCAGGTAGCCGCTCGGCGTCGCCGGCTTGATCAGGCTCGGTACGCCGGCAAGGAACGCGGGTGCGAACTTTTCGAGTGCGCCCCAGACCGGAAAGTTGAACGCGTTGATCTGCACGGCGACGCCCGGCAGCCGGGTATAGATATGCCGCCCGAGGAATGAACCGTCTTTCGACAGCGACTCGACCGGGCCATCGAGGTAGACCTGCGCGTTCGGCAGCTCGCGGCGGCCCTTCGACGAGTAGGTGAACAGCACACCGATGCCCCCATCGATGTCGACCCAGGAGTCCGCCTTCGTAGCGCCCGTGCGGGCCGAGAGCTCGTACAGTTCCGGCTTGTGCTCGGTGAGCACCTGCGCCATTTGTTTGAGCAACACGGCGCGCTGATGGAAGGTCAGGGTGCCGAGGGAGGCCTGCCCGACCGTGCGCGCGTAGTCGAGCGCCGCGCCGAGATCGAGGCCGCGTGTGCTGACTCGCGTCACGGGCTCGCCTGTGGATGCGTCGAGCACCTCGACCGCGCCGACCGTCGTGGCCGTCGTCGACCAGGCTCCGCCGACGTAGCTGGGCAGGATGTCGATCATGGTTGCACCTTTCGTTCGTTTCGGGCTCCGCTGGTCGAGCGGTGCCCTGAGGAGGCCGCCCGCGGCCGTATCGAAGGGGAGGCCGCCCGCGGCCGTATTGAGACGCCCCGAGCCGACCTACTGAGGTCTCGATACGCGTGCTCGCTGCGCTCGCGCGCTACTCGACCAACAACCGCGTGCTCGCTGCGCTCGCGCGCTACTCGACCAACAACTGGCGCTACCCGACCAGCGGGTATCACGACTCGTCCCAGCGGTAAAAGCCCTCGCCGGTCTTGCGGCCGAGTTTGCCTTCGGCAACGAGGGCCCGTAGCAACGCGGGCGGTTCGAACCGGTCGCCGAGCTCACCGTGCAGGTACTCGGCGATGCCGAGCCGCACGTCCAGCCCGACGACGTCCGTCAGCCGCAGCGGCCCGATCGGATGCTTGTAGCCCAGCACCATCGCCGCGTCGATATCCTCTGCGGATGCGACGCCCTCCTCGAGCATGCGAATCGCCTCCAACCCGAGTGCAAGTCCCAAGCGCGACGATGCGAAGCCGGGCGAATCCCGCACCGTCACCGGAGTCTTGCCGAGAGCGGCCACCCAGTCCTGCGCGTCCGAGACGAGCGCTGGCGTGGTCGCCGATCCGACGACGATCTCGACGAGACCCGAGGCCGGAACCGGATTGAAGAAATGCAATCCGACGAACCGCTGCGGCAGCGCGAGCGAAGCCGCCAGCGTGTCGATCGAGATCGACGATGTGTTGGTAGCGAGCGCGGCATCCGCCATCAGAACGGCCTCGACCCGGCGAAGAGCGTCGGTCTTGAGTGCCGGGTCCTCCGGCACGGCTTCGATCACGAGCCGCCGGCCCGCGAATTGTTCGACGGCGGTTCCGACGGCAAGCTGTGCCAGTAGCGCGTCGCGGGTCAGTGCCGTCCCAGCCGTGCCCGTCGCCCCACGCTCGATGCTCTGATCGAGCGCGTGCGCGATGCGGCCGCGCGCGGCATCCGCTTCGGTGTCGTTGCGCTCAACCACCACGACGGATGCGCCGGCCAGCAGGAACGCGTGCGCGATTCCGGCGCCCATCCGCCCGCCGCCGAGCACGCCGACAGGGAACTCGGTGAGGATCGACTCCGTCGCGACTCGAGCAGTGTCGCTCATCGCTGCTCCTCACGGTCGTCGCCGCGCGCACCGCTCGCCCGCGACCCCGAGCCACGCGTGCCGCGGGTGTGCTTGCGCTCGAGGAACTCGGTCATCCGCCGCGCCTTCTCCTCCGACTCGAACAGCACCGCCTGCGCCTGTGAGTCGATCAGTGGATGCTGCGAGCGCGCCGACCGGAACACCTCTTTCGTGTAGCGCGTGGCGAGGGCATCATTCGCGTCGATGCGTTCAGCGAGCGCAAGCGCTGCGTCCAACAGGGCGTTCGACGGATGCAACGCGCTGACGAGCCGCGCCGCGAGCGCCTCGTGGGCGTCGAGGATACGCCCGGTCAGCAGCATCTCCAACGCGAGCGGTTCGCCGACGAGCTCTTTCAACCGCCAGGTCGCACCGGCCGCGGCGATGATGCCGAGCCCGGTCTCCGGGTTGCCGATCTTCATGGTCGGCGAGCCGATCCGCAGGTCGGCGGCGTAGGCGAGTTCAGCACCGCCGCCGAGCGCGTAGCCGTCGATCGCGGCGATGACCGGCATCGGCAGGGCGGCGACTCGCTCGAAGACGGTCGCGTTGATAGCGGCGTGCGCATCCGCCGCTCGTCGTTCGCGCAGTTCGGCGATGTCAGCCCCGGAGGCGAATACGCCGTGTGAGCCGGTGATGATCAGGATGCGCGGGGTCGCCTCCAGCTCGGCGCAGAGCGAATGCACCGCGTCGACGAGCTCCTGATTGATCGCGTTGTGCACCTCGGGCCGGTCCAGGCGCGCGATCACCGTGTGCTCGCCGCGCTCGATCTCGAGCACGCTCACGAGACCCGCTCCACGATCAACGCCGTTCCTTGGCCGACGCCGACACACATCGTCGCGAGCCCGTACCGGGTGGCTTCTCGGTCCATCCGGTTCAGCAGCGTGACGACCAGCCGCGACCCGCTGGAGCCGAGCGGATGCCCGAGCGCGATCGCTCCGCCGTCCGCGTTGACGAGAGCGTCGTCCAGGCCGAGGCGGCGGATGCACGCGATCGACTGCGTCGCGAACGCCTCGTTCAACTCGATCGACCCGAGCTCATCAAGCCGGATGCCGCTGCGCTTCAGGGCCTTTTGCGTCGCCGGAACAGGACCCAACCCCATGATCTCCGGCGCAATCCCGGCGCTCGTGCCGACCACGATGCGGGCACGCGGGGCGAGTCCGTAGCGCTTAATCGCCGCGGCGCTGGCGACCACGATCGCGGATGCACCGTCGTTGAGCGGGCTGGCATTTCCCGCGGTGACGACGCTTCCGCCAGCCACAACCGGCCGAAGTGCTGCCAGCTTCTCCAGTGAGGTGTCCCGACGCGGACCCTCATCGACGAGCACATCGCTCCCGGCGGTCGGAACGGCCACGGTCTCAGCGGCGAAGCGGCCGGCATCCACCGCAGCGACGGCGCGCTGATGGCTGCGCAAGGCGAACGCATCCGCTTCTTCGCGGGTGATGCCGTCGATGCGGGCGACCTCCTCAGCAGTTTCGGACATCGAGAAGGTGGCCTTGTCGCGGGCCAGCAGCACCGGGTTGGGGAAGCGCCAGCCGATCGAGGTGTCGTACTGCGCGCCGGGCTTGGCGAACGCCTTCTGCGGTTTGGCCTGCACCCAGGGCGCGCGCGTCATCGACTCGACGCCGCCGGCGACGATCAGGTCGGCGTCGCCAGCGCGCACCGCCTGCGCCGCCATCGTGATCGCCGACATTCCGGATGCGCACAACCGGTTCACCGTGATCCCCGACACCGCGTCGGGCAAGCCTGCCAGCAGCACGGCCATGCGGGCGACGTTGCGGTTGTCTTCGCCTGCCTGGTTGGCGGCGCCGAAGATCACGTCGTCGAGGGCATCCGGTTCAAGGTTGCGCGGGTCGAGACCCGCACGGCGCAGCGCCTCGCCGATGACGAGCGCTGCCAGATCGTCGGGTCGCACGCTGGAGAGCGCCCCGCCGTAACGACCGACCGGCGTGCGAACGCCGCCCACCAGATAGGCCTCCGCCATGCTTGCTCCCGACCGCGTCGTCTGTCGAACGCTCGGACGTGATGGCAGGCTGAGCTGCCGCGGTATTTACCGACCGTTCGGATAGTAATCCTTGCAGATCGCGGGCTGCACGGCAATTGCGCGGGCGCGCCGCGATGGCCGACGTGCACGTTACGCGTGACTCACGTCCCGCGCCAGTCCGTGCGACGCCCTCGCAAGGCGGGCGTCGTTGGTCCAGAGCACGTCGCATCCGCTCAGCTGCGCCGCCGCGAGGTGCAGAGCATCCGGGGTGCGGATGCCGTGCTTCGCCCGTAACTCGGCCGCTCGACGGTAGACGTCAGACCCCAAATCGAGCACGTGAAACTGCGTGAACACGCGTTCGTAGTGATCTCGAAGCATCAGATTGTCGTCGCGGAGCGGCCCGACGAGGCATTCGAGCATCACGAGCGGGCTGATCGCGACAATCTCGCCTCCTGCTTCGGCAAGCATGCGACGAACGGATGCGCCGCGCGGCCCTGCGTCTTCTGTCGCGTAGATGACGATGCAGGAGTCGAGGTAGATCATTCCCAGCCCTCGCGCTCACCCGCGATCTGAGCGTCGAGGTCGTTCACGCCGCGCCGACCGACATCGGGCGCACCGTTGTCGCCAAGCCATCGCGCGAGCCCACCTGCCGTGTGCGGTGGCTCTTGCGCAACCGCTGTGAGGCGGGCAACCGGAACGCCACGCTTCGCAATGATCGTGTCAGACCCACTCGCGGCCGCAGCGACCAGCTTCGACAGTTGATTGCGCGCTTCCAGGATGTTCTTCGACTCGGTCATGACCTGCTCCTAGCCACCTAGTCTAGCCAGGATTACGGATTGCTCGCCCCTGGCCGGGCCGGCCGGTGCCTTAATTCAGGTTGCATCGGCTGACACGCCGCTCACGGCGTCGTGGGGTGCCACTCCAGCCTGAATTCTGAACCGCAAACTCCTGGCTCGACCTTCCGCTGGTCGAGCGATGCCCTGAGGATACCCGGTCCCTGAGGAGGCCCGGTCCCTGAGCTTGCCGAAGGGCGGCCGAAGGTAGCTCGCGCTGAAGGCAGAGCGTTGACCGCATTCATTGCGCAGCTGGTGAACGATGCAGTTGAAAATCAATTCTGAGCAGATACCCCGCATGGGTACCACTCATACCCGATGGGGGTATACGCTATACCCATCGAGGGTATAGCTGAAGGAGCCACCGTGGTCGGTTACGTTGCACACAAAGAGGATCTGCTGAAACGCCTACGGCGCGCAGAAGGACAGGTGCGCGGCATCGCCCGCATGGTCGAAGAAGACACCTACTGCATCGACATCCTCACCCAGGTTTCGGCCGCAACCAGCGCCTTGGAGACCGTTGCGCTGTCGCTGCTCGAGGACCACCTCAGCCACTGCGTTGCAGAGGCGAGCAGGGAAGGCGGTGCGGTCGCCGAGGAAAAGGTGCGCGAAGCATCCGCTGCGATCGCCCGGCTGGTGCGTTCATGAGCGAGGATGTTCAGGAGTATTTCGTCGACGGCATGACCTGCTCGCACTGCGTCGCGAGTGTGACTGAGGAGCTTTCCGAGCTCGACGGCGTCGCATCCGTTTCGGTCGAGCTGAAGCCGGGTGGCAGTTCACGCGTGTCGGTCGTCGCCGCCACACCACTGACTGAGGATGCTGTTCGCGCCGCCATTGAGGAAGCCGGCTACGAATTGGCGGCCGTTCCACGATGAGCGCGCCGAGTTCGTCGCATGCCGCGGGCGCGCGTGGCGCAGCACTTTTCACAGAACTCGAGCTCGACATCGGCGGTATGACCTGCGCCTCCTGTGCGAACCGGATCGAGCGCAAGCTCAACAAAGTTCCCGGAGTCGAGGCCACCGTAAACTACGCCACGGAGAAGGCCCGTGTCCACGCCGACGCGCCACTGAACGCAGCCGAATTGATCGCCGTCGTTGAGGCAACCGGATACACGGCTTCCGTTCCCGCACCACCGCAGACGGATGCCGCGGCCGATGCCGCGGCCGCAATCGACCCGGCAGACGCTGCGGCCGCGAGCCTGCTGCGCCGCCTGATCGTCTCGGCCGCTCTCGCGCTGCCCGTCGTCGTGTTGTCAATGGTGCCGGCGTTCCAGTTCACGAACTGGCAATGGCTGGCGTTGACGCTCGCGGCACCCGTTGCCGTGTGGGGTGCCTGGCCGTTCCATCGCGCCGCTTTCGTCAATGCCCGCCACGGCGCCGCGACGATGGATACGCTGATCAGCCTCGGCGTGATCGCCGCGTTCGCCTGGTCGCTGTATGCCTTGTTCTTCGGTTCTGCCGGCATGCCCGGCATGCACATGAGCTTCACCTTCTTCGCCGACCCGAACGCCGGCGCCCAGGAGATCTACCTTGAAGTCGCCGCTGCGGTGACCGTGTTCATACTGGCCGGCCGCTACGCCGAGGCGCGCGCAAAGCGCGAATCCGGAGCCGCCCTGCGTGCGTTGCTCGAACTCGGCGCGAAGGATGCCGTGGTGCTGCGCGACGGGCGCGAGGTGCGCGTTCCGGTCAGCAGCCTCGTTCCCGGCGACGTGTTCGTCGTGCGCCCGGGCGAGAAGATCGCGACCGACGGAATGATTCTCGATGGCGCATCCGCTGTGGATCGCAGCATTCTGACGGGCGAATCCGTTCC
This sequence comes from Rathayibacter sp. SW19, assembly GCF_030866825.1. Taxonomy (NCBI): domain Bacteria; kingdom Bacillati; phylum Actinomycetota; class Actinomycetes; order Micrococcales; family Microbacteriaceae; genus Rathayibacter; species Rathayibacter soli. The sequence continues at coordinate 4,228,936 of NZ_CP133020.1, forward strand.
GGTCGAAGTGAGCCCTGGCGATCGCGTCATCGGCGCGACCGTGAACGTCGGCGGGCGGCTGGTCGTCGAGGTGACGCGGGTAGGCGCGGACACCGAACTGGCCAGAATGGGCCGCCTCGTCGAAGAAGCACAAAACGGCAAGGCGCAGGTGCAGCGTTTGGCCGATCGCGTCTCGGGCATTTTCGTGCCGATCGTGATCGTGCTCGCGATCCTGACCTTCATCGGATGGCTCGTGCTCGGCGGCTCGGCGCAACTCGCGTTCACCGCGGCCGTCGCCACGCTCATCATCGCCTGCCCGTGCGCGCTCGGGCTTGCAACACCGACCGCGTTGCTCGTCGGCACCGGGCGCGGCTCACAGCTGGGCATCCTGATCCGTGGGCCGCAGGTGCTCGAGCAGACGCGGCGCATCGACACCGTACTGCTCGACAAGACCGGAACCGTCACGACCGGGCGGATGACCCTGACCGGGATCGCCGTGGTCAGCGCGAGCACCGAAGCTGACGGTGGCTCCAACAGTGGTGCAGACATCGCTGCAACGAGTGAGGCCGAGTTGCTACGGCTGGCGGCCGCAGCGGAGCATGGCTCCGAGCATCCGATTGGGCGGGCGATCGTGGCGGCTGCCACTGCACGCGGGTTGCCGGTCGATGATGCGCAAGGCTTCGCTTCGCACCAAGGGTGCGGCGTGCAGGCCGTCGTCGACGGGCGCCTCGTGCTCGCGGGTCGCGCAAGTTGGCTGGAAGCCGAGTGGGGCATCCGCGTGCCGCAAGAATTGCAAGCGACGCTCGAGGCGGCGGAAGAGCAGGGCAACACCGCGGTCACGATTGCCTGGGACGGCGAAGCTCGCGGCATGCTCGCCGTCGGCGACACGGTGAAGCCAAGCAGTGCGGATGCGATCGCGCAGTTCCGAAAACTCGGTCTGACCCCGCTGCTGCTCACCGGCGACAATGCCGGAGCGGCGCAGGCGATCGCGGCGCAGGTCGGCATCGAGCACGCCCGCGCCGGTGTCACACCGCAGGGCAAACTCGACGCGATCCGTGAGTTGCAAGCGGAGGGGCACGTTGTTGCGATGGTCGGCGACGGGGTCAACGATGCGGCAGCTTTGGCGGCCGCAGACCTCGGCATCGCCATGGGAGGCGGAACAGATGCCGCGATCGCCGCGGCGGACATCACCATCATGAGCGGTGACTTGGTCGCTGCGGTCGACGCGGTTCGGCTGGCGCGACGCACGCTCGGCATCATCAAGGGCAACCTGTTCTGGGCTTTCGCATACAACGTCGCTGCGATTCCGATCGCGATGCTCGGCCTGCTCGGCCCGGTGCTGGCGGGCGCCGCGATGGCGTTCTCCTCAGTTTTTGTCGTCTCGAACAGTCTGCGGTTGCGCGGCTTCCGGCCCACACCGTAGCCACGCGTTCGGTGAGCGAAGCCGAAGCGCAACAATGGGAAGCATGACCGCGCTGCTCGATGCCCACCAGGTCAGCGCATCCATTGACGGTGAAGTTCTGCTGGCACCCGTGTCGGCCCACGTCAGTCCCGGTCACGCGCTCGCCGTACTCGGCCAGAACGGTTCCGGCAAGACAACACTCCTACGCATCCTCGCAGGTTTGCTGCGCCCGACCTCCGGCACGGTCTCACTGGGCGGCAGCCGCCCGAACGCCACCTACCCAGACGAACGACGCCGCGACACACGGCGAGCAATCTCCGCCTTGATCGGACTGCCTGCATTTGCCACGGACCTGACCGTTCGAGAACAGCTGCGATTCATCGCCACCAGCTGGGGCATCATCGGCAAGACGGCCGACGACCGCGCCGACAGCGCACTCGAGCAATGGGGGATCAGCGCGCTGTCGCGGCGCTTCACTCACGAACTCTCGTCGGGTCAGACGCAGTTGTTCGCACTCGCGACCGCGTTCATTCGCCCGTTCGACATCCTCATTCTGGACGAACCCGAGCAACGGCTTGACCGCGACCGCCTCGCCCTGGTCAGCTCGGCGATATTGACCGCAAAAGCCAACGGATCAGCCGTCATCGTCGCAACGCACAGCGCCACACTTGCGGATGCCGTCGCCGACGCTCGAGTCACGCTCGGCCAGCCGTGACCACCGTTTCCGATCGGCTCGCGCTGCGCGCAGCGCGAGCCGTGATCGCCCAGCGCGGCGGCAGGCGCGGAACCGGGGACATTGCCTACCTCACCTACTCCGCATGCCTCGCCACAGCCATTGCAGTCTTTCCCGTTCTGCGATTCATCGTGTTGGGGCTAGCAACACCGAGCGTGCAGGGAGTGATACGAACACCCGCTACGACGGGCGCCGTCGCCCTCGCGGGATCGATCTTGGTAGCCGGAGCAATGCTTGTCGGGCCGATTCGAGGGCCGGCGGTTCCGCGGCCGTTTCTCATTCAGTACCTACTCGGCAGTCCGATCGCGCGGCGACTCGGCCTGCGCCGGGCGTTCCTGTGGTCATGCGCAGCGGTGGCGTTGCTTCTGGTGTTGACTGCCGCGCTGATTGCCATTGCGCAGGCAGTCAGCGGCAACTCATCCGGCCCGAGCGCCGGCCCAACTATCAGCCTAACCATCGGCCCAAGCGCCGAAGCGAGCTCTGCTGTTCTCTTCCTGGTGGCGGCTTTCGCCTTCTCGGTTCTCGTGTCGATCGCGTGGCTGCTCGGGCAGGCGGTGCGGCGTTGGATCACCGTGTCTGCTGCCGCCGTAATCCTGGCCACCGGCGTTCTCGCCGTCGCCGACCTCCCCGCTCTCGCGTTCGTCACAACGAACGCAACCCCGTGGGGGTGGCTTGCGCTGTCGTTTCAGGCGGCCACGACGTCCGCGCCGGTCATCTGGCCCGCCGCGGCGATGGTGATTGCACTGGTTACGGCCGGCAGCATTCCGTTTCTGCTCGACAACGTCTCCGCTCCAAAAGCACTCGCTCAATCGCGCCGCTGGCAGACGACCGGAATGCTTTTGACCACCGGAGATGCTGCTGCAGCTGCTGGCGGATTCCGGGAGCCACCTCGGCGCGGGCGGCGCCTGCGCGTTCCAATGGGCGGACCGATGCCGTTCGCGGTGTTCACTCGCGACATCCTGGCGATTACACGCTTCCCGACGCGGCTGGCGTTCGGCATTGTCGGAATCGTCACGGCGGGCTGGCTGATCGGAATCTGCGGGGCAGCGCCCGACGGCATCCGCTGGGCAATCGCGCTACCCGGCGCTCTGCTCGCGTTCTTGAGCGTCGGCGTCTGGTGCGACGGGCTGCGCGACTCGAGCGCGAACGCGACGGGCGCATCCCTGTATGGCTGGGCGATCGGACCGCGCACCCTCGCGCACGCGCTCGCCCCGGCGGCCGCCGCGATCCTTTTCGGAGGCGTCGGTGCTCTGCTGGGCGGCACAGGGCTGGACGGTGGCGCTGCATCCGCAGCATCCGTTTCGTGGTGGATTCTGCTCGCCGCGTTCATCGTGGTCGTGCGCGTATACGATTCCGCGAAGGGTCCGTTGCCCGTGCTCCTGCTCACGCCCGTGGTCACGCCGGCCGGAGACCTTTCGGTGCTCAACGTGCTGCTCTGGCAGTCGGATGCCGTTCTCCTCACGCTCGCACTCGGCGGCGGCCTGACCGTGGCGTTCTACTCCGGTGCTGCCGGAGCGGTATCGGCGGTCACCTGGCTCGGGCTGGGCGGCGTCGTGATCGCGCTGCTGGCGCTGCGGCGCCTCCGCGTGATGAGCCGACCCGCGTGAGCGTCAGGCTGGCGTGAGCGTCAGGCTGGCGCGGCACGCTCAGCGATAGACGCGCACCCAAGCGATCTGCAACTGGGCGGCGCGGGTGGGTTCGCCGTTCGGAAACCAGTCGAGCTGAATGGTCTGGCGCAGGGGAACGGTCGGCTGATCTGCGGGATTCGAATCCGTGAACCATTCGACACCGTCGAGGTACCCGACGATGCCGGCGGCCGTCCACTGGACGGCATAGTTGTGCCAGGCCGTCATATCGATCACGCGCCGCACACGCAACTGCGCGTGGGACCCGGTGCAGCCGTAGTGCAAGAAGAACTGCACCGTGGTTGGATCCGCGTCGCCTTCCGCATAGTCGATCTCGGCGCAGTTCGGCGACACATTGTCTCGTGGCCACAAGATGAGCACGGGGTGATATTGGGAAACTCGGCGGCTGGTGCGCATGCGCACTTCCCACCGCCCATAGCGCTGCTGTGCGAACAGGGCGGTCATACCGCCGGTGACTCCGTTCGCATCGCCGTGAACGGTTGCCACGCCATGGGCCACTGTCCAGGCGGCCGGGCTCCGCACTCCGTTTCCGCTATGACCAGCGCCGTGGTAAACACTCCATTTGGCGGGATCGGGCGCCCCAGTGTTGCTGAACTCGTCGCCGGCGATCACTCGACCCCAGTGGTGTGTGACCGCTGCCTGAATGCCGTCATTCAGGGAAGCTGCGTCGGCAGGCCGCACCGATGTCCCCCCGCTCGCACACCCGACCGGCAAGAAGAGACAGGCCGCGATCAGCGCGGCTGTTCTGCACAGAAGCTTCGCACTCTCACGATTGCTCCGGCACGAGGCGCAGCTCACGAGCCTTTGCCCGAACCGGAGCCGGGGCCGGAGCCAGAGCCTGTTCCTGAGCCCGAGCCCGAGCGTGTGCCGGGGCTGCCGGGCACCGCGTGCCGCGCGACCCACCGCTGTGCTCTGAGGGCCGAAGCTCGTGTCATTGACTCCCACCTGATCAAGAGTTCCGGCCAACGCAGTCGCCGGGCCGGAACAGTGACGATGGCCAGAGTTATCGCCGACAGGAGGCAAACGGCGAGCGAGGGATACCAAAGGTGCGTGTAGATCATGGCCGTGGCGATGAGCACGCTGGCGGCGAGGCTGGAACCGATCGCCACAGTGACGGCGAACGGCAGCCACCGTTGCGGTCGTCGCGGCTCGTCCGGCTTCGCCGTCCACAAGAAAAGCGCCAATGCCGCGCCGGGCCCGGCCAGCAAGAACGGGCCGACCACGGCGAGTCTCAACCAGCCGGGACCGGCGAACGACAGCGGCACGGCAGCGACTGCGCATACGGTGACAACGGCTGTGGTCAGGCCCGCGGGCCCGATTGCCGCGCTTACGATCGGATCATCCTTTCGCACGCGGCACCCCCTGAACGTGAAAGACAATCCCGTCGCCATTCTGTGCGACCACGGACCATCCGGGAGCTGCCCCGCAGGTGGCCACGAAGTTCTCGACAGCATTCGCTGGGCCGATCCCGAGCAACCGGGCTGCCGTCTCCTGACTTTTTGTCACAATGAGATAGCCGCCCTTCGCGGCTAGCATCGAGTCGATGTGACCACAATTGAGCGGACCGGCATCGGGGCGTGGACGCGCCGCCAAGACGGTCGTGTAGTGATAAGCGGCGTAGTGCGTGAAGCGCCAGGGCGTGTCGTGCACAGCTTCGATCAGCGTGGAGCCCCGCGGGGCCGTCGCATACAGTGCGTCGACCAGCGCCAACTCCTTCGGAGTGAAGTTCTCCATGCTGTCGTTGCCGTATCGCGTGACCAGCGTCGCCGTTGCGAGCAGGGAGCCTAATAGCAGGAGGGACGCGCACGACTTCCACCCGAGTCGCCCCGCCCGTTTGGGCAGGAACGGAAGCACTGCCAAACACGCCGCGAACGGCAGGCCGAACATGTACACGCGCAACAACATTTCGCCGCCATAGGGCTGCGCCGGCAGCAGAACGAACGGCGCTACGACCCCGACGCCTGCGGCAAGCCACGTCACGCGCCGCACCCGCGCGACGACTGCGCCGAAGACGGCCAACGCCCAGACGCCGCCGGTTTCGGCGAGCCTGAGAAGGACGACGAACTGGTGCGCGTCACTGCCTGCCATGCGGTCGGCCACCGAAGCGGATGCCGCCGCCGCGACATCTCCGACCGACCCGAACACGGTGCCGAAGTGCCCCGCCAAGTACGGTTGCGCTCCGAGAAAGAGCCAGGAGATCGGCAGAATCGCCGCCACGATGACGAGCGCAGGCATCCGGTTGCGCCCGATCAGAAGGAATCCGAATAGAAAGAGGACGGCGGCGAACGGCGTGAGCTGGTGGGCAACGGTCATCGCGAGCAGCACGATCACGCAGACCGCCGTGATCGCAACGTATTCCAGACCGCGGGAGTGGGCGCTACGCCACGGCGGTGCCGGATCCAGCCAAGTCGCACTCGGGCGAATAGTGTTGAGCACTTTGTCGACAACGCGTCGACCGCGTGCACCACCCCTGGTCACTGCACGTTCGGCCCATCCCCAGCCGTCCAAAACGGTCAGGACGCAGGCAAGCACCGTGAACAACAACAACAGCGCATACGCCTGGGGCGACAAATAGTCCTGCCCCACCCAACTCGCGATGAAGAATACCCAGACTCCTGCCCATGCTTGGCGCGGGTTGCGCGTCAGGCGGCGTGCCGTGGCGAGCAACATCGGAAGCAACAGCAGATTCACGCCCACTGGCGCCCAGGTGGCCAGGGCGCTCAGGTCGTGGACGCCGGCCGCGTCCGCCAGCATTCCGATTGCACCGAAGAAGCCGGGCCAGTCGAAATATGCATCCAACTTCGGGTCGACCTGGCCGTACTGTGCGATGTACTCTGCGATGCCGAGGTGCCGATAGCTCGCCTCCAACCGCGGCAGTCCGTGGACGATCGGGTCGACGGCATTGAGGATGACGATCAGCACGATCAACTGCTCCGTCAGCAGCAGCGGATGCAGCCGACCGGCGCGAACGCACAGGACGAATCCGATCAGCGAGAGACCAAGCGCTGCATAGTACGCGGGCGGCAGTGCACCGATGACGCCGATGTCGCCGATGTCAGCCGAATTCACCTGGGTCAACGCCCAGACGCCGATAACCGCCGGCACTGCTCCGAGAAGCAAAGGCGCATAGAGCCTTCCTCCGCGCTGCGCGGCACCGCCTTGTTGCCCGGCATTCGACGTCGCGGCGATACTGCGCACGGATGCTTTCGTCAGCGTCATCGCGCCGGACCGATCGTGTTGCGCCCCGACAGGGCGACACTGTGGCTCCGCTCGCGCGATGCGTGCGTGAGCTGCCAGAGCCTGATTCCCGCTATCGCCGCAGCGACCAATTGCGCGACCAGCCACAGCACGCAGATGCCGATCAGCCCACCACCGGCGCTCAGCACGAGCGCCGCGGGCGCGACCGCGATCAGCCCGGCCAGCACTGCAACGCCGGTGGCCTCAGCTAAACGCCCTTGGGCGCGGCACACTCCGTAGTACACCTGCGTCACCGAACAGACGATTAGTGAGGGCACCAACAAGGGCAGCAACAGCCACGCGCTCGCGTACGCCGGGCCGAGCAGGCGCAGGGCAGGAGGTCCGGCAAGCACCAATAGCACTCCTGCGATCGTTGTCACGAGCAGGCTCACCCGCAACGACTTTCTGACGAGCCCGCGCGCGGCACCCGCTGGAGGGGAGGCACCTGCCGTATCCGCGGAGGCTCCCGCCTCAGCGGGCGGGGCATCCGCTCCAGCGGGCGCGGCGAGCGCCGTCTGCAACGAATACCCGGCGGATTGCGGCACGAAGAAGACGGCCGCTGCAAGCATCCAGACGATGTACCACGATGCTGCGGCCGCGGGAGACAACACCGCCGCGACGATAATAGGCAGCAGATAGCCGGGGGCCCGATCGGCAAGAATCAGCGCGTGATTCGGTAGGCCGACGCGCAACAGTCGTGCGGTCTCCGCGGGTTGGGCTCCGTGGCGCCAGTCCGGCCGGATGCCGCGCCGCCGCAGTTCATACCAGCCCAGCAGGACACTGGCTGCCGCACCCGCAGCCACCGCCGAGATGATCGCAATCAGATTGCGATTGCCGAGGGCCACGCACACGACGAGCGTGCCGAGCTGCACACCGCTCTGCACAATGCTGCGGAACAGAGCCCGATCGGAACGCGACTGCGCGACGGCGATGTGGTCGAACTGGTACGCGCCAGCCGAGAGCACCGCTGCCGCGACGAAGATCGCCACCGCGGCCGGGTCATTCCAGGCGGTGCCGACACCCTGCCCCATCATGCGTGTGACCACAACGAGGCCACCCGCGACGGCCGCAGCGGCAACAGACACCGTGATGAGCCCGGTCGCGATGAGCCGCCTGCTCTGCAAAGGGTGGGCCGGAAGCGCGGTCAGCGTTGCAGGGCCGACCCCGAGCTGACCCAATTGAACAGTGAGAAGCGAGGAGGCGACAACTGCAGACCCGAGCCCCAATTGGGCCGGTGCCAGCATGAGCGCTGCGAGCGCCCAGAAGATGAAACCGGTGAGCATCGGCGCAACCCGCGCGGCTGCCAACCATGCCGCGTTGCCGGTGAGCGACAACCGTCCAGAACGCAATCGCATGAGGCGGTTGCGGCGCATGCCCGCCGAAGCCCCGGTCACCACTGTGCCCCGGTCATGGCTTTGCGAGATCGGAGCTCATCATCTGGCCGAACATCGCGCGGTAGTTGTAGAGCAGGAACCCCAGCCAGTACGGCAGGTACTTCGGCGCGCTCACGAGTGCGAGGCCGACGCCCCGCACGGTGGCGAGCAGCGGCAGAAGCACGAGCCACGCGGCTCGATGCGGATGCTCATGAGCGGTTCGCGCGAGCCCCGCGCCGTCTTGAAGCCACTGGTCGCGCGCGCAGTCGAAGCTGTCGAAGAACCGATGACGCACCACGGCATTTGTGGAAACGCCGAGCCGACAGCCTGCGGCCGCCAGCCGCAGCCGCAAGTCAATGTCCTCTCCCGAGCGGAATCGATCGTCGAAGCCGATGCGCAACAACACCTCGCGCCTGATCAGCGTCGCGGACACCCCGAACCAGGATCGCACCCGGCTGTGATTGTGGTGCCATGCAAGCGCTCCGCCCCAATAGCCCGGACCGTCTGACTCGCTGACCAGTCCGAACTGAATGCCGTCGTATTCGCCCTCGACAAACTCCGCAAGGAGACGCCCGAGCGCTCCGGCTGGCAGCACGACATCCGCGTCGATCAAGGCGATGATCGGGAAGCGTGCGGCACGCACTCCCAGCATCCGTGCGGCAGGCAACCCCGCACCTTCGTCCGACAACACTCGCGCGCCGAGTAACTGCGCGATCTCGGCCGTGGCGTCCGTGGAGCAGCCGTCCACCACGATCACTTCAGCGACATGCTGCGCTGCGACGGAACGAAGACAGTCGCCCACCCACTGTGCGGCGTTGCGAGCGGGAATGATGACGGAGATCTCAATCGGGCGCATCGGGAACGACCTCCTCTCCACGGGCCTGATCGAGGGCGCCGACCAGTCTCGAAACGACTCCGGTGACGTAGTCGGACGCGCGGTCGGCCGACCACGCCACCGGAAGACGCAACAGCTTGCACGGTACGTCAGACAGCGCCCGAGCGACGACCGCAGTCTTCTCGCTGAAGTGACGGTCGAGCGGCACCAACCCGCTCGACCCGAGCGCTTCGATGAGTCGCCGTGAAACCAGCGGCAACTCGGTGTGGAAGTTTCCAACTATTCGGCATGCCATCCAATCGTGCGTGCACGAGTGCAATGATGCATCGTCCGCGTCGAAGCGCTCCAAGAACAGTGCAAGCCGCACCGGCACGCTCGACGCAATGTTCTCGCTGCCGAACACATCGACCGGTGCCACCATCCGGTGTTCCGGCGACCAGCGCCGGGTGAATGCCGCAGCCCGCGGATATCGAACAATGACCGGATGCACAGCGGTCGCGACTCTGGACAGCGGCGCAATCAACCTCCCCGGCGCCAACGGCTTGCGCGGTCCGACGAACAGTTGCGGATAGATCTCACGATGATGCGGTTTGATGAACAGAGGCTTGGCGTAGCCGAGCAATGTTCCATCGCCGCGCAGGAATCCCCAGTCGTCTGCCAAAAAGCGAACTCCTGGAAGCGCGACCAGCTTCGCGATCGTGCTGGTCTTGCCGACCCCGCCCCACGCCGGCATCAGCACTCCGGCGCCGCGATAGTCGACGATGGCGGCGTGCACCATCGCCGTCCGCTGCATCACGCACAACCGATCGAGCACCGGGATGACGGCGGTGAGGAGTTCGCCGCTTCCCTCAACTCTGAAACCGTCTATGCTGCGCACGATCGTGACGCGATCGCGCGGCAGGGTGAGCGAATCGGCGGTGAACCGGTAAACGTCTTCCGCCATCGATTGCCGCGGAACCGGGGGCTGCGGCCCGCGTACCAGAAGCTCAAACGCTGCCTGCGATTCACCGGCGAACGGCCCCAGCATGTCCCGCAACTGTGCCGCGCCGGGGGTTTGCTCCTCGACACGCACCGCGACCAGGCCGTGGATGTCGAACACCATACCGCCCCAAGCGAGGCCGCGGTCGGACGCGGCAAGCCCCGTCACGGTCACGGCAGCACGCTCTTGACGATGAGGTCATCGATGTAGGTGTCGCCCATTTGACGATTGTGTTCAGCGCCGAGCTGCACTCTATTGACAGCGGTAGCCGCCGTGTTGACCTGGGTGTTGGAGTACGCCAGCGTGCCGTCGTACCACACCTGCACAGTGCTGCCCGCACCGTTCGGCAGCACATACATGGCCAGGTGGTGCCATGTGCTCAGCGGAATATTCTGCCAGCGAAGCCGTGTGTAGCTGTTGCCGGTCGGAGTCAGAACACGCAGCCACAATTGGCCGTTGTTGTTGTACCGATAGATGTCAATGTAACGAGTGCTGCCCAGGAAGAAGCGGAAGTACGGAACATCGTTGCCGGTTTCGCCCGCGACGGTGATATCGAACCAGGCGTCCGCGTACGCCGCGGTCGCCCCGGGAGCCAGCGGGACGGAGAAGTCCGCCAGCGAGTTCGAGTCAGCCGTCACGTGCAGATAGGCAGAACAGGTTCCGGAGTATGCCGCGGCCGAGGAGACTGACGCTGTTCCAGTGCCAGTCGTCACCACGGTGTACGCGGGCGACAGACTGCCCGATTCGAAGTTGTCCGCAGCCGTCACGACGCCGGGGAAAGCATCCGTCGGTGGCGGGGTGGCCGGCTGGCAGACTGGCACATCGGCCAACGCCGCACCGGACCATGACACGCTCGCTACCGCCGCGAGCACGGCGACGACGCATCCGATCATGAGATTATGCCGCATGTTCATACTCCCCCTCATTGCTTGCGCCGGGCAGCGATCTGGCTACCCTGGCAAGTGACCGCACGGTGATTGACATCCACCCTTGCGTGTACCCGGCTGTTGTCGCCGTCAAGACGGCGAGTACCATCGCGCTGCGCCGCAACCCTGAGCCGTCACGACGGCGCCAGTCGCGCAGACCCGCGACGAATGCGCGCGGCAGCACGACTCGGGCGTAGTGACGCTCTGAATGAAGTGCTCGCCGACGCCCGACCAAGCGCGCAACCTGCGCCTTCGAGACTCCTTCGGACCATGCGCGTGAGAGCATATAGTGCGCCGAGGCACGCGCTGCGGGAACATGATGGTGGACGACGGCAGCGGGTTCATACACGATCCGACTCGACGGGAGTTGCATGCTCGCGCGAATGCACAGTTCGGTTTCCTCGCACCCGAGCGGCAGAGTGCCCACTCGTCCCATAGCCGTATCGAACCCGCCGACCCGCTCGAGCATGGCTCGACGAAACGCCATGTTGGCCCCGATGACATTGCGCACCTCTGCAGCCACTTTCGGCATGCCGCGATAGGTGCACCCCACGATCCAATCCAACTCTTCGGCGAAGTGCGCAGGGCGCGCATCCTCCCACAACGGTTCGATCCGCCCACCGACCGCGATCACATCTGGGTCATCGAATACCCCGTTCAGCTGTTCCAGCCAATCCGGAGCGGCTGTCGCGTCGTCGTCGAGAAAGGCAACGATGTCTCCGGTGGTGGCCCGGACGCCGGTGTTGCGTGCGCCAGACAACCCGCGTTGGTCGGCGTTCTCGATCACCGTGATGTCGGGCAGCGCCTTCGCTAGCCGGGCCATGAGCGAAGGGTTGTGATCGACGACCAGGATGATGTCGTGCGCCGGCAGGGTCTGGGAGCGTATCGAGGCGACCGCTTCCAGCATCTGGTTCCAGCGGGCATCGCTGTAACCACAGATGACGACGCTCAACGCGCACAGCGTGTTCGGCGCGAACATTCAAATCACCTGCGGGTGAAGAACAGAGTCAGGCTCTGTCGGGATATGCGGGTAGTTTGGCTGCGGGTAGCGATACGGCACACGGCGCACCGCCTCGGGACGCGCGCCGCCACTGGGTGCAGCCCAGCCGGCCCATGCTCGCCCAAGCGTTCGGACAACACGCAAACCGTCGCGCACCGCGTGCAAATTTGAGAGGCCGGAGATTCTGCACAGTTCGGTGCTCGGAACCTCCGCGATCCGAAGCCCGGCAAGCACTGCGTGCACGACAAGTTCCGTTTCGATCTCGAAACCGTCCGCTGCCAGGTCCAGAACGTCGACGCACTCACGGCGCAGCGCGATGTAGCCGTAGCAGAGGTCGGAGAAGTTGCTTCGGAACACGACGTTCGTCAAAGCCGTCAGGGCCCGGTTGCCGGCGTCGCGCATCCGCGTCAGATCCTCGGAGCCTCCGCCTGTGACGTAGCGGGAACCTTTGACGAAGTCGAAATCGTACTGCAGAGGTGAGACGAACCAGCCGATCTCCTGCGGGTCCATACTGCCGTCCGCATCCAACATCACGATGATTTCACCGCTGGCCTCCGCGAAGCCGGCGCGAATCGCCGCACCTTTGCCCGGGCGCAACTCGGTGATCACGACGACGTCCGGCCGAAGTACCCGTGCAACATCGGCGGTGCGATCACTCGAGTGGCCGTCGACGAGAACGACCTCATCGACGTAGTCGGGGATGCGTCGGATCACCCACGGAAGATTCCTCGCTTCGTTGAGCGTCGGGATCACTACGCTCACAGACGGCCCAGCCGCCGTGTCGGCGGAACCAAAGTTCGGAATGGACATCGACAGCCACCCCCTTTTTGCTAGCCGGCACTGTCCACGTATTCGAAAACTCAGTCAACATCGCGACGCGTAGCGACCGTGTCAGCTCGGCGTACGAGCGCGGTGATCGGGGTGTCTTCGTCATGCGATCGCCGCGTCACGCAGGCGATGCTGTGCTATCGCGGCGACGTCATCGCCGGATTCTGGCGGTGTTGGGTGCCGGTGATCGCTGTGTCAGCGAGACGATAGCGCCCTGCCGAGCGACCTTGAGATCCGCGGTCGTTGGCCATACTCTCAGCCATGTTGATGGCAAGAATTCGACTGCAAAGGTGATACGGACATGGGCATGCCGAAGTCTGCATCGACCACGATGAAGTCGGTGCGGGCGGGAACGATGATCATTCGCTTGATCGCAAAGCAGTCCGATAACGGCGGTTTCCGCGCACGGCTGACGTTCGAGTCGTCGGTTACAGGGGAGCCGGTCGTGCAGTATGCCACCACACTGGAACAGCTCATCGAGGTTGTACGCGATTGGGCCATCGCGGAGACCCTGGCGACCTGAAGCGCGACGCAAAAGTGAAGCCGAAGAGATCTCATCTTGCGGTTGACATGCCGCAACAACGGGGCGATAACTTAACACAACGGTTCTCGCAATGCAGTAGCGGCCGTCGACCCGACCCGCCTGTCTGTTGCGTGGCGCGCACCAGGGTGGGTGGCTAGTCATGTCCGTCGACGAGGTGGAGCAAGGTCAGTGGTCCCTTAACCTGCTGGGGGCCTGGAACCTGCGCTGGAACGGTGTTCCGCGCATGGCGAGCGGCCGTCAGCAGAATCTGATCAGCGTGCTTGCGTTGCACGGGGGGCGCTCGCGCGCTTACCTTGCCGGGCTATTCTGGCCGGACAGTCAACAAGACCAAGCCGCAGGCAGCTTGCGCTCGTGTATCTGGCAGCTCGTTCATCAGTTCCCAGGGCTCCTGGCCGGCACTCATGATCCGGTATCGCTTGACCCGCGCGTGAGCGTTGACCTCGCAGCGGTGCGCGCTTGCCTCACGGCCATCGAGGAAAACGTGCCAGAGGCCTACTCGTTGGCATCGTTGCGGCTGCTTGACGATGCCGAACTTCTTCCGGGGATGTACACCGATTGGATCGTGTTCTGGCAGGAGCGGCTGCGTCTGCGTCGGCTGAATGCAGCGGAGGCGCTGGCGGACAACTTCCTCGGTCGTGGTCTCAACAACGCAGCAACAGAGGCCGCGACGCTCGCACTCTCAATTGAACCGCTGCGCGAGAGCGCCGAACGTCTGCTGATCCGCAGCTATTTGGCTGCAGGCAATCAGGCGGAGGCGATGAACTCATACAGCGCGTTCCGCTCCCGCGTGCGTCAGCAGATCGGGTCTGAGCCATCCGTGGACATGCGGCGGCTCATCTGGCCCGATCGCGACGCCGGCCGCAACCTTATTCTGCCGCAACCCGGCGCCGGGCCGACCGCCAGGGCAACGGTCGTCGCACCCATCACTGCAACACTCGCTCAGGGCAGCCCCGATCTCTCGAACGCCGTTCGGCATTTTGCACCTTCAGGCTTAGATAATCGAATATGAGTTCTCGGCTTCGGCCGCACCGCTGCGCGTTATTCGCGCTCGTGACGGCACTGCTGCTCACCGGCTGCACCTCCGCGGATGCCCCTGGGCGGGCGGCCCTGCCGACCAACGCCACACCCTCGCCCACGGTCGCGGTGACACCAGTGCCGCAGTCGCAGTCGGCGATCCATCACGTCTTCGTGATCGTCCTTGAGAATTCGCCTTACGCACAGTCATATGGGCCCGGCTCGAAATACGCGTATCTCTCGCAGACTCTGCGTCGGCAAGGAACTCTGCTCAGCCAGTACTACGGGACCGCCCACTACAGCCTGGGCAACTATCTGGCGATGATCGGCGGCGTCGCACCGAACAAAGACATCCAACTCGACTGTGGCCACTACCGCAACATGATCAGCCCGCGACCTGCCGCCGACGGTCAGGTGAAAGCATCCACCGGGTGCATCTACCCTGCGTGGACGCCGACGCTGGTCGGCCAGCTCGCCGACGCGCACCTGACCTGGCGAGGGTATCTGGAAGACATGGGCAACCTCAGTGGGCGAGAGCAGGCAACCTGCGGCAAACCTGGGCTCGGACCGTTTTCCGCTGACCGCACGCAGAAGGCAGCGCCCGGCGATGCGTACACCGCCCGGCATAATCCGTTTCTGTATTTCACCTCTGTCGTCGACACCGCTGCCTGCGCGCAGAATGTCGGTCCTCTTCCGCGCCTGACCGGCGACCTGGCTTCCGCAGCGACGACGGCGAACTTCTCTTTCATCGTTCCCAGCCTGTGCAACGACGGCCACGATGCGACCTGTGTCGGCCAACCCGCGGGGCCGGAGGCTGAGGACGCCTGGCTGGCCACCTGGGTTCCCCGGATCACAGCCTCGCCCGCGTTCCGCGCTGATGGAGCGCTGATCATCGTCAACGATGAGGCCGACGGCGATTCCAGTGCGTGCTGCCGCGAGCCGTCTGGACCGAACGTGGCTTACCCGGGCGGCCCAGTCGAAGCACTTAAAAGTGCGCCTGGCGGCGGCAAGGGCGGCGGCAGAATCGGAGCGCTTATCCTGTCGCCGTTCGTGCGCGCGGATGCGACAAGCAGCACGCCGTACAACCACTACTCACTCTTGCGCAGTATCGAAGATATTTTCGGGCTGCGCCACCTCGGCTATGCCGACCAACCGACACTGCGCCCGTTCGGTTCGGATGTCTGGCTCCCAGCCGCACGCACCGGCTAGTGGATGGCGCGGCGTATCCCGAGTTCACAGATGCGCTCGCAAAGCAAACCGAATTCGATGCCCGCCGCGGCGCCGGATTGCGGCAGGAGGCTCGTCGCCGTCAGCCCGGGCAACGTGTTGACCTCGAGCAACCACAGCTCGCCCGCCGCATCAAGCCGGAAGTCGGCGCGACTGTAGCCATCGAGTTTGAGGGTCCGATGAGCTGATGCCGCAAGCTCTCGCGCTCGCGCTGCGACGACGGCCGGCACGGCGGCCGGAAATTTCTCCACGACGGCGCCGGCCTGATATTTCTCGACGTAGCCGAATACGGAATCACGTGGAATCGCGACCTCTCCCACCGCGAGAGCCGCACCGTCGAGCACACCGACCGTCAGCTCCCGGCCTGGGACGAAACGCTCGAACATCACCTCACCGATGACGGATGCGACGGCCACCGCTCGCGCGAACCCTTCGGTCTCTCGCACCAGCGAAAGCCCGACCGTAGAACCCTGCGCGTTCGGTTTGACCACGATCGGCAGGCCGAAATCTACGACGACTTCGTCGACGAACAGCTGCATGGGCTCTTCGCCGGCAGCGTCGCGGGGCGCCGCATCGGTCGGCACCATGCGCCAATCCGGCGTCGGAATTCCCGCTTCCCGGAACAGCCGCTTCGACACGTCCTTGTCCATCGCAAGCGCACTGCCGAGCGGCCCGGCCCCGGTGTATAGAATGCCGGCGAGCTCGAGCAGCGACTGGATGCGCCCGTCCTCGCCGCTACCGCCGTGCAGTGCCAGAAACACGACGTCGATGTCGTTGCCGGCCAGCTGCGCCGGGAGGACGAGCGCGGCGCTTGGGTTGGACATCCGCTCGAGTTCTGCCCCGCTCGGTGGGCGGCGCCGAACCTGCGCGTCGAGAACGGACCGCTCATCCGCAGCCGAGAGCACCCCGCGCGTTGTATCGACGGCGAGCACATTGTGCCCGCGCTCGCGCAGTGCACGGACTACCTCACGCGCGCTGGCGATCGACACGTCGCGTTCTTCGCTCGTCCCGCCGAACAGCACGGCCACACCCAGGGGCTTCGTCACCGATCTACGGTATCGCGCCGCGGAGTCAGTGTAGTCATTGACGGATGCGCCGCGTTGGAGCTGGTGGTCGCGAACTACTGGGCGTTCGCCGGTTATGATCCTCGCGTGTCCTCCAACTCGATGTCTGCTGCCCAGCTCGTTCGCTGGCGTCGCACCGGAATCGGGTTGGAGGTCTTCACTCTCGTCTGGAACGTGGTCGGAGTGGTCCTTCTTGCATTCCTCGCGATCGCCAGTTCGTCGGTAGCACTGCTGGGCTTCGGGCTGGACAGCCTGATCGAGATTGGCGCGAGCACCGTGGTGATCTGGGAGTTGACCGGAGTGGGTGAGGATCGACAACGGCTCGCTCTTCGCCTGATTGGCTGGGCTTTCATCGCACTGGCTGCGTATCTGTTGATCCAATCGGGTATTGCGCTGATTCTCGCGCATCGTCCAACCCCGCTACTGGGCGGTGTTGGGTGGACGGCACTGACAGCGGTGGCGATGTTCTCGCTCGCGTTCGGCAAGGCGCATACCGGCCGGAAGTTGGCAAACCCTGTGCTGACCGCTGAGGGCCGGGTAACGCTGATCGATGGGATCCTCGCCATGAGCGTGCTGGTCGGCATTCTCCTGGACCTCCTCTTCGGCTGGTGGTGGGCAGATCCGCTTGCTGGCCTCGTGATCGTGTTCTATGCGATCCGGGAAGCGGTCACCATCTTCCGCGACTGAGCTTCCGCCGCCGAAGCGGTGACCTGCTATCCGGCAGGTCAACTGATGGGCAGGCAGATTTAGTATTGATGCCATAGTACTGTGCGTGATACAGTACCTGACATGACACCGAACGCTCATGATGAAACGCCGGCGGCGGCAGCGGAAACCGCGGCCGCCGTACCGGCGCGATCCGAGCCGTTCGCGTCCGACCTGCTCCGCGGGCACACCGACACGATCGTGCTCGGCGTGCTGCGTGCCTCCGACCAATACGGCTACGAGATCTACAAAACGATCCGGGATGCCACCGGTGGCGACTACGAGATCAAGGAAGCCACGCTCTACGCCACGTTTCGCCGCCTCGCAAAAGACGGACTCGTCGAGGCCTACTGGGGCGATGAAACCCAGGGCGGCCGCCGCAAGTACTACCGAATAACGGATGCCGGTCGCGCCGTCTACGCCCAGAACGTGCGCGACTGGACGGCCACCCAGCGCATCATCAACTCCCTCCTGAACGTGAAAGGCAACCTCGGATGAGCACCGCAGACAACACGAACATCCACCGGTACCTCGACGAGGTCTTCGGCACGGTCACCATGACTCCGGAACTCCAAGACCTCAAAGAAGAACTGCGCAGCAATCTCTCCGCTCGCGTCAACGAACTGACCGCGAGCGGAACGGATGCGCCCGCGGCGGCGACGCGCGCGATCGACGAGCTCGGCGACATCCGCGAGCTGATTGCCGAGGTCGATGGATCCCCGCAGCCGACAGCGGTCGAACATGCCACGGGCTCGGCGCGAGCATCGTCAGCTGGGCGGCCTGCGATAAGCATCCAGGAGGCGTACCGGGTCTACCGCGTGCGACCCAAGCCTGCATTCGTGGTCGGCATCGTCATCGCTGCGATTGCCACGGCGGTCGGTCTGCTTCTGGCGGCGCTGGGCGCCATCGGCGTGCTCGCACTGCCCGCCGGGGTCGTCATCCTGATGACCGGCATCGCGGCGACCGGAGCCGCCTGGCTGGTCGGGCTCTCACTCGTGCAGGAAACGACGACGAACCATCCGATGCCGAGCAACAGAGCCGGCGGGTATTTCTTTGCGACGCTTCTCACGGTCTTCGGCCTCGAGATCGGCGGGCTCATTGCGCTTGGAGTCATCGCGATCTGGGCGGTTGTGTTCGCTTCTCTCGGAGTCGTCGCCGGCATCGTGCTGTTCGCCTTCCTCGGCGCCACCCAGACCAACCGCAAGAAGCCCTGGGCTCGCGAGTTCGCCCGCCAAGCTCAGGCTGACGACCGGTTCACTCAAGACCCCGTTGCCGCTGCACGGTTCGGCATCTACACAGCCGCCATCTGGATTCTTTCGTTCGCCGCATTCGTCGTGCTGAGCATGACGGTCGGGTTCGCCTGGTCGTGGCTCGCCCTGCTGGCAGGCCTCGCGATCTTCTTCATCGTTCTCGCGCGGATGTTGTTCCCCAGTCACCCCACACCCACGAACGAAAAGAGCGACAACTGACTTCGTAACCATCACGGCACTCATAACCCAGAGGCGGCCCGGATGCTGGAACATCCGAGCCACCCAAACCCTGAAGTCTCCCGCGTGCGGGACCTGCGTGAACAGCTGACTCAAGGCCCAACGTCAGCCTATCGGCGCATCATCACAGCGCGCGCGGAGACTCCACAGAAAAGGAGCCCCTCGTGGCACACATCACACCTTTGCCGGCGCTCGTCGCCGACAACCTCACCAAAACCTACCCGGGCGGGCGCGGCAAGCCGCGCGTGAAAGCTCTTGACGGCCTCGGCTTCGAGGCCGAGCCCGGCACGATCTTCGGCCTGCTCGGCCCGAACGGCGCAGGCAAGTCCACCACGGTCAAGATCCTCTCGACACTGTCGCGCGCGGACTCGGGCAGCGCGACCGTCGCCGGCATCGATGTGGCGCGCCATCCCGATCGAGTGCGGCGCACTATCGGATTCGTCGCCCAGAAGCAGGTTTCCGATCCGATGGCCACCGGAGCAGAGAACCTCGTACTCGCCGGGCGCCTGCAGGGCATGCCGGCGCGCGCGGCGCGAGCGCGGGCATCCGAATTGCTTGACCGCTTCTCGCTGACGGATGCCGGTGGCCGCCTGGTCAAGACCTATTCGGGAGGGATGGCGCGCAAGCTCGATGTGGCCATCGGCCTGATGCACCGGCCGCAGGTGCTGTTCCTCGACGAGCCGACCACCGGGCTGGACCCGGAGGCACGCACGGAAATGTGGATCGAGCTCGAGGCGATGGCGCGGGTCGAACAGATGACCGTGCTGCTCACCACCCACTATCTGGATGAGGCCGACCGGCTGGCCAGCAGCCTGGCGATTGTCGATCACGGCCGCGTGGTCGCACAGGGCACGCCGAACGAGCTGAAAGACGCGCTACACGGCGACGCCGTCATCGTGGAGCTGGCACCGGATGCGCACGCCGAACGGGCCTTGCCCGCACTGGCACGCGTCGCCGGGCTGCGCGACTTGTCTGCGGATGGCCGCACGGTGCGCGCCCGCGCAGATGTCGGGGCGGCTGCGCTCCCGCGCATGCTCGCGTCCCTCGAGGATGCCGCGGTGCCGGTCGCATCCGCCACCGTCGCCAGGCCCAGCCTGGACGACGTTTATCTCAAGCACACCGGCCGCGCATTTGCGGCCGGACAGTCACACGATTCCAAGGAGGATGCGGCATGAGTACCGTGATCGCACCAGCACCACTGTCCACCTCGAGTGCGCGGGCCGCCCAGCCTGGCGCGCTCATCACCCACACGGCCATCCTGACCGGGCGTCACCTCCGCGCATTCATGCGGATGCCCGTCTACCTGGTCATGAATCTCGTGCAGCCGATCATCTGGCTGCTGCTGTTCGGGCAGCTGTTCAAATCCGTGATCGACATCCCGGGCTTCGGCGTGGCAGGCAGCTATCTGGAGTATCTGACGCCGGGCATCGTCATGATGATGGCGCTGTTCGGAGCCGCCTGGGCGGGCACAACCTATATCGACGACATGAATCGCGGGGTGATGGATCGCTTTCTCACCTCACCGACGAGTCGCGTCGGCCTGGTGATCTCCACGATGCTCTATCAGGCGGTGCTCACGATTCTGCAGACGCTGATCGTGCTCGGTGTGGCGTGGTGGGCTGGTGCCCGCTTCGACGGCGGGGCCGGAGGCATCCTGATTCTGCTTGTTTCGGCGGTGCTGCTGACCTTCGTGTTCTCGGCGTTCTCGAATGCGATCGCGTTGCTTGCCAAAACGCAGACTGCGCTGATCGGTATTTCACAGTTGATCTCGTTGCCGCTGATGTTCCTGTCGTCGGCGATCATGAACACGAAACTCTCGCCGGAGTGGGTCGGCAACGTGGCGCGGTACAACCCGTTCGAATGGGCAGTGGTCGCCGGGCGCCAGGCCATGCAGAACACGCCGGACTGGGGAGCGGTCTGGGCCAATCTCGGCTTGCTCGCGGCCCTCGTCGCCGTGATGAGCTGGCTCGCGACGCTGGCTTTCCGCAGCTACCAGCGCTCGGCATAGCCGCAGCGCGAGCGCGGCGATCGCCCCCGCCCAGCCCACCCCACCGATCCCATCCGTTGAGGTGCGGACTTCGGTCGCTTTGCCCCGAGGTTGAGCGACATAAGTCCGCACCTCATAGAGCGTGAGCGTGGGGTTGGGGGTGCGCGCGGGTAATGGTTCGGGGTTCGGAAACCAGGGTCAGACGGGCTGCAGCGGCACGTGCTCGGCCGGCGCCTCGATCCGGATGCCGTCACCCGGCTTCACCGTGCCGCCATGCACCACCACGCTCATGATGCCCGCCTTGCGCACGATTGTGCCGTCCGGTTCGCGCAGCAGCACCTGTTTCATCAGGTGCCGCGCCAACCCGTTGAGCTGCTCACATGGATCGCGCAATCCGGTGATCTCGATCACAGCGTCGTCGCCGAGGTGCAGACGGGTGCCGCGTGAGAGCGCAAGCAGATCGATGCCGACGGTCGTGATGTTCTCGCCCATCTCCCCGGGCGCGACCGAATACCCCGCGCCTGCGAGCTCCGCGAACAGCTCACTATGAATAAGGTGCACCTGGCGCAGGTTCGGTTCGCTGGGGTCGCGAGCGACCCGCGACCGGTGCTGCACGGTTACTCCAAGGTGTGAATCCCCTTCGACACCGAGACCCTCGAGCAGCACGATGACCTGTCGACTCGGCTTGCTGAAGCGGTGCTGGTCGTCACGATTCACCGCCAAAACGGATGCGACAGCGACGGTCTGCTCGGCAGGGCTAGGGCACATGTCATTCAGTTTCCCACGTGAATCCCGCATCGTGAGCAGCGGCAGCTGGAGCCACGACTACGTTCAGGCCGAGTCGACCCTGCTTGCCAGACAGTTCCGGATGCGCCGCTACGACGCGCCGGCACGATACGCCGCTGCGATGCGCCACTCGCGCATTCCAATATACTAATCCAGTGCGCACAGCCGTCGGCTGTTCGCTCCGGGTGTGAACACGTTCAATCTGCACCGGCGTCAGCCGTCGCGACGCGCCGGCCTCCACACAGATCCGTCCTCCTAAGGAGACACCATGAAGTGGCCACGCATTGCGATCGGGGCGCTGGCCCTGGCGCTTGTTCTTACGGGATGCACCTCGACCCCCGACACCAGCACAACCCCCAGCACAACGACAGTGACGACAAAACGCATCGTCCTGCCACCGGCGTACACCGCCGTCACCGTCACGCAACTCGGCGCTCCGACGCTCCCGTTCAAGGGCACCGACGGAAAGTACCACGTCGTCTACGATCTGTTGCTGACCAACGCGAGCAGGGCATCCGCAACGCTCGAAAAGGTGCAGGTGGTCGATGAGGCGCACCGCTCAACGGTCGTCGCATCGTTCTCCGGCACGCAGTTGGTCGACCCGACGTGCGAGTACGGCAACTGCAATCGACTACGCACGTTGCCGTCAAGCCCGGCACCGGACACCTCGATTCCCCCGCAGCAATCCCGGGCGCTACTCGTCGGCTACTCGTTCGCATCCCTGAAGGATGCCCCGCAGATCGTCTTGCACCGCATGTTCCTGTCCGCGGCCTCAAACCCAGGAGCCAAGGACCCGACCGAAGTGAACTATCTGGTCGCACCGGTGAACATCTCTGCCGGTGCCGCCCGCGTGATCGCGCCGCCCGTGAAGGGCACTAATTGGGTGGCGCAGAACGGATGCTGCGACATCGGATTCCCGCACATCCCGTCGCTGTCTCCCCTGGACGGCAAACTCTCGAACAGCCAGCGCCTCGCAATCGACTGGATGCGCACCAACGACCAAGGCGAGTTCTACACCGGCGACAAGACGAAGAACGAGAGCTACTTCGGCTACGGTCAAACGGTTTACGCGGTTGCCGACGGTACGATCTCATCGGAGCTCAATGAGCTTGCACCGAACACGCCGGGCACGCTGCCCGCCGACGATCCGGTGCTTGCCAAGCAGATCACCGTGGAGAACGTCGACGGCAACAACATCGTCGAGGACATCGGCGGGGGCGTCTGGGCCATGTACGCGCACCTGCAGAAGGGCTCGCTGCTCGTCAAACCGGGCGACAAAGTGAAGGCCGGTCAGGCCATTGCGAAGCTCGGCAACACAGGGAATTCGAACGCCGCCCATCTGCACTTCCAGCTCATGAACGAGCCGAATCTGATTGGCGCTGACGCTGTTCCCTACGTGATCAACAGCTTCTCGTATGCAGGGTTTATCGCCCCTTCTGCAATGTTGAACACCGACAGCTACGTGTCAGGCAAATACTTCGCCGACCATCTGTCGACGGTACAGAAACGCACCGACCAGTTGCCGTTGAACGGAAGCATCGTCAACTTCAGTAGGTAGCCGCCGCGCCGCCCGCTTGACTGCCCTTGGATCCGGATGCTGTCACCCCGCCTCACCGTGCCACCGCGCACACTCCTGAGAATCTGCAGATGCCCGGACGTCCGCGATGTGACGAATCATTGTGAGCGCCCTCCTTCGACAAGCCACCTCAAGTCGTCGAACCCGTCCTTCGAGTGATCGTGCGAACAGACGAATCGATTGGCTCTAATATCATCTGCAACCGCGAGAATTCGATCTCGGATGCCGTCAAGCAGCCGCTCGTCGACTTCTTCACGCACGTTCTTTCCCTCCTCATCGAGATTGAGCACCTCGACAAGATCAGCGCGTGCGCCGGTCAGTTCTTCATAGCCGAGCGCGTATACGTGCAGTTGGTCTCTTGTGACGTTCTCGGGCTGCGCACGCGAAGTTGACTTGAAATCGACGATGGAAGTTTCGTTGGTTTCGAGTTTCTTGATGAGATCGATCCGGCCATCGACCGTCACGCCGGGCCCGACCGTCACCGCGATCTCCTTCTCCGAATGGATCGTGCGGGTGAGGTCCTCGCCGTGCACGTCGAAGTACCGCTCGATAGCGTCCACCGCAGCGCGATGTAGCTGCTCACGGAGCGCAGGATACGCATACGGTGTGTGCAGGTGACGATCGACGAGGCTGACTGCTTCGTCACGAGTGGGTACGTCGCCCGCGATTGCTCGCTTGTGCATTTCTGCCAGCGCATCGTGTAGCCCCTTACCGTATCCAATTGCCTCGTCAAGTGGTGGATTGAACCCGTACATGAAGCGCAGCTTGAACTGATAAGGGCATTCGAAGAGATACTTGAGCTCGGAGAACGAAAGGTTCACTGCCGGGGTCTCGAGCTTCGGCGTCGGTGTCAGCCGCTCACTGCCCGCCAGACCGGAGTCTCGAGTAGACACCCACGAAGACTTGGTCGCAAAGGTGAAGAACTCCGAGACGTTTTTTGACCGGGCAGCATCCCCTGGCGCCCAGGTCATGTAGAGGTATTTCTTCGCACGCGTGAGTGCAACGTAGAAGAGACGCGTCTCCTCACTGAGGCCGCCGCGGTAACGGTCACCATGTGGCACTGCCTCGACAGGGATCACGTGGAACACGTTGAGTCCGCCGACGCGGGCAGCAGGGAACCGGTTCTTCCTCAATGCCGGCACGAACACGGCCGGCCACTGCATGCCCTTGGCTCGGTGCACGGTCGAGATGGTCACGGCATCCGGGGTGGCGTAACTCGCCTCCTCATCCGATTCTTCGTAGTACGTCGGTGCCTGATACGTGAGAAAGCCGAGGAAGGACTCGTACTTGCGCTCGGGCTCCGAGGCGAAGTAGATCGTCTCAAAGTCGGAGATGACCTGAGAGAACTTACCAAGCTCATACATCACCAGCTCGGCACGTTCGGGCGTACCCGGAATCGTGTCTTCTCGAATACCGAGGATCTCGAGCACTTCGAGATAGAGGCGCTGGATATTGTAAAGACCCCACCTGTCACCCCCATCGAATCGCCGGGCTGCATCCAACCGGCGCAGCATTGTGGAGAAACGTTCGGGCCGCGGGATCACGTTCGCCGTTGCCCACAGTGCCCGCAGTTCACTGCTGTCAATCTCACTTTGCAGATACCGGAAAAGCCCAACCACGGCGATGATCTCTGGCGCGTCGAACAGCCGGGCCAGACCCTTGATGATGTACGGGATGCCGCGAGCGCGCAGCACTTCGACGAGCGGGCCGGCATCCTTGACGGAGCGGAAGAGCACAGCGCAGTCAGACCAGGAGAGGCCGCGCCGGACGCTGCCGGGATCGTCCTGGAACGGAAGCCCCCGCAGCTGCTCCAGCCGACCGACAATCCACAACGCCTCGGCCTTCGCGTCGCCGAACTCGAGGGCGAGCATGTCGCCACGCTCCCACTGCTGGTGGGATGCGTACTCCATCCGCTTCGTCAGCCGCTCTGCAGAGGGAATGCGTTCGGCGACGGCACGACCCAACTCGACGATGCCTTTCGACGAGCGAAAGTTGTCTGCCAGCTCGATCGCGCGCACTTCTTCGTGGTTATTCGCGAAGTCGAGGATGTGACTGACCTCACTGCCCCGCCACTGATAGATCGTCTGGTCGTCATCGCCGACGACGCACAGGTTCGCGCCATAGCGCACCAAGGCTGCGACGAGCCGTTCTTGCAGCGGGTTGAGGTCCTGATACTCGTCGACCACGACGTAGCGCACATCGTCCTTCACATGCTGAAGAAGGAGTCGACTCATGTCTTCGGTCTCGTCGGCATCCGTCTCGAGAAGATCGACCGCGGTGGCAACCATCGCCGTGTAGTCAAAATAGTTGCGCTTCGCAATCAGCTGAAGGTATGCGTGCAGGCTCTCGTCGACACCATCCGGGATGAGCTCGAAGTCAACGTCGTCTTCTTGCAGGATGGAGAGCGCCTGCATATACAACTTTGAGTTCTGATATCGGCGCAGATGCCCCTGGACGCTCGTCGTGGGGCAGGTGGTCAGTCCCGACGCTTTACTGTTGCGGTCGATGAGAAGTCGCTGCGTGATCTCGGTCAGCACACTGAATTTGAAAGCCTCGGGGATGTACGTCTGCAGCAGGTTGAGACAGTAGCCGTGCATCGTGCCGATAAACATCTCTGCCATCCCCAGGACGTCGCCATGTTCGGCACGCACGATCGCGTGCACGCGCTCCTTCAGCTCGGCCGCAGCCTTCTCCGTGAAAGTGAACGCCACGACATTCCTCGGGTGGATGCCCGGCTGCGCGAGAATGTGCGAGATGCGCTGCGAGATCACTTGCGTTTTGCCCGAGCCAGCGCACGCGATCAGTTGAAGCGGGTGCGTGATCTCGTCAATGGCAGACTTTTGAGCGGATGTGTAGGTCATCACGTATGTCAGGCTACCGATCACGACCGACAACGAGCCCACCCGCTCGTGCCATTGGGCGCGTGCCTGTCGAGCGTTTGACAACACTCAATTCTCGTGCGTACGATGTGCGTACGACACAAGGAGCATGCGATGCCTGAGCACGTTATTGACGCGCGCCCTTCGAAAAGCCAACGAATCTACCTCCGCGCGACGGATCGCCAGGAGACAATCTTGCGGCGCGCCGCTGAAACCACCGATCACACCCTGACTGACTTCATCCTGGGGAGCGCCGTGGAACACGCCGAGCGCGTCCTGGCTGACCGTCGCTGGTTCACCGCGACCGAGGAACAGTTCGCGGAATTCCAGCGATTGCTTGACGAGCCGCTGCCGTCCACCAGCAAGTTCGAGAAGATGTTCTCCCGCCGTTCACGGTTCGATCACGCTGAATGACCGATCTGAGCGCACCGAGAAAGCTGCTCCGATCAGATGATCGAACGCAATTCCGCAGCGGAGCTGCAGAACTTGACGAGTGGCTCACAAAGTATGCGTGGCAAAACCAAGAGGCCAACAACGCGACCACCTATGTGATCACGGCAGGTGACCGCGTTGTCGGGTACTACGCGATCGCGATGGCTGCGGTCGCGAAGTCGGATGTGCCCGAGCCGATCGCCAAACGTCGCCCGTCACAGATCCCCTGTATCCTCCTCGCGAGGCTCGCAATCGACGAGAGTTATGCGAATCAGGGGCTCGGGTGGGAACTGCTGCGTGACGCACTTCTGCGTTCGGTACAGCTGAGCGAGAGCATTGGTGCGGCAGCCGTGCTGGTCCACTGCCGCGATGAAAGCGCGCGAGCTTTCTATGCCCACAACGGTGATTTCATTCAGTCGCCTGTCGACGAAATGCACCTGCTCGCACCAATGAGCAGGCTCATTCGCTACATCGATTAGCGACGACCCGAGTGTGTTGTGCCGCTTTCGTCCCGGGCCCGCATGCCGACACAGCCAGCTGGCTAAACCTGAACTGACCCGATCTTTCAGGTGATTGGACGAACTCACGCCGATTCACGAATTCTTCGTTTTCGTATTCGTCAAGTGTTTGCCGATGTATCCGACGTAGATCTTGCCACTATTGTCGGTGTCGTCATAGTAGTACATACGAGGCGCGAATGCGTCGCGATGAGTCGGGCGGAAGTGTGCTTCCATCAGCGTTCTTCCTGTTGGTGCGATTGATGTTGGCACAGGCAAAATGCGCTCCGCCCGCCACGACGCGTTCGACAATACAGTGTCGCTCTCCTTCGCCGCATGCCGCTGCGGCGGGCACTTCGTAGCCAACACGCTCTCATCAATCAGATACATGCGCACGCTTCCACTAAACGCACCTGATGCCTTGAGGCTGGCGTAGTCGTACAACACGTGGACGTATTCCCACATCGCGCTGCAGTATCGCCCCAGCTGGTCGCGCTTCTGCACTTCCTCTGCTGCTGCCACATCTCCGGTGAAGATCACCAGGCTGCTGGCCATATGTGGAGACGAAGATGACGGCTGCAACCGTTCGACAAGCTCCACGATGCTGTCGGGCGCGCCCCAGACTGCGTCTTTGTCGGGCTCAGCGTATGCTTCGGCATACCTCCCTGCATCTCGAAGTTGGCGCTGTAGGTACTCAATACGACGACGCGCTGCTTCAGCTTCGTCTGCTGCGTCCGCGAGGTCGAGGCTGAGATCGTCGAGTTCAAGCTGCAGATCGACTGCACGCTCACGCTCGGCACTCAATTCCTGCTCAAGTTTTCGTGCGTCCTCGAAAATCGTCTCAGACGTCGCCGTCTGCGTCGCAATGAAGTCGTCCAACGTGTCGAGGTCAGAATCCGTCACTGCTCCGTCGATATGCAACCACTTCCGCAGAAGCGTGCCAATGCGGTAGCGCCACGACTCTGCAGATGGGACGGTCGCCGTCGAGACATCGCGCGCTGACCGCGCCGCTCGCGCTCGCTCTTCGATCCGCCCCGCACGCGTTATCTCTGCGAGACCACTGGCCAGCGATTCGATCGCCCTCCGGATATCCTTCGGTAGAGGGCTGCTCAGCCTCGGAGCCCGCGTCTCAATGGCGAAGACGCCCTGCAAGGCCCGTGATACGGATCCACCATGAATCGCATTTGCAAAGACGCTGGGGCGAAGTACACGGTGACGTCTACCGTCGAGGGGATCTTCCAAGTCAACCTGAGGGAGAAACGTGCGAACTCGACCCTCCGGCACAGCATGCGAAGCTGGCAAACGGCCAGCCAGCTCGCGTTGAGCGTCAGGCGTCAACACAAAGACACCTGCTGCACCGAGGATTTTCCTGGTGAGCTGCCCGACCCGTTCCCTGAACTGCACATTGACATCAATGCCTGGTGACGCTGCGACGATTACGGAGACCGACCTATCCGGATCTGTGATCGCGGTCATGACCTCGGCTACATCATCGACATGGATAAGCTTCGGCTCGGCCGTAACAGCAGTGCTGCTATCCAGGATCTCGCGGCGTTCAAGGATGCGACGTACAAGGCGAGGTGGGTCCACTTCACCCGTGGCATCAGGCGCATCGACCCGTGAAGAGAGAATGACCAACGCGTCGTCACGGCGACTTTCGGCCGAGTAGTCGAGCGCGACAACGTCGACTTGCCACTCGCCCGCATCATTCGCTTCCGTGAACCGGTACAGGCGTCGACGACTGCCGTCCTCCGACCGGTCTGCATGCGCTACGGACAGCGTGTGGCTTCCGCTGAGCTGGTGAACACCTGGCACGAAGAACTGACCTGCAGCCAACTCGCGTCGCGCCTTTGCTGTGATCTTCTTCTCAGCGATCCAGCCCTCGATCTCTTGCTCAGCGAGTTGAACAACATCAATATCGGCGGGAAGCCGCAGAACGGTGCGGTAAGGCAAGGGCATGGCTAGACCTCAATAACTTTCATGACCTCGTCGCCATAGTCGTTGATGACTTTGACGGCGATCTTGCCGGAGGAAGGGCGGTCGAACGGCATGGAGACGTCGCGATTGAGCTGCGCCCACGCGTCCGCGTTGATGTCGGCTTTCAGCGCGGTCTTCAGCTTCTTGTAGGGGTCGTTGCCACCGGTGAAATAGCAGTGGCGCACGAAGAACGACTCCTCGTTGTAGTCGGTGTCAATCATCCACAGGGCGATGCGCTCGGTGCCAACGCTGCGCACGTCGCTCGTGGTCGGATCGTACACGTCGACGCCGTGCAGGGCGACCTGCAGCCTGCCGCCGTCGACCTCTGATACCTCGATGTCGGGCTCGCCGAACACCGTGAACAGGTTGCCGGCGCCGGTCTTCTTCAGCTGCTCACCCATCAGCAGGTCGGCGTTCATGCGCACCAGCAGGACCTTGATGCGGCCGAGGTCGCGCTCACCCTCGACGGTGGCGAAGCCGTCACCTGCGTCGACGACGGTCACGCCGTCGTCCTCGGTGACGTTCGTGGCAAGCGGGTCGAACGAGAAGCCCAGCACGCACAACAGGTCGACCTCAGAGTCGGCGATGGCCTCGCGTGCGGCACGCTTGATGAACCCGGGTGAGACGGTGCCATATTGCGGACCGATCGCGATCGCGATTCGGCTGGATGCAGCACCAGCGCTCGGCTCATCACCGCTGCGGCGGTCGCCGATCGCCTGCACATGAGTGCCGGCGTAAGCGTCGAGGCTTGCAAAATGGATGCGCTCGGCCTTGCGTCCGTTCTGGATACCGGCACGCTGCAAGTTGTCGAGAATGGACTTTTCGAATTGCGCGTCATCCAGCGTGTCGTCAGATGCTGGCAGGAACGCCTCTGCGTCGTCGAATGTCAGCGACCGGTGCGGCGACAGGCTCTCGACCGTGAACGGGCCGGTGACCCGCACCCGTTTCTTGTCCTCATACGGCTTGTCGTAGAGATACTCGAAGTCGGCGTGGCGCTTGATCGCCGCGTCGATCTCGTCACGCGTCATACCCTCGTGAATGTCGGGGTTGTTCGCGATGGACTTCAGCGTGATGTGCTGCACGCGCTCGCACACAAACCCGTGCCGGATGTCGTTGCCGGCCCCTTGCGGATCGATGGCGGTGCTCGACAGCTGGCCTTCCTTCTTGCGCCCCTCTGCACTGTCGGCAAGCAGGTAGTAGGGGAACCTTCCGCCCATGAGCCGCTGCCGCGCGAGGGCCAGCGCGACGCGGGAGGTGTCGACTGTGATCCAGCGACGGCCCCACTGTTCGGCGACATACGCCGTCGTACCGGAGCCGCAGGTGGGGTCGAGCACTAGGTCGCCGGGGTCGGTGGTCATGAGCATGCAGCGCTCGATGACCTTCGTGATGGTTTGAACCACGTAAAGCCTGTCGTCACCGCGAAAGCCACCCGTGACGGTATCGGCCCAGACGCTTCCGATCGTGTCAACTGCAAAGTCATCCCAGTAGCGCACAAATCGAAGAGTGTTGCCCTTTACGATCAGTCGGCGCGCAGCCTGGAGTTTGTCGACACCTGCACGATTCGTCTTCCAATGGTTTCCAGCAGCTGGGTGGTAATCCTGACCCTCAAAGTCGATAATGAATCCACCGTCTGCCGTTTCTCCGTCAGATATCAGGGGATTGCGCGCGATGAGCCTCCCGACGAGGGAACGAGGCGCTCGCTTCTCACTTGCATTCAATGCGCGGCGGCATCCGGCCGCATCCTCTACGTAATCGTAGAACGCAGTGTCTTCAGGCTCTGGCAATACTGGCGCATAGAGCCGTTGAAACTTTACAGCTGTGGCGTCCTTCGCATACCAGTGCACGTAGTCAAAGTTGCGCGGTAGCGCAGACGAAGTGAAACCGCCGGTTTTCTTGAAGTCGACTGTAGCCACGAAGTTCTCACTCCCGAACACCTCGTCCAGCAGGCTCCGCACGAGGTGCACATTCTCGTCACCGATCTGCACGAACACCGACCCCGATTCCGTGAGCAGATCGCGAGCGACGACGAGCCGGTCGCGCAGATACGACAGGTAGGAATGGATCCCGAACTCCCAGGTGTCACGGAAAGCCTTGATCTGCTCGGCCTCGCGGGCGGCATCCTCGAGCTTGCCGTCTTTCACGTCACGCTTGCGGGCCGAAACCTGCCAGTTCGAGCCGAATTTAATGCCGTACGGCGGGTCGAGGTAGATCATTTGCACCTTGCCGCGCAGCTGCTCTCGCCCGGCGAGGGAGCCCATGACCTGCAGCGAGTCGCCGAGGATCATACGGTTCTTCCAGCTCTCCTGATGCTGGTAGAACTCGACCTGTGAAAGCTCGTCGAGTTCGTCGTAGTCGGAGAAGTCGAACATTGTGGGGGCAGGCGCTTCGGCTCGCTGCGCTCGCTCAGCGGCCGGGGAGCGGCGGAGGTTCTCGATGAGCACGCGGGGGTCGATCTTCTCCTGTATGTAAATCGGTGGCGCGTCGACGAGCATCTCGTCATCGCCGTCGTCGAACTTGCCACGCCACACCAATTGTGGGTCCAGAGTTGGGTCACGCCGATCGAATGGCACGGGCGGAAGAGCGTCTCTCGTCTCGTCGTAGAACGTGCCCGCGGCATCCGCTGTCGGAATGTTGGTGCGAGTGTCATCGTGCGTGATGGCGTCGACGGGGGTTGGGCCCTTGATTGCAGCGCGGCGTGCCATGCTCAGCCTTCCGTGGACTCTTCGCGGGAGAGCCCCGCGAGCAGGTTCGTATACAACAGGTCGGGGTCGCCGACGATGGGCGCGTCGGCGATGAGCAGGCGCAGCACTTTGCGCAGGTAATTCTCTGCGTCGTCAACTGCAGCCTTGCCCATCTCCACATATCCCCAGCGGCCGAAGCCGCCGTGATTGTTGACGGCCGCGCACCAGCTGTCGCGAGCGGTGCGTGCCTTCTCCTTGGTCGGGCCGGGGCTCTTCTGCGAGCCGGAGACCTCGACGATGAGTGTGCGGGTGAAGTCTTCGCCGGGCTGTTGCGGCAGGCGCAGCAAGAAATCGGGCCAGTACTGGTGCGAGCGGCCCTTGTACACGTAGGGGATCGTGAAGCCGAGATGGTCATTCTTCACGTAGCTCGTGATAACCCCGTCTTCGGCGAGCTTTTCGCAGGTCACTGCGAGCTCTCGCTCCCATTCGTTGCCGACCTTGCCGTCGAGGGTGACGTGGCTGACGTGGGAGCGTGTCGTCTCAAAGTGGTGTTTGCGGGTGTCGAAAGACACACCAGTCGTCGAGGAGCGCGGCTCGAACGGGCTGAGGATTGGGCGCAGACGCGGCCGACGCGCGTCGTCGCTCTCGAGTCTGGTGATCGCGTTGTAGATCGCCTCGGCCGCGAGTCGCTGTGGTTCCGCCAGGGAGAGGTAGCCGAGCGTATAGCCGGGAGCGGTGTCGACGCACTGATTCAACCACTGCTTGGTGAACTCGACCAGGCGCGGGAACAACCAGGGGCGAGCATCACCCTGTGTTGTGAAGAACTGGTTGAGGATGTGCCGGGCGACGAGGAATGCGAGCTCCTGCTCGCGCACCTCCTTCAGACCCTCAATGCGCTCGGGCGTGCCGATCAAAGGCTCGTTCTGCACCCAGCTGGGAACCGTCTCGTTGTCGAGGCGGATGCGGGCTGCATCATCGACATCGAAGATGAGCTCGGCATCCGGGATTTCAACGCGATAGCCGGAAAGTACGGGGAAGTCGATCTCGAGTTCGGCTCGCTCATCCAACGCCTCGACGCGGATAGCCGGCTCGGGCGGTTTTGCCTGCGGCACCGGTTTATCCGCGGGGATGAACGCAAACGGAATGCCATAGGCGTTCGCATACTCGACACCGAACATGCCTTTGTCGTCAGCAACGTACGACCGGCGACGCAGGCCGCGCCCGATCACCTGCTCGCACAGCAGCTGCGACCCGAATGCGCGCACCCCGAGGATGTGCGTGACGGTATTCGCATCCCACCCCTCGGTGAGCATCGAGACGCTCACAACGCAGCGCACCTGTTCTCCGAGCTTGTCTTTCTTGCCGACGGTGTTCATCACCTCGCGCAGCAGCGCCTTGTCATCAAGATTCTCGGCGTCACTGTGTCGACCCGCTTCGCGCAACGTCCGCTTGAATGCCTCGATCTGCTCGGCTGCGGCATCCTTGAACTCCTTCGACATCGCGTCGTCAGCCTCAAGTTGCTTGGAGTCGATGATGATCGACCGAGGAATGGCGACCAAGCTGCCGTTCTCGACATTGCTGAACTTCTCCAGATGGCCCGTGACGTGCACTGACTCATCGCCGACGCGCTTCTCGTAGCCCGCGATCCACTCGTAGATTAGCTTGGAGACCACGGTGTTCGGGGTGACGAGGATCATCACGGGCGGGGGTTCGCCCATCGACTGCAGGTGCTCCTCCCACCGAGAGTATGAGACTTCGTAGCTTTTGTAGAGGCTCCGCAGGGCGCCGTCGAGAGCGGCGGGGATAATCCACGAGCCGGGCTCGGTGGGCGCGGCCCTCACGGTCTTGGGCCACGCAGGGTCATCCTTCACCTGGTCATATAGGTTCAGATACTTCACGACGTCACCGGCCGAGTCATCGTCGACGGGCAGGCGGGGCACCTTCACGATGCCCGACTCGATGGCATCCATCAGCGAGAAGTCGCTGACCGCCCAGGGGAAGATCAGCCCCTCACTCCAGCCGGAGCCCTTGAGATAGAACGGAGTCGCCGACAGGTCGTAGACCGTCTTAACGCCGGAATAGCGGCGGATCCAGTCGACGCCTCGGAACCACACCTTGGCATCTTCGAGGTCGGCCTTGGTGTCGGCATCCGCTTTGCTCTTCAGATCAGCGTGATCGCGGTCCGTGGTGTTCACCTGGTAGCAGTGGTGCGCCTCATCGTTGATGACGATGATCTCGCCCTTGCCGCGGGTGCCGCCAACACCCTTGAGCACTCGCGAGACGACGGCCTGCGGCGTCTCTTTAAAGGGATCGTCTGGCATGTTCTTGCCCGCAAGCAGGAGCTTGCGTGTGTTGGCTGCGACGCCTTTGATCTCTTTCGCGTCGCGTTGCATGAGCTGGTGATAGTTGATCACCGAGATCTCAGCCTTCCCGAGTTCGCCGCGCAGATGTCGCGGCAGGATGTCGCGCTCGTCGTAGTAGTTGTCGGGACTCGCCGGCTGCAGCACGCTGAGCCGATCGCGAATAGTGATGCCGGGCGTGATGACAAGGAAGCGCTTGGCGAAGCGGGAGTCCTGCGGGTTGGCGATCTTGTTCAGCGATTGCCAGGCGATGAGCATGGTCATCACGACGGTCTTGCCGGTGCCGGTTGCCATCTTCAGCGCAATACGCGGAAGGCCTGCATTGTGCGTATCGTTGGCGTCTTTGAGCAGCGTGCGCCAGTCGGCACCACCGACGCGGCTCGGCGTGTAGCCAGGGCGCCCGACGACCTCGTGCAGGAAGATTGCGGTCTCAGCCGCCTCACGCTGGGCAAAAAGGATGCGGTTGTCACGCGTCGGGCTCGACCAGTGCTCGAGTAGGCAGCGACTGGTGGCTGTGACGCTTGGGTATCCGGTGTCGCGCCAGTGCCGCACCTCGTCACGCAACTGGTCAATCGCGTCGTTCTCGACGATCAGTTCATCGGTGACCGAGAGGATGTCGAGCTGGGGCTGCTCGAACATCAGCGTGCCGTGCTTGCCACGCTTCTTCGGCTTGGGCACCGGAACAAATGACTCGCTTGGGCGTCTACCCTCGATTAGTTCACCCGTTGGACCCTTGTCGCCAATCTCCCAATGCTGCATTGGTTCGTTGTAGGGAGAGTTAATGATCGGATTGTCCATTGACGCCTGGGTCACCACGATCCCTACTTTCAGCTATGCCGTCGGCGTTGGCCGAAGATCAATCCCTGATATGCACCATAGCGGCCCGCACCGTCATTCCGCGTGCGCGCAAGATGTCACGCCCCCTGCTGCGTTAGACGGACTGGAGGGCACGTACTCGGTCAGCGCCTCGATGCGGATATCGTCGCCCGGCTTCACCGTGCTGCTGCGCACGATAATGCCCATGACGCCTGCTTGCGCCCGATTGTGCCGTCTGGCTCGCGCAGCAGCACTTGCTTCATGAAGATCGGGGCAGGCCGTCGACGACAGACCGGAGTCTGCGCGCAAGCCCGGACGAAAATCGCGAGAGTGTCCTGTTTTACGTGCAATTTCCGGTTAGACGTGACAGGTCTCGATACGCCTGCTCGCTACGCTCGCGGGCTACTCGACCACTGGCTTGCGGCATCACCGGGTGTCGTGGTCCTCGAAGATCAACGCGGTCTTCGTGTCACGCACGGCTGCGATCGACTGCAGTTCTTCAAGTACGACGCGCCGCAGATCTTCGTTGTCTCGCGCCCGCACAAGCAGCAGAACGTCGAAGTCACCGCCGACCAGCGCGACATGCTCGACCTCGGGAATGGCGATCAGTTGATCGCGCAACTCGTGCCAGTTCGCCTGGTCGACCCGCATGGTCACATACGCCGACGATGCTTTGCCGACCCGCACCGGATCGACCTTCGCGGTGAACCCCGTGATCACCCCCGCATCGACCAGGCGCGCCACCCGTGAGTATGCGTTCGCCCGCGAAATGTGGGCAGCTTGCGCCACCGCGCTGATGGATGCCCGCCCGTCGCGCCGCAACTGCGTCACGATTCGCAGATCCACCTCGTCCAACGGCTCCGACATTGTGTCCAAACCTTCCTAGCGGAACCTACAGTTGATAGACATTCTGCCAGCCTGAACTGCATGAAGCACAAAACATCTAGCAATGTACGTCGGACTGGCGACATTCTCCAAGAAAAGTCATCCTAGAGAAGAGCGACGTCTTTCGAAGGAGAACGGATGCCTGACTCGATTCCGACACAATCGGAGCGACTACAAACCCACGCTGCACTGCTTCCCGACCTCGAACCCGTGCAGCTGATCGACCAGAACGGCATGGTGCGCGCCGGCATCCGCCACGCGATGCCCGACGCCGACCGCCTCATCGAGGGCTATCGGCAACTCGTGATCGGCCGCCGCGTCAACGACCAGGCCAGCGCGCTCGTGCGCCAGGGCAGGCTCGCGGTGTACCCGTCGTCGCACGGCCAGGAAGCGTGCCAGGTCGCCGCGGCGCTCGTGCTCGGCGATCAAGACTGGCTCTTCCCAACCTACCGAGACACGGTCGCGGTGCTGGCCCGCGGTGTCGACCCTGTCGAAGCGTTCGTGCTGCTGCGCGGCGATTGGCACAGCGGCTATGACCCGCATCGGCACAATGTCGCGACCCAGTCCACTCCGCTCGCAACCCAATTGCTGCACGCCGTCGGCTTCGCGCATGCGGCGAAGCTCCGCGGCGAAGACACCGTCGTTTTGGCCATGTGCGGCGACGGCGCGACCAGTGAGGGCGACTTTCACGAGGCTCTCAACTTTGCCGCGGTCTTCCACCTGCCGGTCGTCTTCCTCGTTCAGAACAATGGCTACGCCATCTCAGTGCCGCTCTCACGGCAGACCGCGGCGCCCTCGCTCGCGCACAAAGCCATCGGCTACGGAATGCCTGGCGTGCGTGTCGACGGCAATGATCTCGCCGCGATGCTGGCGGTCATGACGGATGCCGTGACGTCGGCCCGCGCGGGCGGCGGCCCCGTGCTCATTGAGGCCGTCACCTATCGCATCGAGTCCCACACGAACGCGGACGACGCCACCCGATATCGCAGCGACGCCGAGGTCGGGCCGTGGCGCGACCGCGACCCCCTCATTCGGATGCGTAGCTACCTCAGCAGCATCGGCGCACTCAGCGAGGGCGACGACGCCGCAATGCACGCCCAGGCCGAACGAGTGGCGACGGTTCTGCGCGATGCGCTGAACGCGGAGAGCGCGCCGACAGCATCCGATCTGTTCGAGTTCGTCTACGCGAACCGCACCCCGCAACTGAACGAACAGGCGGCAACGCTTGCTGATGAAATCGACCGCGATCACGACGAACTCCCGATAGGAGGCGAGCGGGCATGACACTGTTGCACGACACCGACCGCGAAGCGGCGACGACACCGCTGCCCACGATGACGATGGCGCAGGCGCTGAACCGTGCGCTGACGGACGCGTTGGAGGCGGACGCATCCGTTCTGATCTTCGGCGAAGACGTCGGCCCGCTCGGCGGCGTGTTCCGCATCACGGATGGGCTGACCGCCCGGTTCGGCGAGAACCGCTGCTTCGATACGCCGTTGGCGGAGGCCGGCATCGTCGGAACTGCCGTCGGCATGGCGATGAACGGGATGCGCCCGGTCGTCGAAATGCAGTTCGATGCGTTCGCCTATCCCGCGTTCGAGCAGATCGTCGACCACGTCGCGAAGATGGGCAACCGCACTCGCGGCATGGTGCGTCTGCCGATGGTCATTCGTATTCCGTACGGCGGCGGAATCGGGGGGGTCGAGCACCACTCGGACTCGTCCGAGGCGTATTACGCGCACACGCCGGGCCTCACGGTCGTGTCGCCGTCGAACCCGCAGGATGCCTATGGCCTGCTCCGCGCGGCGATCGCCTCCCCAGACCCGGTGATCTTTCTCGAACCGAAGAAGCTGTATTGGACGAGCGGCGAGGTTGACATCGCGGCACCGCTGCCCTCAATCGGACGCGCCCGCATCGCACGTGAGGGAACGGATGCGACGCTGATCGCGTATGGACCGTCGGTTCCTGTCGCATTGGCCGCGGCCGAAGCCGCGGCTGCGGAAGGGCGCAGCTTGCAGGTGATCGATATGCGCACCATCACCCCGTTCGACGACGAGCTGGTCTGCGCGGCCGTGCGCTCGACAGGCCGTGCCGTCGTGGTGGCGGAGGCTCCCGGGTTCGCGAGTGTCGCCTCCGAGATCGTTGCGCGGGTCACCGAGCGCTGCTTCCACCATCTGTCGGCGCCCGTGCGGCGGGTGACCGGATTCGACATTCCGTTCCCGCCGCCGAAGCTCGAGAAGTTCTACCTGCCCGGGGTCGACCGAGTGCTCGACGCCGTGGATGAGTTGCAGTGGTTCGACGACTCCTCTGGAAGTCCGCGGTGACCACGCGCGTTTTCACACTTCCGGATCTCGGCGAGGGCCTCTCCGAGGCCGAATTGGTGCGCTGGTTGGTTGCCGTCGGCGACACGATTGTGGTCGATCAGCCGATCGCCGAGGTCGAGACCGCCAAATCCGTCGTCGAAGTGCCGAGCCCGTTCGCGGGCGTCGTCGAGACGCTGCACGGCACGGAGGGCGAAGCACTGACCGTCGGTGAGCCGCTGCTGTCTGTTGCGGATGGCCCGGTTGCTGAGCGCAGCCGAAGCGCCGAGCCTTCGCTGGCGGAGTCGACTGTCGATGCTTCCCCAACTGAAGAAGAGGTCAGTGACGGCGATCTCGATACGGCCGCCCTTCGACAAGCTCAGGGACCCGGCCTACTCGATCAGCAGGGAGCCGGTTCCGGCAATGTGCTCGTCGGCTACGGCACGACAGAGACCACGCACACCACGCGCCGCCGCCGTAGGCGTGCTGCGAGCGCGACCGCCGGTGGTCGAGTAGCGAGCGCCAGCGAGCGTCGGTGGTCGAGTAGCGAAGCGTATCGAGCGTGGGGGTCGCTTCGCGCCTTGGTGGTAGGCGGAAATGCGGACACTTCCCTAGGTGCGAGGGTCAGTAGTGGTTTGGGGTTGGGAGTTGGCGGCGGTTTCCGGCCGCTGGCTGTCGTGGCGGGCAGGCGTGCCATGTGTGATCGGTGGGGTCTTCTGGTGTTGCAGAGACCGTGGAGCGACGGCGGCAGCTTGACTGGTCCTGGTGGGGCGGCCCGATCCTGACGGGTTAGGTTCCCAGTCCGTTCATTGACCGTGCGGTTGTGGCGCTGAAAAGTTTGAGTAGGTTGTGGCAGCCGGCGATCAGGTCCCACTCGTGTTTGGCTTGATCAAGCCCGCGCAGGAGCACGTGTTTGCCTTGCCTGGTGTGTATCTGTCCGAACACCGGTTCCACGATCGCTTTGCGCCTGGCATAAATATCGTGGCCGTGTTTGGATCGCAGCCTTTGCACCATTCGTAGTTTTGCGGTCGCCGCGGCCGCCTGTTGCTGACCCGTCCCCATGATCGCTTCCTCTGCAGCGTTGAGTCGGCGGGTTGCGATGAAGAACTCTGTCTTGCCCGCACTGGCTTCCTCGATGCCCTCCGCGAATTCGAGGTTCTTCACCGAGCAGAAGCCGGCATCGACCAGAACCTGACCGGGCAGTACCCCCAGAGTCGCTTCGGCTTTCTGAATCATCGGGGCCAACTGTTCGAAATCATTCGGGGTGTTCGTCATATCGTTGCTGACGATCACTTGATGGTCCTTATCCACCAGGCAGAAACCGTTATAGCAGTAGTGGAAGGACCCGTCCGCGGTCTTCATGATCCTCGAGTCCGGGTCGGTGAAGTTGCGTTGCGTCTTCGGTCCCACCACAGCTTTGGCTGCCGCGTCCTGACCCTTCTCCTTGACCGCACCGTCCTCATCGCCGTGCTCGCGTGCTTTCTGTTCGGCATCTTTACGGGCTTTGGCCGCCGCGTCGGCCTCGAGCGCAGCCCGCGCCTGGGCAAGCTTGCCCAAACGCGTTTCACGCCGGGCAAGCTCGGCCGGTAACTCGTCACCGCGTTTGTCCTTGCCGAACCGGGTGTCTTCCGCAGTGTCGATCGCCTCGGCCTCCGCGAGGAGATCGGAGACCTCCTCGGCCAGGACCTTCTGCCTTTGGGTCAGACGGGCGTAACTCATCGCCTTGCGGCGGGACGCGTTGGCCCGCACCTTCGTGCCGTCCAACGCGACCTGCCCCAGCGAGACCATCCCCGCCGCCCGACACAACTCCAACGCTTGCAAGAACACGTTGCCCAAGGCCGACAGGTGACGTTTGCGGAACCGGGCAATCGAACGAAAATCGGGTGCTTGCTGCGCGGTCAACCAACGAAAAGCGACCACATCCACACACGCACGCTCGAGTTCCCGCGAGGAACGCACGCCCACGCAATACCCGTAGAGCAGCACACGAACCATCAGGCGCGGGTCATACGGCGGCTGGCCCTTCGCCTTGGCATACGACGCATAAAACTTCGACAAGTCCAGCTGACTGTCCACGACGTCAGCAATGAACCGGGAAAGATGAACCTCCGGCAGCCACTCGTCCAACGACGGCGGCACCATCATCACCAGATCCGGATCGAACGGTTTGAACCGTTTATGGATCCCGGCGCCAGCCTGGATCACCGACAGATCAGGCATCACCCGTTCAATCAGCGACTCATCGAAAAGACCATCAGGAGTATCCGATCCCATACCAAATTATCCCACACTGGGACCCAAAATCCCTGATCAAACATCCAAACCACACCAACACCACTACTGACCCACGCACCTAGGAGACCAAGAGACCTCGGACGCAGGCGCCGATACGGGTCTCGATACGGCTGCGGGCGGCCTACTCGACCAACAGACTGGCTACTCGGCCACCAGCACGCCGGCACGACCAGTAGCGGTCAGCTCCCCTGTGGTCCGCCAACTCGCGCGAGCGCGCGGGCTGGATCTTACGACCGTGATTCCATCTGGACCCGGTGGAATCATCACCCGCAGCGATGTCGAAGCTGCTTCTGCCAAGCCGACGCCAATGGCCGACATCGACCCCCGCACCGGCTTGACCGTCCGGTCCGCAACGCCGCTCAGCCTGTTCCGCCGCACGGTTGCAGCGAACATGAAGCGCAGTCGCAGCGAGATCCCCGAGGCGACCGTCTGGGTCGATGTCGACGCGACCGAACTGCGGGAGCTGCGCCGACGCATCCGGATCGGGGAGAAGCATCCGTCGATCGTGGCGTTGATCGCCCGCTTCACCCTGACCGCGCTCGCCGGCTACCCGATGCTCGCCGCGCGGCTGTCGCCGGATGGCGCCAACCTGATCGAGTTCGACGGCGTCAACCTCGGGGTTGCCACCGACACGCCGCGCGGTCTCGTCGTGCCTGTCATCCGAACTGCGGATGCGCTCACCGTGCGCGAACTGGACGCCGAACTCGCGCGGCTCACGAGCGCCGCGCGCTACGGGACGGCGACGCCCGCGGAGCTGGCCGGTTCGACATTCACGATCAACAACTACGGCACCCTCGGCGTTGACGGCAGCGCCGCCATCATCAACCATCCTGAGGTCGCGATCCTCGGCATCGGCCGGATGCTGGAGCGCCCCTGGGTGGTGGACGGCCAGATTGTGCCGCGCACGATCATGCAACTCTCGCTCGTGTTCGATCACCGGGTCTGCGACGGGGGCACCGCCGCCGGCTTCCTGCGGATGATCGCGGACTCGATCGAGCACCCGTACGACGCGTTCGCCGACCTGTAGCGGCGTTCAAGCGGGGCCCGCGCAATGACCGTCGATTGGCGACGCTCAGAACCCGGAAGATCATCGACGTCGGTCAACAGGTCTTGGGCTCTGGCCACACTGAGTTGCTCGGCCAGAGTCAGTCCTCGCAGTACTGAGACGATCTCATAGTCGAGCAGTTCCGGCGCGACGAGACTCATCTAAAGTGCTCGTGTAGTGGTTGATGATGGACCTCGTGCAAGGCACACTCGGGCCCGTTGACGCACGATCACAGCTCACGCGAGCACAACTCACGCGGGGCCATTGGCCGCCCCGGGTACTTCGCGCGCAGCCCCGCCGAGGCCGGCATGACGTGCCTGCACGATCACCTCCGAGCGCGAGTGCGACTGCAGTTTGAGCATGATGGTCGAGACGTAGTTGCGCACGGTTTTGTCCGAGAGAAACAATCGCCGCGCAATCTCTGCATTGACCAGGCCGCCGGCCACGAGTTCGAGAATGTCCACTTCGCGATCCGTCAGTTCGGGAAAGACGCGGCCGCCGCGCCCGCCTACGCTGGCGGCCGCGGAGAAATGCGCGAGTGCACGCGATGCGATCCCGGCCCCGAATACCACTTCTCCGGCGGCGACGGAGTAGATCGCTCGACGGATCTCCTCCTCGTCTGCGCCCTTGACCAGGTAGCCTTTCGCTCCCGCCCGCATCACTTCGAACAGGGACTCGCTGTTATCGAACATCGTCAGCACCAGCACGGCGGCCGCCGGCATCCTCGCGACAAGGTCACGGGTCGCCTCGATGCCACCGCCGGGCATGCTCAGATCCAT
The DNA here is from genome assembly GCF_030866825.1 of Rathayibacter sp. SW19. Classification (NCBI taxonomy): domain Bacteria; kingdom Bacillati; phylum Actinomycetota; class Actinomycetes; order Micrococcales; family Microbacteriaceae; genus Rathayibacter; species Rathayibacter soli. The sequence goes on from NZ_CP133020.1 coordinate 4,271,210, forward strand.
CAGAACGACATCGGCTGCAGTCGATTCGGCGAGCGTGACGGCATCCGGCCCGTTGTCCGCTTCGCCGACGACCTCGAGGCCGTTGTCCGCAGACAGCGCGGCGCGCACGCCGTGGCGGAACACCGGATGATCGTCAGCGATGAGGACCCTGATGGTCATCGTGCTGCCCTCTCTCGACTCGACGGTAGCCGGGCACGCACGCTGGTGCCGGCATCCGGCACTGAGGTGACCGTCAACTCGCCGCCCAACTCGCGTGCCCGCTCCACCATCGAACGCAATCCGATTCCAGCGGATGACGAATCCAGCGACACCGCGCCGGCCGCGACCGGCATCCCGATTCCGTTGTCCGTCACGCTCAGGAACACCACACCATTAGCCTCGTGAATGTCGATCATGCACGATGATGCGGATGCGTGCCGGGTCACGTTTGTCAGCGATTCCAGCACGATGCGGTAGAGGGCCGTCTCGACGTCCTCGGGCAGCGGCGAAACGTCCACGGACGCCGCAATCGTGAGACGTCCCAGCGAGCGCTCGACGAGAACAGCGGCGTAGCGCTCAATTGAAGCAGCAAGGCCACCGGTCTCGAGTGGCAACGGTCGAAGATCGGCCACAAGCGCCTTCACGTCACGCAGGCTGTCTCGCACCTCCGCCTGAAGCTGCGTGAGCAGTTTTGCGGTCTCCGGTGCAAGCGGCGCGATGGCCTTGTGCGCGGCTCCCAGTCCGAGCGCCACTCCGGCCAAAGCCGGGCCGAGCCCATCGTGCAGATCGCGGCGAATGCGGTCGCGTTCGGTTTCGCGGGCCATCGCGAGCGCAGCTCGCGACCGTGCCAATTCGCGCTCGCGGCGCACGCCGTCAACAGCGGCACCGGCTTCACGAGCGATTTCGTTGAGAAGCCGCTCGTCTGATGGATCGAGAAATCGCTGCCCTGCCCGCAACCCGATTTGCAGGATGCCGACAGGGTCACCGCCATACTCGAGCAGCAGTTCGACAGCATTGCCGCTCACCGCGCCTGCGGTGGCGGCGGGGACGTCTTCACCCTCGAGCGTGAGCGACGCGAACGGCAGCAACAGTGCGTCGACGACCGTCGAGACGATAGCATCCGGAACATCTTGTGGGGCGAAGGTGTCGGAGAGGCGAACGCCGAGCGCCTCGATGGCCGCGAACGGGTCGCGCCGTTTACCGTAAAGCAGTCTCTCTATGACCCGCTGGGCGAACCGACGGATCGGATCGATGGCGAACGCGATCGCGATCGCAGCGACGACGGCGCCGGCCTGCGCGCCACCGAGATAGCTACCCGCGAGGCCGACCGCCAGCCCAAAGATGGCGCCGACGACGAGCGTCAGCGCTGAGTACACCAGCGTGCGGTTGAGCAGTCGATCGCCTTCGAACAGTCCGTGCCGCGTCATGGCGACACCCCACGCCGCCGGCACGAGCACCCACGCGACGGTCGGAAAGATCGGGCTTACCGGTTGAAGCAGCTGCGCGATGACGCCGATCAGGAACGCGCTGACAAACCACACCGAGCTGCGCCGCTGTGCTCCGTTCGACCGCACGAGTCGAACGACGATCCCGGCGATTCCAACAAGCGCACAAGCGGCCGCGCACAGCAGCAGGATATTCCCGGCTGTGTCGAGCACCGGCTGTAATCCGGTTCCCAGCGCGAACGGGTCACGGAACGCGGGAAATCCATTGAGCATCGGCTCATCCGTCAACACGATGCTGAACGATGCGATGCTGACGATCACGCCGGCGAAGCACAGAACTCGCCAGCGCCTCGACGCCGGGCGACCCGTGGGGAACAGCGGTGCGGTGAGCGTGAGCAGCAGCATCATTCCCGGATACCACGCGTACGCCGCGACGAATGCAGCAACGCCGGCGCCAGGCAGTTGAGCGTGCGTCGCGTATTGCGCGCCGAATGTTGCCAGGGCTTGAAGTTCCCCCGCCGTGATGAAGACCCAACCCAAGAGATTGCCGCTGTCCCGCACGAGCACGATCGCACCGACGATCGGGAACGATGCCCCGACTGCCACCGACGTGACAAGGTTCTGGTCGACGAGCTCGATGAAACGTGTTCCGCCGAGCATCGGCAACGCGAGCGCGAGTGTTGACAGCAGTACCGCGAGTGCTGCCAGACCGATGGATGCCGCGCCGGCTGTGCCGGTGGTGCCCCGCTGGCGCAGCAGCGGGGCCGCCTGCCTCGGAGAAGGCGGCACTGCCGCAAGTCGTTCGGGCGCCGCCGTGAGAGGAGCCCTGTCTGCGTTCATCGCACCGTTGGTGTCACCGAGGAGACGGCCGGAGTACGAAGAAGTGAGATCGCCATGATGATCAACCCCGCAGCGGCCAGCACGGTCGCGGGTATCGGCAGCCCGATCAGGGTCGAAAGCTGGAAGAGGATCACCAGAGCCGCTCCCGTTCGTGGAAGAGTCCTGGACCGCCAAACGGCGATCATCAGCACGATGATACCCGCGAACGCGCCGAGGTAGAACATGATCATGAAGGCGACACCCGGCACGGATGCGACCGGTGCAGAGCCCAGGGCGGCCGCGAGTTCCGTCGCGCTGACCTTTCCACTCATCGCGATCTGGAATTGCGCGTTGTCCACACCGTTGCTGACGGATTGGGCGGTGAGCCCGAACAGCAGCATGAGCGCACCCGTGAGAGCGAGTCGGGGAGACCTGGACCGAGCCAGAAAGTACCAAGCGAGTGTCGCGATCAACAGGCACGGCACAGCAAGGATGTCGGCGAGGAGACCGATGCCGGCGAGTAATTGATGGGATTCCGCCCAGTTCAGTCGGGCAGCACCGTCGAGTCCGAATCCGATGAGTTCGGCGATCACCCACAACACACCGCCGGCGATGAATGCGACGGCGACGCCGACGCGCGCACCACGCGTCCACCGCGCTGCGGGCGACACCGCCGGCGCATCCGCGCGGGGTGTAGAAATTGTGGCCATGAGAGACTCCTCTGCTTGTGCGCCGGGGAATCCGGCGTCGGCAATCAGGTTCTCAGCGGCACCGTCCTGGGCACATCGGGCAGGTGTCCCGCTCGTGGTTGGGACTGATCGGCTACCGGACCAGTGGAACCCCGAACGCACGAGCCAGCTTCTCGATCTTCTGCGCCCGCGCCAAGCGCGGCAGATCACTTCCATCTCGGACAACACTGCCGCGACTCTGGAAGTCATCGAGGAATTCCAGCGCCCATGCGACATCAGTCGGCGTTGGGCTGATCACCTCGTTGATGGCGTGCGTCTGCTCGGGCGACAGCGCGAGTTTGCCCGTCATGCCCATGGCAACGGTGATGGCCGAATGCTCACGCAGATGTGGAAGGCTCGAACCGACGGTCGGGCCATCGATCGGCCCGGGCAACCGGCCGACGCGGCTGGCCACGACGAGGCGAGCACGGGGATATGCCATCGCCTCCGGTTCCGCGCTCATCCCGGTGTCGCGCCGAAAATCGCCGCTGCCGAATGCCAGCCGAAACGCCCCGACGGCCTTCGCGATCGACGCCGCTTCCTCGATGCCGATGGCCGACTCGATCAGCGGGATGACCGGGGTAGTACCGCCGAGCGTCGCTGCGGTCTCTGAGACCGCCTCCACGCTCTCTGTCTTCGCCAGCACGATTCCAAGAAGGCCTTCCAACCCGCGCAGCCCCGCGAGATCATCTGCCCAAAATGGTGTCGTTGCATCGTTGATCCGCACCCACGCTCGACCGCCCGAGCGCAGCCAGTCGACCACGTCGTGCCGGGCTCGCGGCTTCAACTGCGGGTCGACCGCATCTTCGATGTCGAGGATGACTGCGTCAGCACGCGAGGCGACGGCGGCGTCAAAAGATTCCGGTTTGGTCGCAGGCACCAAAAGCCAGGAGCGTGCGATATCCGGTGCGACGCGCACCCGCTGGGGAAGAGATTCCGCACTCATGACACACCCATTCGTTTAGTTCGAGACGTATCGAATATTTTCGTACTATGGAATAGTACTATCGCCGAACGAAAGTTTGACAACCGTTCACGGCCGACATTCAGCGATCTGGGCGGATGCCATGCGTCGCAGTTCACCTGACCCGACCGCGGATGCGCCGACCGAGTTCCGCGGCCGTGCGGTCGAGTTCGATAGCCAGCTCCGGCCAGCGCTGCCGCGGAATGTTCTCGTGCGGGAACGTAACGGCAATACCGGCTGCCGGCCAGCCCACGTGATCGAGCACGGCGACCCCGACGGATGCGATCCCCTCGGTGATCTCGCCGTCCTCGCTCGCGAAACCGTCCTGTCTCGTCCTCTGCAGAATGCGGCGCAACTCGCTGTAGGTCCTCGGTGAGCGTCCTGTGCGGTCGGCGAACGCATCCGCATTGGGGTACAGCGCACGCAGCTGTGCGGCGGGCAGCGCGGCCAGAAGCGCCCGCCCGCTCGCGGTCAGATGACTGGGTAGCCGAACTCCGACACCGGTCACCAGTGCAGGTCGATGCGCGGCACGTTCCTCGACGACGTAGACAACGTCTCTGCCGTGGAGCACGGCCAGGTGCGCGCTTTCGCCGACGCGGTCCACGAGGGCGGCGATCAGCATCCTGCCCAGGTGGGCGAGCGGTTCCTGCCGCGCGTAACCGCCGCCGAGTTCGAGCGAGCGCACGCCGAGGCCATAACGACGGTCCTCGGGCAGGTGCACAACGAAGCCGCGCTCCTGCATCACGGCAAGCAACTGATAGACGGTCGAGCGCGGCAGATCGAGTGCGGTCGCAATCGCCGACGCGGGCACGGGGCCACGCTGGCCGGCGAGGTGCGAGAGGATGCGCAGCGTCGCATCCGCCGCAGGCACCTTCGACGAGATCGCCTCCACTATGGTCGACTCCAGCGTTTTCGTGCATCTGTGGCGCACTGTCCGAACGTGCGCCGTCCGGGATCCCAGACAGTGGCCAGTCTAGACGCGTTGTCTCTGCTCGTGGCATGTAGTGCAATCGAATGATGAGCACCTCTTCGCACTCCATCATCCCCGGCACTGACGCCGCTAACCGCGGCGGCATTGGCGGGGATACCGTCCCGGTCGGCACCGGGCCCGTTTCGTTCGACGATGTCGTCGCCGTTGCCCGGCACGGAGCGCGCATCGAATTGCTTGCTGAGGCGCTCGACGGCGTCGGCGCCTCGCGCGCACGGATCGAAGCGCTCGCGAACGACGTGCGCCCGCACTACGGCATCTCGACCGGTTTCGGCGCCCTGGCGTCGACGTTCATCACCGCTGACCGGCGAGCGCAGCTGCAGACAAGCTTGATCCGCTCGCACGCCGCCGGTTCCGGCCCCGAGGTCGAGCGCGAAGTCGTGCGCGCCCTCATGCTGTTGCGGCTATCCACGCTCATGACCGGTCGCACCGGCGTTCGCGTGCAAACGGTGCAGACATACGCCGGGATGCTCAACGCCGGCATCACCCCTGTCGTTCGCGAGTACGGTTCGCTCGGCTGCTCCGGCGACCTGGCGCCGCTCGCGCACTGCGCGCTGGCGTTGACAGGAGAGGGCGAGGTGCGGGTCGTGAACGAGTTCGGCGAATCCGAGCTGACGGACGCAGCATCCGCTCTCGCCGCCGCCGGCATCGAGCCGATCCAGCTGGCCGAGAAGGAGGGCCTCGCCCTGATCAACGGCACGGACGGCATGCTCGGCATGCTTGTTCTCGCGCTGCACGACCTGCGCCGTCTGCTGAGAACCGCCGATATCGCCGCTGCGATGAGTGTTGAGGGCTTGCTCGGCACCGACGCCGTTTTTGCCGCCGATCTGCAGGCGCTGCGGCCGCAGCTCGGCCAGGCCGAATCGGCGACGAATCTGCGGCGGCTGCTCGCGGGCTCGCCGATCGTGGCCAGTCATGCCGGCCCCGAAGACCCAACCGTTCAGGACGCCTACTCCATGCGTTGCGCGCCGCAAGTGCACGGTGCCGCGCGCGACACCGCAGACCACGCCGCCCGGGTCGCTGAGCGCGAACTGGCCAGCGCCATCGACAACCCGGTGGTCACGCTCGACGGACGCGTACAGTCGAACGGCAACTTCCACGGCGCACCGATCGGGTACGTGCTCGACTTCCTCGCTATCGCGGCAGCGGATGTCGCCAGCATGTCGGAGCGCCGCATCGACCGGTTCCTCGACGTCTCCCGCAACAAAGGGCTGCCGCCGTTCCTCGCGCACGAGGTCGGTGTCGACTCCGGGCTCATGATCGCCCAGTACACGGCCGCGGGGATCGTCAGCGAGCTGAAGCGGCTGGCTGCGCCGGCATCCGTTGATTCGATCCCGTCCTCCGCCATGCAGGAAGATCACGTTTCGATGGGCTGGGCTGCTGCCCGCAAGCTGCGTCGTTCGATCGATGGCCTCGGCCGGGTGCTGGCCATCGAGATCATGACAGCGGCGCGAGCGCTCGACCTTCGTGCTCCGCTCACGCCGGGCGCGGCAACCGGTGCGGTGCACGACCTCGTACGCACCGAGGTGCAAGGGCCGGGCCACGACCGCTTCCTCTCGCCCGAGATCGAAGCGGTTGCCGCGATGGTGGCGAGCGGGCGAGTGGTCGACGCGGCGGCATCCGTGATCGGGGACCTGGGGTGATGGGTGCTGGGGTGATGTCGGGCAGGGTGTGGCTGCCGGTGCGCCACTTCGTGCGCCCTGCGCCAGTTGAAGTGGCGCACGGCGCCGGAACTGGCGCAAATTCCGCCAGCCATAACAGCCCGGCCGGCCCCAGACGGCAAGGCACCCGATGACGGGCACCATCGGTCTGCTCGCCGAAATCTTGGATGTCGGCCGCGACGCGCGCCGCGGCGGATACTCTCGCCACGTCTTCGACCCGGCCGAACGCGAGCTGCGCGACTGGTTCGTCGAACGGGCGACTTCGCTAGGGCTTGCGATTGAGACCGACCGCAACGGCAACATCTGGGCCTGGTGGGGGCAGCCCGGCGCGAACGCGGTCGTCACCGGCAGCCACCTCGACTCCGTGCCGGGCGGAGGCGCGTTCGACGGGCCACTCGGGGTCGCCAGCGCCCTCGACGCTGTCGCGCAACTGCAGCTCGAGGGCTTCACGCCCACCAGACCGTTCGCCGTCATGGTCTTCGCCGAAGAAGAAGGCTCCCGCTTCGGTGTCGCCTGCCTGGGCTCGAGACTGCTGACCGGCGCGATCGATCCGACCCGCGCGGGCGCGCTGACGGATGCCTCCGACACAACCTTCGCGGATGCCGCACGCGACTTCGGTCTCGCCCCCGAACACTTCGGCGTCGACCGGGAAGCACTGAGTCGTATCGGTGTCTTCGTCGAACTCCATGTCGAGCAAGGCCGCGGCCTAATCGAGCTGGACCGACCCGTCGGAGTCGCGTCGAGCATTCTGGCGCATGGTCGTTGGATGCTGCGCTTCGCCGGCCAGGGCAATCATGCGGGCACAACTGCGATGAGCGACAGGCACGATCCGATGCTTGCTGCCGCAGGAGCGGTGATCGCGGCCCGCGCGATCGCGACGGCGCACGCCGGGTCGCGTGCGACCGTGGGACGCCTTGAACCGTTGCCAGGCGGCACGAATGTGATCGCCTCGCAGGTCGGCGTCTGGCTCGACGTGCGCGCGGATCGGGATGCCGACGCCCGCGCCGTGGTTGGGGAGATCGCTGCCGCCGCTGCGGACGCGGCTGACGCGGAAGGCTGCGCCGTCGAGGTTGCGGAGGAGTCCTACAGCTCGGAGGTGCACTTCGACCAACAGTTGCGCGACCGGATCGCGCACGTGCTCGGGGACGCACGCGGCGACGCTCCGCTGCTGCCGACCGGTGCTGGGCACGATGCAGGCGTGCTTGCGGCACACGTGCCGACCGCGATGCTGTTCGTGCGCAATCCGAGCGGCATCTCGCATGCGCCGCAGGAGTTCGCTCGCGACGAGGACGCAGTCGCGGGCGCCGACGCGCTGGTCACGGTCTTGAAAGAGTTGCTGTGATCATCCGAGCTGCGCAAGCGTGGCTGGGGGATCACTTCGTCAACGATGTACTCATTGAGACGGATGCCTCCGGCCGCATCAGCCGGATCGATACAGGTCTTGATACGGCCGCGGACGGCCTACTCGACCAACAAAGTTCGGACGGAATCGCCGGTCGAGTAGCGAGCGCCAGCGAGCGTATCGAGACCACTGGCGAAGCCTCTACCGTGACCCGCAACGAGAACTCGCGCCTGAAGGCCGAGCTCGGCCTTTCCCTCGGCCTCGTCGTGCCCGGATTCGGCAACGCGCACTCGCACGCCTTCCATCGTGTGTTGCGGGGCCGCACACACGACAACGGCGGTGACTTCTGGCAGTGGCGCACGTCGATGTATGCCGCTGCCGACATGTTGAACCCCGACAGCTATCGCGACCTCGCCACCAGGGTTTTCTCCGAAATGGTCGCCTGCGGCTACACGGCGGTCGGCGAGTTCCACTATGTGCATCATCAACCGGACGGCACGCCCTATCCCCCGGCGCACGGTATGGAGTTGGCGTTGGCTGATGCGGCCGAGGCGGCGGGCATCCGTTTGGTGCTGCTCGACACCTGCTATCTGACGGGCGGAATCGGCAAACCGCCGGAGCCGAGCCAGCGGCGCTTTTCGGATGGGTCGGCATCCGCTTGGCTGGACCGCTGGGCGCGCCTGCGCGACGCGCTCGAGGGCCGCCCGTTAGTCACGCTGGGCGCCGCGATTCACTCGGTTCGGGCGGTGCCGCGCGAGGCGATGGCCGAGATTGCACGCGAGCTGCCCGCTGACGTGCCGCTGCACATCCATCTGTCGGAGCAACCGCAAGAGAACGCGGACTCCTTGGCCGCCTATGGACGCACGCCGACAGCGCTGCTCGCTGAAGTTGGATTGTTATCGGCGCGGCTGAACGCCGTGCACGCGACCCACCTGACCGACGACGACATTCGTATGCTTGGTGAGGCATCCGTCGGGGTTGTGATGTGTCCGACAACGGAAGCCGATCTTGGCGACGGCATCGGTCCGGCCAGACGGCTCGCGGATGCCGGTGCGCACCTGTCGATCGGCAGCGACCAGAATGCGGTCATCGACCCGCTGCTCGAGTTGCGCGGGCTCGAATATGGCGAGCGGTTGTCATCGGGCCAGCGCGGTCGGTTCAGTCCAGAGCAACTGTGGCAGATCGGAGGCGCCGGCGGCTACCGTGCGCTCGGGTTGGACTCTGGAGCCGGCGGCACGAGTACCGGGATCGCGGTCGGCGAGTATTGCGACCTCGTCGAGCTCGACCCGAGCTCGCTGCGCACGGGTGGCGCGGAGCCGGCGCAGCTGCCGATGGTGGCGACCGCGTCGGACGTGACGCGCGTGATCGTTGGCGGTCGCGTCGTCTCGCCCGAGCGCTGGTCGAGTGGTCCGCGAGCTTTCGGTCCCTGAGCGCAGCCGACGGGCGAGCAGACGTATCGAGACCTCGCACCGTCGTCGTCGGGGGTCTCGATACACGTACTCGCTGCGCTCGTGCGTTACTCGACCAACGGGTGCGTACTCGCTGCGCTCGTGCGTTACTCGACCAACGAGGTGCGTACTCGCTGCGCTCGTGCGTTACTCGACCAACGAGGTGCGTACTCGCTGCGCTCGTGCGTTACTCGACCAACGGGGTGCGTACTCGCTGCGCTCGTGCGTTACTCGACCACCGGGCGCTTGTGCGCCGACAACTCGATGACGGCACAGACAGCCTCGGACGAACCGCGCGCGAGCAGGCTCAACTCCGCATCGCCCATCCGCAGGCAGTCTCCCGGGTCGAGCGAGACCGCGCTCGTGTCTGACTCGGCGTGCACCGTCTCATCCGCCGCGTTGTAGACCAGCAGTGTCGCGGCCGTGCTCGCGATGCGCTCGCGACCGCGAACGGTCACCCAACGCATCCGCCCGGCAACGCGATCCGCGGCGAAGATGAGGTTGAAGTCGCGAATCGGGCCGCCGAGCAGCTCGCAGTTCGTGATTGCGCCCCCGTCGAACGCGAATGCGTCGTGCCGCCGCAGCGGGCGCGACCGTTCACCGCCGACGGTGAGCTGCATTCCCTCCCCCTCAAGCACTGAGATGATCCGCCGGTAGCCGTCGAAGATCGAGAACGGGCCATTGTCAGCGACGTCAGCGATCGACACGCGCCAGAGCATCCGCCCGGTCGCAGCATCGTCGAGTCGCGCGACCTCGAGCGTTGTGCCTGCGCCGTTCTTCCACGGCATCCGCACCTGGTCGGCCGCCCGATAGACGCTCGCCGTGCCCATCGTCAGGCATCACCGAACGCCGCGGTGACCGCTGCACTACCGGCCCGAGACTGCGCCGCGAAGCCATACGTGCCGTACTCCAGAAACTCACGAGCCGCCTCGGCCGCGACACCGTATGCGGCGAACGCGAACGCCCCGCCGACCGAGATCCGGGCGACCCCGAGGGCACCCAACTCTGCCACTGTCGGCGCGGTCGGGCGCGCGAGCACGTTGACAGGGCGATCCACCGAGGTCACGATCGAGCGGATGTCTTCAGCCAGCGTCACACCCGGCGCGTACAAGACGTCTGCCCCGGCCTCTTGATACGCCTGCAACCGGCGGATCGTGTCCGCGAGGTCCGGCCGCCCGTGGAAATAGTTCTCTGCGCGGCCCGTCAGAACGAAGTGCGGGTCAATACCGTGTGCTGCCTCCGCGGCGGCGCGCACCCGGTCCGCGGCGGCGGCCAGGTCGAGAACTGGGGAGTCAGGGTTGTCAGTACTGTCTTCAATCGAGCCGCCGGCCAGCCCGCTCTGTGCCGCAAGCGTGTAGGTGTCCGCGACGGTGGCGAGGTCGGCACCGAATCCGTTCTCCAGATCGGCACTGACCGGCAGGGCTGTCGCCCGCACGATTTCGGCGGCGTGCGCCAGCGCCTCGTCGCGTGTCACCTGGCCGTCCAGCCGCCCAACGGATGCCGCGAACCCGCTGCTCGTCGTCGCCAGCGCCTCGAAACCCATCGCCGCAAACATGCGGGCGGAGCCGACGTCCCACGGGTTTGGCAAGAGGAGCGGCGTCGCGCCGCGATGGAGCGCAAGAAACTGTTCGGATAGCGAGGTGGCGGAAGCGGGGGTGGACATAGCGCCACACTATCCCCAGCCGGGGACACGCGTCGCGGCGCGCGTCGCTACTCCTGTCGTTGCACGCGCCGCTGCGCCCCTCCACAACACCAGTCCGCTACACGCCCAGGAGCAACCGGGTGCCGAGAGCGATCATCGTGACGGCGATCGCCGCATCCAGAATCCGCCACGCAATCGGGCGCGCGAAGAGCGGGCCGAGAAAGCGGGCGCCGAAACCGAGCAGCGAGAACCAGAGCACGCTGCCGATCGCCGCACCGATGCCGAATGCCCAGCGGCCCGCATCACCGTGCGTGTTCGCGACCGACCCGAGCAGCAGCACGGTGTCGAGATACACGTGCGGGTTCAGCCAGGTCAGGGCGAGAACGGTCAGCACAGCCGTGCGCAGCGATGGTCGCGCGGCGGACGCATCCGCCTGCAAGACCTGGCGCTTGAACGCTCGCCGCGCGGCGAGCAGCCCGTAGCCGAACAGGAACGCGGCCCCGGCGTAGCGGATCACCGTCAGCGCCACCGGGAATTGCTTGATCAGGAACCCGATCCCGGAGATTCCAAGCGCGATCAGCACGATGTCCGACAGCGCACAGATCGCCACGATCACCGCGATGTGCTCGCGGCGGATGCCCTGCCGCAGCACGTACGCGTTCTGCGCACCGATGGCGATGATCAGCGACAACCCGAGCCCCAGCCCGGCCGCCGCCGTCGCGATCAGCGCGGGCAGACTCTCCATGGCTTCGACTCTAGGCACGCATTTATGTTCAGTCCAACTAATGTTTCTACGGATGCATTAGCGTTGCTAATCATGGAACTTCAACTTGAGCAGCTGCGTGCGTTCGTCGCCGTCGTCGACAGCGGCACCTTCGAGGCGGCAGCGCGGCAGCTTCGCGTGACCCCGTCGGCCATTAGTCAGCGCATCAAGGCACTGGAGGGCTCAGTCGGCCGGGTGCTGCTACAGCGCGTCAAACCCGTGCGCGTGACCTCGTCAGGCGAGGCGGTGCTGCGCCTGGCACGCCAGGTGACACTGCTCGAAGACGAGGCGGCACAAGCGCTCGGCGTCGAGGTGCGCGGTGGCGGTGGCGCGGAGCGTGGCGCCGCGCAAGGCAGCGCCGCAGCCGGTGACGTCTCGGCAGGCGATGCCTCGACTGCCGGACCGGGCGATCCGGATGCTGTCCGCCCCTTCACGTCGATCCCTCTGGTCATCAACTCCGACTCGCTAGCCACCTGGGCGCTGCCTGCGCTGGCACGGGTCGCAGCCGCCCATCGCGTCGTCTTCGACGTGTTTCGCGAAGACCAGGACCACTCGACCGCGCGCCTGCGCGACGGCAGCGTGATGGCGGCGATCACCTCGGTGTCCGATCCGGTCCAAGGCTGCATCGTTCGCCCGCTCGGCCAGATGCGGTACCGCCCGATGGCCAACCCCGAGTTCGCGGACCGCTGGTTCGCGAACGGAGTGACAGCATCCGCTCTGCGTGCGGCGCCGGTCGTCATCTACGACCGCAGCGACGATCTGCAGGATCGCTACCTGCGGCAGCACGAGGCGCGCGGCGACCATAGCGGGCACGGCGGCGAGCTGCCTGCGCAGCCGCGCCATTTCATCCCCGCATCGAGCGAGTTCTTCACTGCAGTGCGGCTCGGTCTCGGCTGGGGCATGCTCCCTGCTGCGCAGATCGGAGAGCTGGAAGCGACCGGTGAGTTGGTCGCGATCGGTGAGGATGACATCCGCGTGCCGCTGTACTGGCAGCAATGGCGGCTGCACTCTCGGCTTCTCGGCGCGGTCGCTGACGAGATCGCGGTTGTAGCGGCCCACAGCCTGCGCTAGACCGGGTATTTGACGCTAGCCCGGATTGGCAACCGGCTGCCAGTCCGGGGCGTCGTCAAAACTCCGGGCCGGCGTGGAGACAACGTTCGCACGCGCTGCCCGCCGTCCGGGATACCGGACAGAACACGAGCGGGCACGGTTGCCGCGACATCCGCTCTCGTGTGCACTGTTGGTATGGCTACTTCACGCACCGTACGCGCACCCCGAGGCACCACTCTGACCGCCAAGAGCTGGCAGACCGAGGCGCCCATGCGCATGCTCATGAACAACCTCGACCCAGAGGTCGCCGAGCGCCCAGACGACCTCGTCGTCTACGGCGGCACCGGTCGCGCCGCCCGCAGCTGGGATGCCTACGAGGCGATCATCCGCACGCTGACAACGCTCGAGTCCGATGAGACGCTGCTCGTGCAGTCCGGCAAACCGGTCGGCGTCTTCCGCACCCACGAATGGGCACCACGCGTGCTCATCGCCAACTCGAACCTCGTGCCGGACTGGGCCACTTGGCCGGAATTCCGCCGGCTCGAAGACCTCGGTCTAACCATGTACGGACAGATGACCGCGGGCAGCTGGATCTACATCGGCACCCAGGGCATCCTGCAGGGCACGTACGAAACGTTCGCCGCCATCGCCGAGAAGCGATTCGGTGGCACCCTCGCGGGCACCCTCACGCTGACCGGCGGATGCGGCGGCATGGGCGGCGCTCAACCCCTCTCGGTCACGATGAACGAGGGCGTGGTCCTGATCGTGGACGTCGATCGCGACCGCCTCCAGCGTCGGGTCGACCACGGTTACCTCGACGAGCTCACAGACGACCTCGACGACGCCATCGCACGGGTCACCGCCGCGAAGGGGGAGCGGCGCGCCTTGTCGGTCGGCCTGGTCGGCAACGCTGCGACGGTATTCCCCGAGCTGCTGAAACGCGGCACGCCGATCGACATCGTCACCGACCAGACCAGCGCGCACGATCCGCTCAGCTATCTCCCGATCGGCATCTCCGTCGAGGAGTGGCACCGGGCTGCCGCAGCGGATCCCGAAGGGTTCACCGCGAAAGCGCGCGCATCGATGGCCGCCCAAGTCGGCGCAATGGTCGCATTCCAAGATGCCGGCGCCGAGGTCTTCGACTACGGCAACTCCATCCGTGCAGAGGCGAAGCTCGGCGGGTTCGAGCGCGCGTTCGAATTCCCCGGGTTCGTGCCCGCATACATCCGCCCGCTGTTCGAAGAGGGCAAGGGCCCGTTCCGGTGGGCTGCTCTCTCCGGAGACCCGGCCGACATCGCGGCGACCGACCGCGCCATCCTGGAGCTGTTCCCCGAGGACGAGCACCTGCGCCGCTGGATCACCAAGGCGCAGGACAAGGTGCACTTCGAGGGCCTGCCTGCGCGTATCTGCTGGCTTGGCTACAAGGAGCGCCACCTTGCCGGGCTGAAGTTCAACGAGCTGGTCGCATCGGGTGAAATCACCGCCCCGATCGTGATCGGCCGCGACCACCTCGACTCGGGCTCGGTAGCCTCGCCGTACCGGGAAACCGAAGGCATGAAGGACGGATCGGATGCTATCGCCGACTGGCCGCTGCTGAACGCACTGCTGAACACGGCGTCGGGCGCCACCTGGGTCTCCATCCATCACGGCGGTGGTGTGGGCATCGGTCGGTCCATCCACGCCGGTCAGGTCACCGTCGCAGACGGCACTCCGCTGGCCGCCGAGAAGCTCGCCCGTGTGCTCGTCAACGACCCGGGCACCGGCGTGATGCGGCATGTCGACGCCGGCTACGAACACGCCGCCGAGGTCGCCCGCGAGCGCGGACTGCGCGTGCCGATGCTCGAAACCCCGGTGGTCGAGTAGGCGGCCCGGTGGTCGAGTAACGAGCGTGAGCGAGTGTATCGAGACCCGGTGCGGGACACGGGGTCTCGATACGCCGGCTCGCTGCGCTCGCAGGCTACTCGACCAGCTGGAGCATACGCCGGTTCGCTGCGCTCGCGGGCTACTCGACCAGCGGTACCGGTGGTCGAGTAACGGCCGAGCGCAAGCGAGGTCGTGTATCGAGACCCGACTGTGCGGGACACGAAGATCGCGATACGCCGGCTCGCTGCGCTCGCGGGCTACTCGACCAGCACGCATAAGAGGAGGATGACCCTATGCCCAGCCAACTCATCACCGACATCGGCCAGCTCGTCACCAATGACCCGAATGGCCCCGGTGACGGTTCTGCACTCGGTATCGTGACGGATGCCGCGGTGCTCGTCGAGAACGGGCGCGTCGCCTGGGTGGGCTCCGCAGCCTCCGCGCCGGCAGCCGCTGCAGCAGGGGCGGACACCGTCACGAGCCTGAACGGCGCGGCCATGATCCCCGGCTTCGTCGACAGTCACAGCCACATCGTGTTCGCCGGGGATCGCTCAGCCGAATTCGAAGCGCGCATGGACGGATCACCATATACGGCTGGCGGCATACGTAGCACGGTGCGCGCGACGCGAGCAGCATCCGATGACGAATTGCGGGCTCGCCTGAACGCGCTGATCAGCGAAATGCGCAGCCAGGGCACGACGACGGTCGAGATCAAAAGCGGCTACGGCTTGACCGCCGCCGACGAACGTCGTCTGCTCGAGCTTGCGGGAACTGTGACCGACGAGGTCACCTTTCTCGGCGCGCACGTCGTGCCACCGGAGTTCGCAGACAATCCGGAGGGCTATGTCGATCTGGTCATCGGCGAGATGCTCGACGCATGCGCGCCGCTCGCACGCTGGATCGACGTCTTCTGCGAATCGGGGGCGTTCACTCCGGAGCAGAGCAGGCGCATCCTGACGGCGGGGGCGGCGCGCGGGCTCGGCATCCGGATGCACGCCAGTCAGCTTGGGCCGGGCCCCGGCGTGCAGCTTGCCGTCGAACTGGGCGCCGCAAGCGTAGATCACTGCACCTATCTGACCGATGATGACGTGACAGCGCTCGCCGGCTCGAACACGGTCGCGACGCTGCTGGCCGGCGTCGAGTTCTCGACACGGCACCCCTATCCGGATGCCCGCCGCCTGATCGACGCGGGCGTCACCGTCGCGTTGGCGAGCGACTGCAACCCGGGGTCGTCGTTCACATCGTCGATGCCATTCTGCATTTCGATCGCGGTGCGTGACATGCACATGACATCGGCCGAAGCTCTGTGGGCCGCAACGGCAGGCGGTGCCGCAGCGCTTCGACGCACCGACATAGGCCGGGTCATTCCCGGTGCCCGTGCCGACCTGGTTGAACTCGCCGCGCCGAGTTATCTTCACCTCGCCTATCGGCCGGGTGTGCCCCTGGTGCGACGCGTGTGGAAAGATGGCGTGCTGACGGCGTGATGCGGCGGCCGAGAACAGGCCGCATCGGCGCTTTCACCCGAGAACAGGAGCAATCAGCCTGCTTCTGATCGATCTTCCTGTTCTCGCGCATTCGACACGTCGGCCGCGATTGGCCCGGCGCGTCGGAGCGCGATTTTGGCCCGATTTACGGGTCGTGCCGCGGCTCGAAACTGGCAAGGCCGACCGTGTTGCCCTCAGTGTCTCGAATGAATGCCATCCACTCGTCGGTCCCCGCTGGCCCGAGACTGTCATCGGTGTGGCTATAGATCACGCGCGGTTCGTCGATGACTTCGACGCCGAGCACATGTAACTCATCCACGCGGGCCACGACATCATCGACCTGCAAGTACACCAGAGCCGACGGCGCCTCTTGCTCGAGCAGCAACCGCGAGCACCCCACGTTGAAGAACACCAGGCCGGGCGGATCGAACCGTGCTGCCGGCTTGCTCCCGAGCACCAGTTCGTAAAATGCGGCGGCGCGATCAAGGTCATCGGCATGCTGAGCGACCTGCAGAATCTCCATGCGACGATCATGCCTGCCGCGGGTGCCCCCGTCTACTCCGATTTCGTCGAATTCGGTCGGTACGTCGGTCGGTACACGCGCGGTGTCGCGTTCAGCGTCGGAAGCGCGCTTCCGGGCCACCGTTCGCAGCCTGCAGGATGCGCTCGGCATAGTCGGCGCGAAACTCCGGCAATGCGTCGAGCCTGCACCACCGCACCTGGGTGTTCTCGTCGTCCCCGACGGCGGCGTCGCCGGAGACGTAGCGGCAGCGGAACACCAGATCGAGGTACTGCGCGCGATCACCGTTTCCGTAGACGACCGGTTCCGTCACGCCAACCTGCGCCAGTCGCTCGGCGACGACAACAACGCTCGCCTCTTCGAGAGCCTCCCGTTCTGCAGCGACGGCAGGCTGCTCACCCGGGTCGATGATGCCAGTAACGGGCGTCCAGGTGCCGTTGTCGGCGCGACGCACGAGCAGCACCTCGCGGTCGTCGTCACCCGCCTCGGTGATGTCGCCGCGCAGGATCACCGCCGTCACACCGTTAAGCCAGAGCGGATGCGTTCCGATCTTTTCGCGCAGGCTCAGTATGAATTCCGGTGTTGGCATGGTTCCACCCTATGCGGGCGCGCTACGACTGCGGTCAGCGACCGCCAGGCCCGGTCGCTGAGCGCAGTCGAAGCGCTGAGCGCAGCCGAACCGCGAACGGTTGAGTGAATGCCGTGTTTCTGATCACGACTTGAGAAGGCCTGGCATCACGGCTGGCGAGTTCGCCGGCATTATCAAGGTCCAATCGTCTCGTGCCGGGGTCGAGTTCGAACACGCCAAGCGCCCGGCGTGCAATTGGCAGGAACGGAGGCTCGAACATGCTCTGCCTCCAGGTTGCAAGGTTTCCGAACGCTTCACCGGCCGCACCAGCGGCCGAATCTGACAGATACCACGTCGCGTAGGCAGGCGCGTTATCCCACCGACCGACCGTCTGCCCGCGGTGAACATACAACGGATGTCCAGGTGCGTGCGCCCAAGCAGAAGGGCCATACGGGATGATCCGGCGGAGCTTCATTCTCAGGCGTACCTGCCGGCTTGCTCGACGTCGAGAGCGTCAATGACGTCCCGGGAGCCGCGCTCGCGCAGAATGTCGATCGGAGTCGCACCGTCGCGAAACGCGTTGGGGTGTGACAGCCACGACAAGACCGGTTCTGAACCCCAGACCACGGATGTGCGCGCCCCCACGTGATCATGGTCGAGCAGGTGCCTTCCGACGCCGGTCTCATCTCAGGGCAGGCGGATACCGGCCAGACGCACCTCTCCGGTGTAGACGTCGATGCCGGTGATGCGACTGCCGTCGATGGCGAACGCGAACAGCGACACGGGTGTGCCGTCGACGATGACGATCACGCCCGGCCGGCCGTCCACTCGAACCGCACGCAATACCGCCGTCGGGTTGGCGAACATCACGGCACGCGCTGCTACCTGCGCGGCTCCGCGCACGATCGCGGTCGCCGAAGCCACGCCATCCGCGCGCATCTGCACGTCGGGTGCCAGCACCGACACGAGACGATCGAAGTTTCCGTCTCGGGCTGCCGCGAAGAACGCGTCAACCAGTCCCCGGCCGCTATCTGCGCCGAGAGTATCCGCGTCGGCGGTGGCAGCGCGCACTCGCTGACGGGCGCGGCTCGCCAACTGCCGGGCGGCATCCGGAGCACGCTCGAGCAGTTCGCCGATCTGCGCGAACGGCACATCGAACGTGTCGTGCAACACGAACGCGACGCGCTCGGCCGGGCTCAACCGGTCGAGCACGAGCAGCAGCGCAGTTTCGACGGCATCCGACAGTTGTGCTGCCGCCGCGGGGTCGCCATCCGCGACAGATTCCACCACGGGATCGGGCAAGCCTTCGGCGAAGTCAGTCTCGTTGCGAGTCGCACGGGCGCGCAGCATGTTCAAGCACACCCGCGAACAGACGGTGGTCAGCCATCCGCCCAGATTGTCGACGTCGTCGTCGCGCGTGCGCGCAAGCCGCAGCCAGGTCTCCTGCACGGCGTCATCGGCCTCGGCATCCGACCCCAGCATGCGGCGCGCGAGGCGGCGCAGGCGCGGCCGGTGCTCCTCGAACCGCGTCGCCAACAAGATCTGATCGGTCATGTCACATCTCCTTCGTTTACCGGGTCACCTGTATGACCGCCCAGATCGAGGCGGTGTGACATACCGAACAGGAATACATCATGACCGACAACACACAGACCTTCAACGCAGCGTCAGAAGTCGACACCACGGTCGCACCCGCCGTCGCACTGGCGGGCGATCCGGTGGCCGAAGCCACCCCCGGCCCCACCGCCGACCCCATCGTCGACATCAAGGCGCGAATGCCTCACCCGGCGTTCCTGCTGGAAGGCGGCATGGACGCCCTCGCCTCGTTGAACAAGGTGGCGGCGTCCGCACAGGTGCCGCCGGCGATCACCCACCTGGTGACGCTGCGGGCCAGTCAGATCAACGGATGCAGCTGGTGCACCGTGGAGCACACGCGTGAGCTCCGTGAGGATGACGGTGCGAGCGACGAGAGCATCGCGGCAGTGGCTGCGTGGCGCGAGGCACCGTACTTCACCGCGCGTGAACGCGCGGCACTCGCGTTCACCGAGGCGGTGACCCGGCTGGCGGACAAACCCGATCCGGTGCCCGACGAGCTCGGGAATGAAATCACCGCCGTGTTCAATCACCGGCAGATCGCGGCGCTGCTGTTCACAATCGGATCCATCAATGTCTGGAACCGCATCAATGCCGCCATCCGCCAGCCAGCCGGGCGGCGGTAGGCGTCAGTCGACCAGCGCGGGCAGCAGCTTCGCGGCCTTCGCCTCGCGACGAGCAAGGCGGCGTTCGCGCGCACCCTCCACCAGGTTGTAGAGCGTCGGCAGCACGATCAATGTCATGAGCGTTGACGAGACGAGCCCGCCGATCACCACGATCGCCAGCGGCTGCGAGATGAACCCGCCATGCCCGGTGAGCCCGATCGCCATCGGCAGCAGCGCAAAGATCGTCGCAAGTGCGGTCATCAGGATCGGCCGCAACCGACGTGACGAGCCGTGCGCGACGGCATCCGGAACCGTCATTCCCCGCCGTCGATACTGGTTCACCAGGTCGACGAGCACGATCGCGTTCGTCACCACGATGCCGATCAGCATCAGCACGCCGACCAGCGATGCGACGCCGAGTGGGATGCCCGAGATCACCTGCAGCGCAATCGCCCCGGTTGCGGCGAACGGGATCGAGACCAGCAGCAGCAGCGGCTGGCGCAGCGAGCGGAACGTCGCCACCATCACGACGTAGACGATCAGGATGGCGGCCAGCAAAGCGATCCCCAGTTGCGAGAACGCACTCGACTGGCTGGCGGTCACGCCTCCGATCGACGCGGTTGCACCCTGCGGGAGCTTCGTCGTGTCAAGCGCTTTCTGCACGTCTGCGTTCGACACCGCCAGGTTGTCGGTCGCCGGGGTCGCACTGATGGCTGCCGTGCGCAGCCCCTTCTGCGTTGTGACCGTCGCTGGCCCCGTTGTCTGAGTGACGGTTGCCAGCGTGTCCAGCGCGACCGGCCCGCGGGCGGTCGGAATCTCAAGCGCAGCCAGGGCTGCCGTTGTTGTCGGGGCCGTCGCATCCTGAATGTAGATCGACAAGGTGGTGTTGTCGATGGCGATGGTGCCGACCGTTGTTGGCTGCATCGCCTGCGAGACGATCGTGCCGACAGCGACCTCGCTCAAGCCGGCCTCCGCAGCCTTCTGACGATCGATGACGACCGCGACATAGGGCAGCGAGGCGCTGAGGTTGCTCGTGGTCTGTTTGATCGAGTTGAGCTTCTTCACCGAGTCGACAATGCTGTTGGTCGCGGTCGTGAGTGTTGCGCTCGTCGACGCGGACACATCGATCTCGATGTCGCTTGACGCGCCGAACCCGCTGGAGGCTGCAACGGTGATGGTCCCGGCATCCGAAATCGTCTTCAGTTCCTTCTCGATCGTTGACTGCAATGCCACTTGATCGGCGCTGTCGTCCGTTGTGATCGAATACTGGATGCCGCCACCACCGCCGGTGAACGCGTCGCGCAGCGAACTGCCGCTCGAGCCGATCGAAAGTTGCACGGTCTTGACGCCCGGCGTGCTCAGCAGCTTGCTCTCGACGACCTTCGCCGCGTCGTCCTGGGCTTGCAGGCTTGTGCCGGGTGCGAGCTTCTGGCTGATGCTCAGGGTGTTCTGCCCGGTCTCACCGAGGAAGTTCGTCTTCATCAACGGCACGAGCGCGATCGTACCGCCGAGCACGAGCACGGCGATGATGATGGTCGAAACCGAGTGCTTGAGCGTCCAATGGATGATCGGCAGGTAACCGCGCTGCAGGCGAGTCGGATGCTCGAGCTCATCCACGTGGCCGGCGGCTGCCGGCAGGTAGGTCGGGTCGTCTTCTGGTGCAATCTCGCCAGGCTTCAACGCCTTCGGGCGCAGGAACCAGTACGCGAGCACTGGAACGATCGTCAACGCGACCAGCAGTGACGACAGCAGTGCGATCGTGACCGTCAGTGCGAACGGGCGGAACAGTTCGCCGGTGACATCCCCGACGAAGGCGATCGGAAGGAACACGGCAACCGTCGTAATCGTCGACGCGGTGATCGCGCCGGCGACCTCGCGCACAGCGTGGATGATCGTCGTCGATCGATCCGCGCCGGGCACCATGTGTCTCTTGATGTTCTCGATCACCACGATCGAGTCGTCGACAACGCGCCCGATGGCAATCGTCAGGCCGCCGAGCGTGATGATGTTGAGCGTGTAACCGGTGGCCTGCATCACGATGAATGTGATGAGCACACTGGTCGGAATCGAGATCGCCGTCACCAGGGTGGCTCGCACAGACAGCAGGAACACGAGGATCACGATCACGGCGAACGCCAGACCGAGCAGACCCTCTTCAGCCAGCGAGCTGATCGACTGCTGAATGAACGGCGCCTGGTCGAAAACGACGGTGATCTTTGCGTCGTGTCCGAGCTTCGACTCGAGACTCGACTCGATGGCCCGCACACCCTTCGACACATCGACCGTGTTCGCGCTCGGCAGTTTCGTGACCGCTATCGTGAGCGCCGGCTTGCCGTTCACCCGCGAGATCGTGGTGGTCGGGTCGTCCGTTTCGGCGACGGATGCGACGTCACCGATCGTCTTCGGCGTGGGCACCGCGGCCGGTGCGGTCGCGCTCGCCCCGGTCGCTGAGCCGGCGGTCGCTGAGCTTGCCGAAGCGCCGCTGGTCGCAGCCGCACCGCCGCCCGCTGAGCTTGCCGAAGCGCCGCCCGTCGCGCCCGTCGCAGCCGCGCCGGCGGTCGCTGAGCTTGCCGAAGCGCCTCCCGCCGCGCCGCCCGCAGAGCCTGTCGGCGGCAGTCCGATCAGCGGCAGTGCCGCGATGTCGGCGACGGAGGTGAGCTTCTGGCCCGCCTGCACGGTGTAGGTCTTGCCGTCTTCCGTGATCGAACCGGCGGGCAACAGCACGCCGTTCTGTGCGAGCGCGGTCTTGATCGAGGTGGTGGTGAGGCCGGCGGCGGCCAGCTTGGCGGCATCCGGGGTTATTGTCACACGCTGGCCGACCGCTCCGATCAGCTGCGCACCGTTGACGCCGTTGACCTTTTGGATGTCGGGCAGCGCCAGCCGCGTGATGTCAGCACCGAGCGTCTTCGTGCCTTCAGTGCTCGTGACCGCCAGTTGAATGACCGGCAGGTCGTCGATGCTGCCGCTGAACACCTGCGGCGTTACGCCGCTGGGCAAGGTCGACTGGATGCGATTGATCGCCTGGTTCAGCTTCTGCTCGGCCGTAGCCAGGTCGGTTCCATACGTGAATTTGGCCGTGATCAACGATTGGTTGGTGCTGCTCACCGCGGAGCTGCTGTCGAGGTTCGCCACGCCCTGAATAGCCTTTTCGACCGGCGTGCTCACATCGTTGTTGACGACCTCTGGCGATGCGCCCGGATAGCTCGTGACGATCGCCAACTGTGGGAACTGGATGGACGGCGCCAGTTCCTGCTTGAGGCCGGTGAGTGCGATCCCACCGAACACGGCCGCAACAATCGTCACGAGGGCTATCAGTGCACGGTTCTTCATACTCAGAACGGCAAGAAAATGCACGAAAGTCTCCTCGGGAATGACAGCTGCCGCGGACTGCGGCTTCGCTCGACGCCGGCCACGTCGTCAGCCGCTGCGAGCATAACATTGCAGTCTCTGCATTCACGCCGCGAAATCGTCGCTGCGCCGCGGAACCGTGCTCACGCCGCGAAACCGTCGCAGCCCCGGTCGTGGTGCGCACCGCAGTGCGAACCGCGGTCACACGACGGCAGCCAAATATGCCGGATCGGGCAGCGGATGCTGGGCAAGGCCGGGCCACGACCGGGTCAGGGCGCTGACTGCGCGCTGCACGTGATCGGCGCTGCCCGTGATCGGCACCCGCAGAAAGCGTTCGAACGCCCCGTCGATGCCGAAGCGCGGACCGGCCGTGATAAGCAGGCCGTGATTGCGCGCGGCGAGTGCGAGCGCCGAGCTCATCGGAACACCGATGTTGACCCAGGCCGCCAAACCACCGTGCACCCGCGGAACATCCCAGCCGGGAAACGCGCGAGCCAGTTCATCTTCGACGGCATCTCGGCCGGCCGCGAGCCGTTGCGCTCGCTCTGCCTGAATCTGCTCGGCATCCGGCAGCAGCCGAGCGACGATCAGCTGTTCGAGTATCGGGGTGCCTAGGTCGATCCCGCTACGCACTGCGGCAAGCCTGCGGATCATAGAGGTTTCCGCGCGAATCCAGCCGATCCGCAAGCCCCCCCACAGACTCTTGCTGGCCGATCCGATGAGCAGCACACTCGAGTGGTTGCCGGTCGCATACGCCGGCAGGGGCAGGAATCGACCGGCCCGGTCGATGTTCAGTTCCGCCGTCGTCTCGTCCGCGACGACGAGGGTGCCCTGGCCTGCTGCGACCTCAAGCAGTCGGGCTCGCAACGCGGGCGACATGCTACGGCCGGTCGGGTTCTGGAAGTCGGGCATCACATAGGCAAGCACCGGGCTCGTTCGACGGATCGCGGCTTCGAGCGCCGCCATATCCCAACCGTCGACGATCGCACCAGCGTCCGCGGCCGCCTCCATCCTCGGTGAGGGTGAGGGTGATGGTGATAGCGATGGCGATCCGGGGTCGGCCGGTCCGAAGTCGGCCGGTCCGAAGTCGGCAAGAACCGGCACTCCGACGAGCCGGCCACCGGCATCCCTCAGCGCCTCGTACGCGTGCGGATAGGTCGGTGTCTCGATCAGCACACGATCGCCACGGCTGAGCAGCGTACGCGCAATCAGGGCAATGGCCTGCTGCGCCCCGACCGTGACGAGAATCTGGTCGGGTTCCGTCGCAACCCCCCGCTGCTCGTATCGACGCGCGATCGCCTCGCGAAGCACGGGCAGGCCGACCTGGTCGTACCCGGAGTCGCCGAGAAAGGCCGGCAAATCCTCAGTCGCGGCACGCGCGGCGGCAGCAAGACCGTGCGGGGCAGGTGGGGCCGCCTTGGTGAAGTCGAGCAGAGCGTCGCCGAGGCTGGCATGCTGCAGAGGGGCACTCGACGGCAACCGCGTGAGCGTGCCGGAGCCGCGAAGACTGCTCGCGAAACCCCGTTCGCGCAACCTGCGATACGCAGCGGCAACGGTCGTGCGACTCAGCGCCATCCGTTCTGCAAGCTCGCGTTCGGCGGGCAACCGCGCGCCGATCGCAACGCGTCCGTCCAAGACGAGCAACCGGATGCGATCGGCCAGCGCCTCGTAGGCCGGTCCCGGCCCGCGCCACTCGCCCAGGAGCACATCGAGCGCGCGGGCGGTGAGTAGTTCGACTGCCATAAGTCCACTCTAGAGGGATTGGCCTCTTGTTCAAGTGCCACTTTTCACATTGGATTGCATAGTGACGGAAATCGCCAAACCACGGGTGCGCCGATCAGGAGCGCGCCAATCAGGAGCGCCCAGACCAGGAATGCCCGGACCACGAACGCACAGGACGGCAGCGCTTCGAACGCGTCTGAAGAACACGGCGTCGCTGCAGGACGCCTGGGGTCGCGGCATCCGCTACCGGTTCGGGCGACGTCTTACGCAGTTGTTGATTGGATTGTTCCTCTACGGCATCGCCATCAGCGCGATGGTGCAGGCCGGCGTCGGCCTCGACCCGTGGGACGTGTTGACCCAAGGTTTGTCGATTCGCACGGGCATCCCCTTCGGAGTGCTGACGAACATCATTGGACTCGCCGTGTTACTGCTCTGGATCCCGCTGCGGCAACTGCCGGGGCTCGGCACGATCCTCAATGCGCTGCTGATCGGACCGAGCGCACAGTTGGGGCTCGCGATCATTCCGGTGCCTGACCAGCTGTGGCTGCGCATCCTGTTGTTTGCCGGCGGGCTGGTGCTGTTGGCGCTCGCCACAGGGCTGTACATCGGCGCGCAACTCGGGCCGGGCCCACGCGACGGCCTGATGACAGGCCTGCACGCGCGCACCGGCA
This sequence comes from Rathayibacter sp. SW19, assembly GCF_030866825.1. Classification (NCBI taxonomy): domain Bacteria; kingdom Bacillati; phylum Actinomycetota; class Actinomycetes; order Micrococcales; family Microbacteriaceae; genus Rathayibacter; species Rathayibacter soli. Next base: position 4,296,413 of record NZ_CP133020.1, read on the forward strand.
GGCCGATTTGGATAGTTCGCACCGCGATCGAACTCACCGTGCTGATCATCGGCTGGATTCTCGGCGGCAATGTCGGCTTCGGCACACTCGCGTTCGCCCTTCTGATCGGCACGCTGATCCACTGGGCGATGCCACCCTTCGCGATCCGACTGCCGCAGGCTTCGCCGCCTCCGGCCTAGGCGCGCACGAGCCCGTCGGCTGCCGCGACCTATTCGGCCAGCGAAGCCGCGTAGACCTCGAACGCGGCGCGCACATATTCTGCGCCGTCGACCCCGCCGTAGTTCGCGGCGAAGCGCGGGTCGCCGACGTACATGTCACCGTAACCACGCAGTCGCCCGCTGGTGATCCGCCTCCCGGTCACGGGCGCCGACAGGTTCAGCCAGTCGACGTGTCGCGCGACAATCGCTTGCACTTCATCGCTGGCCACATCCACTCCCGCGGCCCGCGCGGTTGCGTAGTCGCGGGCGATGTCAACGTGAGTCTGCTGGAATTGCTTCTTCTCGGCATCCGTCTTCGAACGCCACCAGGCGTCACTTTTCGCGTAGGCGTCGGCGCCCCAACGCTGCTCCACTTCTTGCTGGTATTGCGTGTGATCGAACCCGTCAAGCATGTCTTGTGCCATCGGTCGCCCGCCTCCCTTCTTGTTTTTCGTTGTGTTCCCGTCGGGCCTACCCACCAGATCCGCAATCGTCAGCTCGACGGATGCGATCTGCCGCACCAGCCGCTCCTGCTCACGGCGTAACCACTCCAAGTGGTTACGCAGCGCGGCCGGTGTGTCGGTCTGCTTCGCGAGCATGGCGGCGATGGCTGGTAAGCCCATGCCGAGTTCGCGCAGGAGCAGGATGCGCTGCAGGCGCACGAGAGCGGCACGGTCGTAGTAGCGATAACCGTTGCTGCCGATTCGGCTGGGCGCAAGCAGCCCGATGTCGCCGTAGTGGCGCAGCGTCCTGCTGGTCGTGCCGGCCAGCCGAGCGATCTCGTGGATCGGCCAGTCCGCTTCGGTATCAACCGCCATGCCCACCTCCCTCCCTGTGCTGTGATTCCACCCTAAAGATTGACGTCGCGTCAATGTCAAGCGGGAGTCTCAAAATAGTGTTGCACTTCCCAGACTCGAGATATATCGTGTCTCTACAAGAACGCGTTATATCTCGAAACTGGCGCGTCACACCCACTCCCCGGCCGGAAGCGACCGGAGGCCAACCCAAGGAGAAACACATGGCACAAGAAAAGTGGCTGGTGAACCCCGGTCAGACGAAGACGATTGACATCGAGCGCGTGCGCAAGCTGAAAGTCGGGCTGATCGGCGGCCAGATCGACATCATCGGCCACGACGAGCCCGGCGCGCGCGTCGAAGTGCACTCGGTGAGCGGCAAGGAGTTGAAGATCTCAATCGACGGCGACCTGCTCGAGATCGATCATCCGCAGTTGCGTTGGGACAACTTTCTCGACGTCTTCCGCGCCTGGAGCGACAAAGCCGGGGCCGACATCAGCGTAATGGTCCCGCGCGATGTCGCCCTGAAGCTGGGCGTCGTCTCGGCGGATGCGCTCATCTCAGGGCTGACGACGGATGCCCGGCTCAGCACGGTTTCCGGCGAGATCACAGTCGACGGCCTTTCCGGAGATCTGGACCTCAACGCGGTCGGCGGCGAACTGTCCGTGCACGATCACGCTGGCGCGGTCACGGCGCACACGGTCTCCGGCGACATCACAGCCTCTGGCGCACTTCGTTCGTTCAGCGCGGACAGCGTGAGCGCCAACATCTACCTCGACGTCAGCGGCACCCCCGACCGGATCGCAACCAACACCGTTTCCGGAGACGTCACGGTGCGCCTCGACCAAGGTGTCAGCGCGCGCTACCGCGTGAACGCGATCAGCGGACGGCTGCGGGTCGACGACACCGTCGTGCGACGCGCCCAGGACAAAAGCTTCACGGAACAGACCGGCTCACTCGACGGACAGTGGATCGACGTGACCGGTAACACCGTGTCTGGCGACATTTCGATCGTGCGCCGCCCGTCGACACGGGTGAAGACAGAGGCATCGGCATGACCCCGGCTGTGTTCTCGCACGGCAGCCTCCGGCTGTATCTGCTGAGTCTGCTCGACGAGTCGCCGAGGCACGGTTATGAGCTCATCCAGGCACTGAGCGACCGATTCGGCGGCACCTACTCGCCGAGCGCCGGCACGATCTACCCTCGCCTGGCGAAGCTCGAAGACGAGGGTCTCGTGACCAAGCAAACGGACGGCCGCAAGACCGTCTATCAGATCACGGATGCCGGCCGCGCCGAACTCGCCGCCCGCGCGGGCGAGCTCTCCGACATCGAGAACGAGGTCACCGATTCGGTGCGACGGCTCGCCGACGAGGTTCGCGCCGGCGTCAATCAAGCGATGAAGAGTCTTCGAGCCGATCTCGCCTCCGCGGCTCGCGAGGCGAAACGTGACGCGAAACGCGCCGCATCCGCGACCTTCGCCGCGCCAGACGCTGCAGGCAACTCCCGCATGGCGGCACGCGAAGCGGAACTCGTCATCAACGAGTTTCGCCAACAACTGCGTGCCGACCTTCGAAAGCAGGCGGCCGCCGGTGCGATCTCGCCGGATGCTGTCGCTGCGTTGCGCGCCCGGCTCGCGGAAGCGCGCACAGATATTCGCGCAGCGTTATCCTCCTAGCGCTCCCGCCCCGATGCGGACACCGGGAGTGTTTTTGTCAGACTGTGTCAGGCCGAACGGCGTTCAAGCCGCGCGGCCTGATTCTGCTACGTCAGTCACACCGGGATCCGGGCAGTGAAGGAACGTGTGCGCCTCTTCATGTTCAACCGTATGCTGCGACATTGGTTTGCCGCAGAGTGGGCACGAACCTTGTCCGGTCGGCGTCGCCTCGTCGTAGCCGTATGGCCCGAGCGGCGGCGGTCCGAGTACTCGGAACAGCTTGCCGTCCAGCCATTCGGCGGCGTGCTCTGCCACCTGGTGTGGATCGGTATGGCTCTTTGCGATTGCCATACCCCAACGGTACGCGCGAGCAGATAAAATTAACCTGAAAGTTGTGCGGTGAAAACCGCATCAAGAATCGCCATGAACTCCGTCGCGCGCACCGTCACAGACACCCCTGAAATACACCGATCTCAGCGCACTCTCAGCCCTCATACAGACACGCTGCCATGTCAACTTGACAGCGGATTAGCAGAGTGTAGTGTCGTGCCTCGTGACAAATGAGGGGAAGTCCCCCGCAATAGATGGGCGATCTGCCAAACGTTGGTTGATCGGAGACCCGCTTCCGAGTGAGAAGCTCGAGGGTCAATTGCTGCCCAAGCGGATCGCTTTACCCATTTTTGCCAGCGACGCTCTGTCATCCGTGGCCTACGGCCCGCAGGAGATGATGATGATCCTGCTCGTCGGCGGGGTCGCCTTTCTGAGTCTGGCTCCGTGGGTCGCGGCGGCCGTCGTTGTGCTGCTCATCACCGTGGTGGCGTCGTACCGGCAACTGGTGAAGGCTTACCCGTCGGGCGGAGGCGACTACGAGGTCGCGCACAAGAACCTGGGCGAGAAGGCCGGCCTGATCGTCGCATCCGCGTTGCTGGTCGACTATGTCATGACCGTTGCCGTCTCGGTCGCAAGCGGTGTGGACAACATCATCTCGGCGCTACCTGTGCTCAGCCCATGGCGCACCGAGCTCGCGGTTGCGTTCGTCGTGCTCATCGCGGCCGTCAACCTGCGCGGCGTTCGCGAGTCGGGCAAGGCGTTCGCCATTCCCACCTACGTCTTCATCGGCAGCATTGCACTGATGATCGTGACCGGGTTGATCGAGACGCTGCTGGGCCATCCGCCCGTCGCCGCCTCCGCCGGCTACGCCGTGAAAGCACAGGGTCTGACGCAGGCAGCGCTGGTACTTCTGCTACTGCGTTCCTTCTCGAGCGGATGCAGCGCGCTGACCGGCGTCGAAGCGGTCGCCAACGGCGTTCCTGCGTTCCGCGTTCCGAAGATCCGGAACGCGCGCACGACACTCCTGATGATGGGCGGAGTGGCGGTCACACTGTTCGCCGGGTTGACGGCAATGGCACTGGTCACCGGCGTGCACTACGCCGAGAACCCGTGCGACCTGATCGGCTGGAGCCAGTGCGCCACCTCTCCGCAGCTCAGTCTGATCGCGCAGGTTGCGTCGGCAACCTTCGGGAACAACACCGTGCTGTTCTTCCTCGTTCAGGCGGCGACGGCCGTTGTGCTGCTCTTGGCCGCCAACACTGCGTTCAACGGGTTCCCTCTGCTCGGATCCGTGCTGGCGCGAGATTCGTATGCGCCGAAGGCGCTGTCGACGCGCGGCGACCGCCTGGTGTACTCGAACGGCATGATCCTGCTTGGGCTTGCGGCGATCATCCTGCTGGTGGTCTATCAGGCCAATCTCACCCAGCTCATCCAGCTGTACATCATCGGCGTGTTCGTGTCGTTCACGCTGGGCCAGAGCGGGATGGTCAAACACTGGGTCTCGTTGCTGAGGGGCGGCGCGAAGAACCGGGGCACGATCATCCGGAGCCTGTGCATCAACGCGTTCGGCGCCATCCTGACCTTCAGTGTGCTGGTGGTGGTGACCATCACGAAGTTCACGCACGGCGCTTATCTGGTGTTCATCTTCATGCCGATCCTGTTCCTGCTGATGCTCGGCGTGAACCGGTATTACCGCGACGTGGAAAAAGAGGTCGAGGTCGACTCGACAACCACGTTCGGCAGCTCGGGTGACCACGCCATCGTGCTCATCGGCAAGATGCAGAAGCCTGCATTGAAGGCCCTTGACTACGCGATCGCAGCGCGGCACGAAAGCATCGAGGCGATCAACATCTCGGTCGATGCGGACGCAACGGAGAAACTGCGCAAGCAGTGGCGCGAGATGAATATCCACGTTCCACTGCACCTCATCGAATCACCGTATCGAGATTTCGGTTATCCGCTGGTCAAGTACATCAAGAAGCGCCGCGAGGAGCACGGCTCGGAGGTCGTCACCGTCTACCTGCCGCAGTACATTGTGGGGCACTGGTGGGAGAGTCTGCTGCACAACCACCGAGCCCGCCGGATCAGCAAGCAACTGATGATGTGTCACGGCGTGACGATCGCGCTCGTGCCATGGCTGCTGGACTCGTCCGAGTTGATCTATGGGCGCCGTTCGCGCCCGCTGCCGGGGCAGGATCGCAGAGGTGAACCGATCAGGCCCCCGGCGCGCAGACCGCTGGCGCCGGCATCGAAGGCCACGTCCACGTCCACCACGACCGAAGAGCCCACGCCGACCACGCCGCGACCCAGCACTCGGCACTCGCGCAAGCGGGCGAGCCGCATGAAGCGCTGACGCGCGGGCCGCACAGGGCGCCCATAGCTCGGCCAGCGCGACGACGCTACAGCTGGCCCATGATCTGCCGGGCAATCACGCGCCCGGCCCTGTTGGCGCCGATCGTGGAGGCTGTCGGGCCATAGCCGGCGAGGAAGATCCGCGGGTCCTGCCAGGCAGCCCCCTGCTCGACCGTGACGCCGCCGGCCTTCTCGCGGAGTTTGAGCGGCGCGAGGTGTCGCAGTTCGGGGCGGAACCCGGTGGCCCAGATGATCGCATCCGCCGGGCTGAATGAACCGTCCGGCCAATGCACGCCGCCCGGCTCGACGCTCGTGAACATCGGGCGCTCGACCAGCACACCGCGACCGATCGCCGCAACGATTCGTCGGGTGCGGGGAACGCCTGTGCCACTCACGATGCTGGGCAGCGCCTGGCCAGCGCGAGCCGCGGCATCCTGCATCGACACGGCGGCGACGCCGCCCTCGATGGTGAGCTCTGACTCATTTCGAAAGTCGACGGGTCGACGGGTGGCCCAGGTCAATTCGGATGCGACGCCCTCCAGCTCCATCAGAAAACCAACGGCGCTCGTTCCCCCGCCAACTACGACGACGCGCTGCCCGGCGAACTCTTCCGCAGAATGATAGCCGCTCGTGTGTACATGCCGGCCGGAGAATGTGTCGCTGCCCGGTAGATACGGCACGAAGGGTGCCCCCCAGGTTCCGGTGGCATTCACCAGCATGCGCGTCACGGTCTCACCACGATCATGACCGACGACGAGGTCCGCGCCGCGGTTGAAGACGGTGCGCACGGTGACCGGACGCTGCACGTGCAGGTCGAAATGTTCCTCGTAACGTCGGTAGTAACCGGCCACGATATCCTTCGCGGGCAGTGTGCGATCGGCCGTGTCGAAACTGATCCCGAGCTCTGACATGCCGGGAAGATCGCTGACATGATGCGCGCTGCCGAGTCGCAGCGCATCCCAGCGCAATTGCCACGCGCCGCCAGTACCAGGGCCTCGGTCGTAGACGATGAAATCGACCCCGGGCTCCAACTCGAAACGTCGCAGATAGTATGCGACAGCCAGCCCCGCCTGGCCGGCCCCCACGATCACCACCCGGGTTGAGGTTTCGGTTGAAGACACGCCCGATACCCTCTCATTCTGTTGCTTGGCCATCGTGATCGGTTGCGTGGCCGACGGGCGGCTGTTACGGCCCTCATGCTAAACTAGCCGTTAGTTTTGTTATCTCTGCTGTTCGTCAATCCCGCGCGACTCATTGCTCGCCCGGCCTGTCATCGTAAGGGGGTCTCGCATGGGGCGCGGCCGTCAAAAAGCTAAGCACACCAAGATCGCGCGCGAACTGAAGGCTTACAGCCCGAACGTCAACTACGACGAACTCGAGCGCGAATTGACCGGGCACTCCCACAACGACGCCGATTACTCGAAGTGGGCTGACTACGAGCCCGACGGCGACGCGAACGACGAGTTCGAGACGCACGACCAGTCCAAGCGCGCGTAGTCGCCTCCAAGCGCGCGTAGTCCCCTCCAAACGCGCGTCGTCTTACTGCTGCGCCTGCGGTTCAGCCGGTCATCGACAGCTTCGCGGGTGACCGCGGCAACGCTCTGTCCGCCGGCACCGTACCGATGTTTCTCCTCATCAGACGTGTGACAGACGTCATATGCAGGTCGTGACGGATGTGTGTGGGCGCGGCCCGGCGCATCCGTCAGAGTGGAGGCATGGACAACACAACACTCCCCGCCTCGGCGCCTCTGGCCGCCGGGCCAGCGCGCGTAAGCACGACAGGCACGAACACCGCGCTTGCCATCGACGCCCGCGGTCTGACCAAGAGCTTCGGCCGCGTGCACGCCGTCAACGGCATCAACCTGCAGGTCGCTCCGGGCGAGATCGTCGCCTTTCTCGGGCCGAACGGCGCAGGCAAGACCACCACGATCGACATGCTGCTCGGCCTCAGCAAGCCTGATGCGGGTTCTGTCACCGTGTATGGCCACTCGCCGCGCGGTGCGATCGCACGCGGTCAGGTTTCCGCGGTCCTGCAGAGCGGCGGTCTTCTGAAGGATTTGACCGTGCGCGAGACCGTCACACTCACCTCCACATTTTTCGCGAATGCGCGGCCGGTCGACGAAGTTCTCGAGCGCGCCGGCATCCGCGACATCGGCGGCCGGATGGTGGGCAAATGCTCGGGCGGCCAGCAGCAACGCCTGCGGTTCGCGATGTCGTTGCTCTCCGACCCGGGGCTGCTGATGCTCGACGAGCCGACCACCGGCATGGATGTCGAGGGTCGACGCGACTTCTGGGGTGCCATTCGCCAGGATGCGGCCCGCGGACGCACCGTCGTCTTCGCCACCCACTACCTTGACGAGGCCGACACGTATGCCGACCGCATCATCCTGGTGCGCAAAGGCTCGATCGTGGCCGACGGCACGTCTGCCGAGATCAAGAACCTCGCATCCGGTCGCACCGTGCGGGCGACCCTGCACAACGCGGGCCAGGCGGCGATCGCGGCCGTCACCGGGGTGCGTTCGGTCGAAAAGCGCGGCGACACCATTCTCGTCTCCACCGACGATTCGGATGCCGTCGCCCGCTACCTGCTGAATCAAACGCAGGCCGTGAACCTCGAAATCACCTCCCACAACCTCGAAGACGCCTTCATCGCCCTCACGGGCGACGACAACGAAAAGCAGGCCAACGCATGAGTTCAACATCCGTCGCACCGAACGTCGCCCGCGACCGGGTCGACCTCGACCGCAAAGTTCCGCCGTTCGGCGGTTTCAACCTGACATTCTTGTGGATCGAATTGCGCCGCAAAATGCGCAACCGCAGAACCTTGATCTTCACCCTCGTTTTTCCGGTCGCGATGTATTTCCTCGTCGGCTACCCCCAACGCCACGTCGCGCTGGGGCACACGTCGGTGTCGCAGGGCGGCATCTCCGTGGCCGCATACATCATGGTGTCGATGGCGCTCTACGGCGCGATGATGTCCGCGACGGCCGCTGGCGGATCGGTCGCCGTCGAGCGGATGCAGGGCTGGAGCAGACAGTTGCGGCTGACCCCGCTGAACCCGGTCGCGAACATCGCGACGAAGATCATCGCCGGGCTCATGCTCGGTCTGATCGCCGTCGGGGCGACATACGTCACCGGTGCGCTGACCGGCGTGGCCATGCCGGCCGCCGACTGGATCCTTTCGGGTCTCGCCGTCTGGATTCTGGGATCTCTCGTGTTCACCGCTCTCGGCCTGCTGGTCGGCTACCTGGTGCCGAGCGAGAACGCCATGCAGTTCGTCAGCCTGATCGTCGTGTTCTTCTCGTTCATCGGCGGCCTGTTCTACCCGCTCAGCATGATGCCGCAGATTCTGCAGAACGTTGCAGCGTGGACCCCGGTTTACGGCATCGGCGAGCTGGCGCGTGCCCCGCTCACCGGTGACGGCTTCGACATGCTCGCCCTGCTCAACGCCATCCTGTGGCTGCTGATCTTCACCGCGGGCACGGTGCTGCTGTTCCGTCGCGACACCAAGCGTGGCTGATGCGCTCTCGCCGGTGGGTAGATTGGGTTGAGTATATTGGGCAGCATGCTCGGCACGAAACACCGGCCAGGCGGCGAACCGGGTGAGCCGCCCGACCTCGACTCTTTCGGCGAGAGCCTGAGATTCCCGGAAATCAGCCAGCTGCCGATGCGGGAGGCACTCCTGTTCCGCGGCGCGCGCAAGTGGTATCTCGGGCTCAGCTTTGCGCTGACCTGGCTCGCTTTCTTCGCCTACGAATATTTCCAGACCACATCGAGTGTGCCGCTGCGCGTCATGGCGATCGCTCTGATCGTGATCTACGCGGCCGCCGTCGGAGTCGCCGTTCCACTTGCCTGGTGGCTGCCGCCCGGCAAGCGAATTTGGGTGATCATTGCGACGTGGGCGGCGAGTTTCATGCTCTGGCCGATTGTCGGCTGGCACGTCAGCCAGACGTGGACTTTCGTCGGGGTCGTGATCGCCATGAGCATGTTCTCAATGCGCAAGACAGCAGCCCTCGTCGGGGTGCTGAGCGCCCTCACTGTCGTGTTCCAGTATGCGGGCGGGGTGCGCGGCGAGTCGCTGTTCTACGTCGCGGCCATCGTTGCATCCATCTCGATGATGATGGCCGGATTCGCGAGGCAGATCGCCGCCATCAATCAGTTGCGTGCGACGCAACACGAGTTGGCGCGGCTCGCAGTCGAGAAGGAGCGTGGCCGGGTTGCCCGCGACATCCATGACATCCTCGGCCACTCGCTGACCGCGATCACGGTCAAAGCCGAGCTCGCCGGCATGCTCATCGATGCTGACGAGGGCACCAAGGCGGGCGCCGAGATCGCGGCAGTCGAGGAGCTGGCCCGCGGCGCGCTGGCCGACGTGCGCGCGACCGTGGCAGGCTATCGCGGCGTGAACATCGTCGGCGAGCTGGCGAACGCGCGCTCGATTCTCGCCAGCGCCGGTATCGACGCCGATCTGCCGACGACCGTCGACTCGCTGCCCACCCGGTATCGCGAACTGGCCGGCTGGGTGGTGCGCGAGGGGGTGACGAACGTGGTGCGCCACTCCGAGGCGAAGCACTGCCGCATCCGCATCTCGCCGGCCGAAATCGAGGTCGCCGACGACGGTCGCGGGCCGGCCGCTTTGACCGCGTCGACCAGTACCGGCCTGCGCGGTCTCGGAGAACGCGTCGAGGCCGTCGGGGGGTCGCTGCGGATCGGCCGATCCGAGCTCGGCGGCTTCTCACTGTACGTCGGAATGCCGCCGGCCCATCAGGCGGATGCCGCATGAGCACCGAACCGATCCGGCTTCTGCTCGCGGACGACCAGGCGATGGTGCGCGGCGCCCTTGCCACGATGCTCGGCCTCGAACGTGACATCGAAGTCGTTGCGGAGGTCGGTCGCGGAGACGAGGTGTTGGCCGCGGCGATGGACACACATCCTGATGTCGCCCTGCTCGACGTCGAGATGCCTGGGCAGGACGGCATCGCTGCCGCAGCCGAACTCCGCGCCCACCTGCCGTCCATAAAGGTGCTGATCGTGACGACGTTCGGTCGGCCCGGCTACCTGAAACGCGCCATGCAAGCCGGAGCGAGCGGGTTCGTCGTCAAAGACACCCCGGCCCGCCAGCTCGCGGAGATGGTGCGAAAGGTGGCGTCGGGGCTGCGCGTGATCGATCCGTCTCTAGCCGCTGAAACGCTGGCAAGCGGTGACTCGCCCCTGACCGATCGCGAAACGGACGTGCTCAGTGTCGCGAGAGCGGGCGGGACCGTTGCGGACATCGCGCGCAGCCTCACGCTCAGCGAGGGCACCGTGCGCAACTACCTCTCGAGCGCGATCGGCAAGACGGCGGCGCGCACGAGGGCGGAAGCTGTGAGGATCGCCGAGCAGAACGGCTGGTTGCTGGGCTGATCCACTCAATCACTCGGATCGCGGGCGCCCTCGCTTGGACAACGGACCTGCCTTCTTGGGCATCCTGCCAGCACTCTTCAAGGATTGGCGCAGCAGCATCTCGATCTGCGCGTTGACGCTTCGCAGCTCATCGTCTGCCCACCGTGCCAGCGCGTTGTGGATGGCGGGATCGATCCGCAGCAGCAGCTGTTTGCGCTCGCTGGCCACGACTAGTACAGGGATCCGGCGTTGACTATGGGCGAGGCCGGCTGATCACCGCACAGCACGACCATCAGATTGCTGACCATCGCCGCTTTTCGCTCGTCGTCGAGTTCGACGATGTTGCCTTCGTTGAGTCGGACGAGCGCCATCTCCACCATGCCGACCGCACCCTCGACGATGCGCGAACGCGCCGCGACCACGGCGTTCGCCTGTTGACGGCGCAGCATGGCTTGGGCGATCTCGGATGCGTACGCCAGGTGACTGATTCGCACCTCAACGATCTCCACGCCTGCAAGCAGCACGCGCTCTGCGACCTCCACCGCGAGTTCACTCGCGACGAGGTCGGTCGAGCCGCGCAGCGACTCGCCGCCTGCTCCTGCATCGTCGTACGGGTGCGTCGTCGCCGTGTGGCGCAGGGCGGACTCCGCTTGCACCGAGACGAAATCGCGATAGTCGTCGACGGCATACGTCGCCTTTGAGGTGTCGGCGACCTGCCACACGACAATAGCGGCGATCTCGACCGGGTTGCCGTCCGCATCGTTGACCTTCAACCGGTTGGTCTCGAAGTTGCGCACGCGCACACTGACGGAGCGTCGCGTCGACAGCGGTATCACCCAGGACAAGCCGGTCTGGCGCACCGTGCCCGAATACCGGCCGAAGAACTGAATGACACTGGTCTGACCTGGCTGCACGATCACGAGTGAGCCCAAGATGATGACAAAGATCACGATGGCGATCGTCACGAGCCATGGCAACGCATTCAAACCGAACAGCACTGCGGCAGTCGCGCAGACGGCGAGCGCGAGCACCCCGAACCATCCGCTGACCGACCACGCCCGGCGCTCGTGGATGTCCACCCTGCCACCGCGTCGACCGTTTTGCGCGGGTTCTTGTTGCGACGCTTCCTGTACGGAACTCATCGCTTCCTCCTGACTATTAAGTGATATGTATTTGATATCATTTAAATCACGGCCGCACAACGGGTAAAAGGCGTGTTCGGCCGGCATTGCAGTCCGTCAGAGAAGCCAGCCCTGCTCGGCCGCCGTTGCAGCGGCATCCGATCGATTGCGGGCGCCGGTCTTGCCGATCGCGCTCGACAGGTGATTGCGAACGGTGCCTGCAGACAGATGCAGCTCCCGGGCGATGTCTGCGACCGAACCGCCGCGCTGAACCACGCGCAGGACGTCGGTCTCACGCTCGGTAAGTGGCGACGCGCCAGACGCGAGCGACTCGGCGGCAAGTGCCGGATCGACCACGCGCAAGCCCTGCGCGACCCGGCGAACGGCGTCGGCCAACTGGCTCGCCGGCGTGTCCTTGACAATGAATCCGTTTGCACCTGCCTCCATCGCGCTCCGCAGGTAGCCTGGCCGCCCGAACGTCGTGACGATCAACGACCGGCACTGCGGATGCTGCTGCCGCAGTTGCCGCGCCACCGCCAGCCCGTCCATTCCCGGCATCTCGACGTCGAGCAGGGCGACCTGCGCGTCGTGAGTGCGTGCCGCCGCCAGCACCTCGTCGCCGCGACCGACCTGCGCGACCACGTGGAGATCGGTCTCGAGTTCGAGCAGCGCGGCGAGAGCCCCACGCACCAGCGCCTGATCGTCAGCGAGCAGCACCCGGATCGGTTCACTCACGCCCGCCTCCTGACCGCAACCCGAACGCCGCCATGGTCACTCGCGGTTACCGTAAGGTCAGCGTCGGCTTTTTCCGCACGCTCGCGCAGGCCGAGAAGGCCAACGCCGCTGACAAAGGCATCACCGGCAACGGCATCGCCGCCGGGGGCGTCGGTGAACGCGCCGCCGGCCAAAACGGAGCCGCTTCGCATGGCCGGCATCGTCGCATCCGCCATGCCGTGTCCGTCGTCGTCGACAGTGAGTTCCGTCCGCGTCACCTGCACCCAGCAGTTGCGCGCATCTGAGTGCCGCACCACGTTGGTGACCGCCTCGCGGAGCACCCATCCGAAGAGCTCGCGCACCTCGGCTGCCACCGAATCGGGGTTCGCGGGCAGGTGTGCCTGGATGTCCGCGGCAGCCAGCGCCGCCTGCGCAGCGCCCAACTCGGTGGTCAACGTCATCTCCCGATAGCCGGCTACTGCCGCCCGCAAATCGGTCAACGCCGCACGGGAGAGCCGTTCGATGTCGGCGATCTCTGCCTCTGCCCGCGCGGGGTCGATCGATACCAGGCGCCGGGCGAGCTCCGATTTAACCGTGACGACGGTCAGCGAGTGGCCGAGCACGTCGTGCATGTCTCGGGAGAACCGGGCGCGCTCTTCGACCACGGCGAGCCGCGCGACTTCTCCTTGCGCCTGCTTGAGCTCGCGCATTGCCTTGATCTGCTCATTGATGCCGAACATCATCACGGCAACGGAGAAGATGATCGGCGCTGCGATCGCCGTGGAATCGGCGAAGTCTGTGACGAAACCGTAGAGCAGCGGCACCGCCACGAGCACCGTGATGATCGGGATGAAGAGCACGAGTTCTTCGCACAGTGTCGCGGCGACCGCGCCGACCAGAATCCACAGCCATAGTGCATCCGCGCCGATCAGCGGAAAGTACAGGCCCGTGTAGAGCCAGTACACGGCAAGAATCGCCACCCGGATCCGACGCTGTTCTCCCCACCCCATCGGAGGCAGGAAGATGAAACCGATATAGAACGGAACGAGCAGCACGGTCGCGATGACTTGTTGGGTCAGCCCGTATGCGTTCGGGCTGCTCCAGATCGAGATGATCATGACCACCTGGTAGATCAGGCCGAAGCCTGCCCCCCGGTACCATCCGCGCGTGTTGCGGTTGCGGATGCTCGCCATAGCGCGCCTCCACCAGGCTCGCCATGGCGAGCCTGGTGTGGCGGGTAGCGTCGCCGCATCCATGTCAGCCACTGTACTTCCGGATGCGTCGGATGTCTGCGCAACCGGATGCGTTCGAGCCGACACGATTGCCGCGCATCAACTGCGGGTAGCGTCGCGCTTGTAGCGCCAGGCGATGAACACGGCGAGCGCGAGCGTCCAGCCCAGCAGAATCAGCACGGGTTCGAGCGCGTTGCCGCTCACGCTCGCCCCCATTTGGCCGAGTCGGTTAAGCCAATACGACGGAACCGCCTGGGCCACGTTCGAGACCCAGCTCGGCATGATCTGCAACGGTATCCACAGGCCGCCGAGGATCGCCAGGCCGAAGAAGACGATCAGGAACAGCGGCTGGGCATATGACGGCTTCGCGAACTGGCCGATCAGCACCGCGATCAGAGCAAACGGGATGACCCCGATCCAGAGCCCGAGAGCGGCCATGGTCCAGCCGAGGAAGGAGAGCTTCGCCCCGAGCACGACCACCGAGACGACGATCAGCAGCACGATCGACACGAGCGCGACGGCCAACGCGGACACCACCTTCGAGATCAGATAACCGGTTCCGCTCAGCGGCGTCACCCGCAGCTGACGGTTCCAGCCCAGCGAACGCTCTGTGACGATGTTGAACGCCTGCCCGAGCGCAGCCATCATGCCGCCGTAACCGGCCATCTGGATTGTGGTCACGACGACCCACGGCAGCCCGGTCGTCTTGTCGATGACGCCGCCCGAGCCATATGCGCTGCCGAAGATCAAGAGCATCATCAGCGGGATGGCGAAGGTGAAGATCAAGCCGCGCACGTTGCGCAGTTGCCGGGCCGATTCCAGCCCGATGTAGGCGATGCTCATTTGTGTGCTCCGTTCAGTATGGCGGCGGATGCCGCGGCGGGCTCTGGTTCGGCCAACGCCGCGCGCCCGGCCGGCGTTTGGTCGGATTGTGCAGCTTGTGTCAGTGCAAGGAACGCGTCGTCCATGTTGTGTGCGGTGACCTCGATATCGTGCAGGTCGGGGTAGTTCGACAGGAGCGTGCGAAGCGCAGCATCCGAATCGTCGCTGTCGATGGTCAGCTGCTCACCCCGATGCTCGACGCTGGTCACGCCGGGCAGACTCTGCAGTTCGAATTCGATCTCTGCCGTCCAGTCGAAGTCGAAGCCGGCGCGGATGCGGCGCCCCGACACGACCGATTTCACCTCGGCGGGCGTACCATCTGCAACGATCCGTCCGGCACTGAGCATGATGATGCGGTCTGCGTAGGTGTCCGCCTCATCGAGGTAGTGCGTCGCGAACACGACGGTGCGGCCCTCGTCTGTGAACTCCTGCATGGACTGCCAGAACACGCGGCGTGCTTCGACATCCATCGCGGCGGTCGGTTCGTCGAGGATCAGCAGCTCGGGGTTGGACACGACGGCGACTGCGAACCGCGCGCGCTGCATCTGCCCGCCGGAAAGCTTGCTGACCTTCTGCTTCGCGATCTCGCTGCAGCGTGCTCGCTCCAGCGCTTCCGCGACCGTGAGCGGATGCTTGTGCACACTCGCGACCAACGCGACCGCTTGCGAGACGGTCATGTCCGGCAGGAGTGCACCGCCCTGGAGCATGGCGCCGACGCGACCCTCTGTGATGGCTGCGCGTGGGTCGGCCCCGAACAGCGTCGCTGTGCCGGCGGTCGGCGTCGCGAGGCCGAGCGCCAGGTCGATGGTGGTGGACTTGCCGGCACCGTTCGGGCCGAGCAGCGCGACGACCTCGCCGGTGTCGATCGTGATGTCGATGCCGTCTACGGCGGCGAGCGAGCCGAAGCGTTTGCGCAGGCTAGTGAGTTGTATGGCTGTTGTCTGATTCACCTTTTCATGGTGTCGCGCCTGGTCCGCGTCGTCCCGGGCCGCCCGTCAGGATCTCGCCGTGACATTTGTCACGCCCTGCGCTCGTTCCTCCGCCTGCCTTCGCTGATCGAGTAGGCCGCCCGCCTTCGCTGATCGAGTAGGCCGCCCGCGGCCGTATCGAGATCCCGGTGAGCGGTCTCGATACGCGTGCTCGTTCCTCGCGCGCTACTCGACCACCGGCTTGCGTGCTCGTTCCTCGCGCGCTACTCGACCGGCTTCCGTGCTCGTTCCTCGTGCGCTACTCGACCACCGGCTTCAACGCTCCCCGACGATCGAGAGCCCGCGCGCCTTGAAGCGTCTGCGGTCGGCGTTCAGCGACGCTACCAGGCGATCCGTCGTATTCCGGATGTGTGCGACGACGGCGCGAGCACCGGCATCCGCATCGCGCGCTTCGAGGGCTGCGAGAATCTGCCGATGTTCGCTGCGCACCTGCTCGCGCGACTGCGCGGTGCGCAGGTCGAGCCACCGGGTGCGCGCGAGCCGGGTCACGACGTCTTGCACTCCGGCGACAAGGAACGGGTTGCAGGAAAGTTGCGCGAGTTCGACGTGGAAATTCGGCCCCGGCTCCCCGTGCTCGATGTCGTCGTCGCCGGGCAAGGAGCGCAGCAGTTCGAGCAGTCCGGCCAAGTCGGCCTCCGAAGCGCGTGCAATTGCCAGCCGCACGGCTGCCGCCTCGACCGCTTCACGATATTCGGATGCCGCGCGTACCTCGTCGAGGTCGATCGGCGCGACGATCCAGCCGCGGCCGTCGCGGCGCACGAGGCCCTCAGTGTCCAGGCGCAGCAATGCGGCGCGCACTGGCGTGCGGGATGCCGCGAACTCGCTCTCGAGACCGCGCTCGGTCAGGCGCTCGCCTGGCGTCAGATCAAGTTCGAGGATCGCGGCACGCAGACGCGTGTAGATCGACGCGGTCTGCGATGTCGGCGCGCCTGATACGGAAGCCTGCGGTTCGGTCAGTGTCTCGGGCATGCCAGCACCGTACCATTCGGGATGCCGGATCGGTGTCCCAACCTGGGGTCCGGGCGGAAGAAGACGTTTCGTCGCCGACCTGCGCCAACTGTTGCGGTATGCGCCACTTCAACTGGCGCATGCCGCGTCACGTGGCGCAGCGCACCGGTCAGCTGACTGATTCGTCAGGCGCGGTAGCTGCCGATCAGTCGAACGGCGCCGCCGTCGACGCCTTTAGCACCTTGCGCGAAGCCGGCGAAGTCCCGGGGTGCGGTCGAGACGCTACCGACCCGCCAGGTCGGGATGCCGTCTGCCGCGAGCACCGCCGCGATGGCGAGGGCGGCATCCGGTGCGACGATGGCGAAGAAACCGATGCCGAGATTCCACGTGCCCTCTGCGCTTTCCAAGGTGGTGCCGGCCAGGTCGCTCAACACGCGGAAGACGGGTAATGGCGACCACGTCGCACGGTCGACCTCGACCCACGAGCCGACCGGCAGCACGCGGGCGAGGTTCGCTGCGATGCCGCCACCGGTCACGTGCGACAGCGAATGAACGGATGCGCCGAGCGTTGCGTCAGCCAACACCCGCAACAACGAGGAGGTGTAGAGCCGCGTCGGCTCCAGCAGCGCCTCACCGACCGTGGCGGCGGCCGTGGCATTGCCGCCAGCGCCGCCACCGGGCCCGCCGAACTCGGCGAGTCGGTCGGTGAATCCGATTCCGCGGGCGGCCAGAATGTGCCGCACGAGCGAGAATCCGTTCGAGTGCAGACCCGACGATTCGAGGGCGAGCACGACGTCACCGTCACGCACGCGGTCGGCGCCGAGGACGGCATCCGCTTCGACGGCGCCGACGGCCGCACCGGCAACATCGTAATCGTCTGGGCCGAGGAGTCCAGGATGTTCGGCGGTCTCACCACCGACAAGCGCCGTGCCGGTTGCGGAGCACGCCCGGGCGATCCCTTCGACGATCGAGGCGATCCGCGCTGGCACGACCTTGCCGCACGAGATGTAGTCGGTCATGAACAGCGGTTTCGCGCCGACCACGACGATATCGTCGACGACCATGCCGACAAGGTCTTGGCCGATCGTGTCGTGCTTGTCGATCGCCTGGGCGATCGCGACCTTGGTGCCGACACCGTCCGTCGAGGTCGCCAGCAGCGGCTTGTTGAACGCTTTCAGAGCGGATGCGTCAAACAGGCCGGCGAATCCGCCGACGCCGCCGAGCACCTCGGGCCCGTGCGTTGCGGCGACGGCGCCCTTCATCAGTTCGACGGCGAGGTCGCCGGCCGCCGTGTCGACGCCCGCTTCGCGGTACGAGGCCGATGTGGTGTGCACAGTGGAGTTCTCGGTCACGTCACAAGGGTACCGGCGCGATGGAGCTCGAGGGATCAGGTCACACCTCCGCGACCCGTCACGTTTGGCGGGAAATCACGACAATCTGCAGCCAATCGTGCCGGGTCGTTCGCCGGGCACGGCGCACACAGCACGGCACCGCACGCCTAACCGCGTGTGCGAGACTAGAAGCGCCCGGTTCCGGGTGCAGCCTCTCACCAACTGGAGTCCGCTAACGCATGTGCGGCATCGTCGGCATCGTCTCTCCCGAGCCGGTCAACCAACAGCTCTACGACAGCCTCCTTCTTTTGCAGCACAGAGGGCAGGATTCAACCGGGATCGCCACCGCAGAGGGCAGCACCTTCCACATGCACAAGGCCAAAGGTCAGGTGCGTGAGGCGTTCCGCACCCGCGACATGCGCTCGCTCCTCGGAACGATGGGCCTCGGCCACGTGCGCTACGTCACGAACGGTGACGCCGCCAACGAGCAGGAGGCGCAGCCGTTCTACGTGAATGCGCCGTACGGCATCATCCTCGTACACAACGGCAACCTGACAAACACGCGCGAGCTGGCAGACGATCTTTTCCACGTCGACCGCAGGCACGTCAACTCAACGAGCGACACGGAAATGTTGCTCAACGTGCTGGCGACGGAGTTGCAAGCGCAGGTTTCCGGGCTCGACCTCGACCCAGACCAGGTCTTCAACGCGGTCGCGCAGGTGCACGCACGCGTCGAGGGTTCCTATGCGACGATCGCGATGATCGCCGGCCATGGGATGCTCGCATTCCGCGACCCGTTCGGCATCCGCCCGCTGATTCTCGGCCGTCGCTCAGCCGGCCTGCTCGGCGACGAGTGGATCGTCGCATCCGAATCGCTCGTGCTCGAGGCGCTCGGCTACGACGTGGTGCGGGATGTCGCCCCCGGCGAAGCCATCTTCATCACGACGAGCGGCGAACTGTACTCGAAGCAGTGCGCGGCAAACCCACGGCTGATCCCATGCTCGTTCGAGTATGTGTATCTCGCTCGGCCCGACTCGGTGATGAACGGCATTTCGGTGTACGAGGCGCGATTGCGACTCGGCAATCGCCTGGCCGACACGATCGCACAGTACACGCCGCTCGGTGACATCGATGTGGTCATGCCGATTCCGGATTCGTCGCGCCCAGCCGCGTCTCAGGTGGCGCAGAAGCTCGGGATCGAATACCGCGAGGGTTTCTACAAGAACCGGTATGTCGGGCGCACGTTCATCATGCCCGGGCAGGCTGAGCGCAAGAAGAGCGTGCGGCAGAAGCTGAACGCGATGGGGTCAGAGTTCAAGGGCAAGAACATCCTGATCGTCGACGATTCGATCGTGCGCGGCACGACATCGAAGCAGATCGTCGAGATGGCTCGCGCTGCGGGGGCGAACAAGGTGACCTTCACCTCGGCAGCGCCACCGGTGCGCTATCCGCACGTCTACGGCATCAACATGCCCTCACGCAGCGAACTGATCGCCGCCGGGCGCAAGATTCCAGAGATCGCACTCGAACTCGGCGCGGACAACCTGATCTACCAGGAGGTCGCCGACATGGAGGCCGCGATCATCGAAGGCTCCGAGGTGTCGAACCTCGAGATGTGCTGCTTCACCGGGGACTACGTCACCGGCACCGTCACGCCCGAATACCTCGAATGGGTCGAGCGCACGCAGCTCAGCTGAACGGTGCCAGTATGCGCCCGAAGCCGCCCCTGTGTCGCCGCCTGATCGTGGAGGATGGCGCTGCGTAGCGCTGCGTAGGGAGTGGCGCGGCGAGCCGCGTGGGGCCGCACTCGTGCGCCAGGATTCGATGCAATCGTTTTCGCTGTTTCGAATCCGCCCTATGTAAGGCACATTCAAAATAGCGAAAATGAGCATTCACTTTCCGCAGGCGGGGCGAAGCATCCCTTAGCGCGTAACCGCCGCGATCAGCTGCCTGCGCCGGGCCCTGGGCCCGGCGCGAGTGGGCCCGTACCCGCACCAGCGTTCGCGCTAGTGCCAGCATCCGCACCCGCATCGGCGTTCGCGCCTGTGCCCGCGTCCGCACCGGCATCGGCATCGGCACGTTCTGTCACGTCGATTCGGTCGACGACAACGGTCGCGGCACGGCGGCTAGTGATCCGATCGGCCAGAAGCGCAACCAGCGCGCCGAGCACGACGCCAACAGCGATGGCGACGAGCAACATGTAACCGAAAACCGATGTGCGGTCGTAACCCTGCCCCTGCGGGAACGAATACGTGAGAATGAACGCGGCAGCCGCGCACACGAGCACCGCGACCAAAATGAAGCGACCGTAGCGCGGCGTGCGCTTGATGCGCACCCTCTCGGGCGTAATTGTCTGGTCAAACACGACAGCGTCCGTCGAGCCGTCGCCGGTCGCTCCGTCGCCGGTCTCACCGTGACCGGTCGCGCCTGCATCTGCTGCGGATGCGTCGTGGTCGGCCGGGCGCCCGCTGTCGGTTTGCGTCATGCTGCTATTGTCCCTCACTTCGGGTGTGAAGCGCCTGCTGAGAGAGCACCGGCAGTCGACCGGTCAGGTCGGCGCGCTGACCGGACGCGTGGACGCGGCCGGAGGCGAGCGCATCCGCCCAGCTGACGCTTCCGGTCGCGAGGGCGAGCCAGGTGGCGGCATCCGTCTCGATGACATTGGGCGGGGTGCCGCGCGTGTGGCGCGGGCCCTCGATGCACTGCACTGCGCCGAACGGCGGCACCCGCATCTCGACAGTGTTGCCCGGAGCCTCTTCTGCGAGCAGTTGCAGCAGGTAGCGTACGGCCGTCGCCAGCGTGTCGCGCGGCACCGAACTGCTCTGCACCGAATTGCGCGGCACCGAACTGCGCGGCACCGAACTGCTCCGGGCCGACTTGCCCTGCGCCGACTTACCCTGGGCCGAATTGCTCTGGGCCGACTGATCACCCATCCATGCGACGGATGCCGTCAGCGCAGCCCGCACCGCATCCTCGCCGATGTCGTCCAAGATACGCGCCCGTGCCACGCATCCATCCTCGCAGAGTGCCCGGCTCCGCAAGGTGCGCATCGTCCCAGAATCCGCCGGCTCCTCGAGTGCCGAGTCCCCGTGTCCCCGGCTCCCCAAGTCCTCCAGTCCCCGAGTCCCCCGAGTCCCCGAGTCCCCTGAGTCCAGCGCCTCGACGCCATGCTTGCAACTACCATTAACCCGTGAAGATTCTGGTTCTCGGTTCCGGTGCCCGCGAGCATGCCATCATCAAGGCGCTGCTCTCCGAAAACGCCGGCCACGAGATCACCGCTGCCCCCGGAAACGCGGGGATCGCGGCGGATGTGCACACCGTGACGTTGGACGCGAACGACCCCGGCATCGTCACGAATTATGCGAACGAGCACAGCATCGAACTCGTTGTGATCGGGCCGGAGGCACCGCTGGTCGCCGGCGTTGCCGACGCGCTCCGCACGCATGGGATTCCGGTGTTCGGCCCGGGCAAGGCGGCGGCTCAGCTGGAGGGGTCGAAGTCGTTTGCCAAACACATCATGGACGAGGCAGGCGTTCCGACCGGCCGATCTCTGCAAGCTTCGACACTGCTCGAGGCACAGGTCGCACTCGAGCGCTTCGGCGCACCCTATGTCGTGAAGGCCGACGGCCTCGCGGCAGGCAAGGGTGTGCTTGTCACGGAAGACGCCGCGGCAGCACTCGCACACGCCGCGTTCTGGCTTGAGCACGGCGCCGTGCTGATCGAGGAGTTCCTCGACGGCCAAGAAGTGTCGCTGTTCCTGCTCAGCGACGGACACAGCGTGCTTCCGCTGGCGCCTGCCCAGGATTACAAGCGACTCGGTGACGGCGACGTCGGCCCGAACACCGGCGGCATGGGTGCATACTCGCCGCTGCCCTGGCTGCCCGACACGTTCGTCGACGACGTCATCGAAACGGTCGCGTTACCGACGATCCATCAACTCGCGCAGGAACAGACCCCGTTCGTCGGCCTGCTCTACTGCGGTCTGATTCTCACCCCGAGCGGCATCCGGGTGATCGAGTTCAACGCGCGCTTCGGCGACCCGGAGACCCAGGTAGTGCTTCCGCGGTTGCTCACCCCGCTCTCCGGGTTGCTCTTCGCCGCCGCCACCGGCGAACTGGCCGGGATGCCGCGGCCCGAGTTCGCGCTCGACGTCGCTGTCACGGTCGTGCTCGCAAGCGAGGGCTACCCGGCGTCGCCGGTGACCGGGCGCGTTATCGAGGGTGCGGATGCTGCGGCATCCGTTGCCGAGGTGCAGCTCCTGCACGCGGCGACCGCGATCGGCGACGACGGCGCGCTGATCGCAACCGGCGGGCGTGTGCTCGACGTTGTCGCACTCGGAACGACCTTCGCCGAGGCCCGCGGGCGCGCGTACGAGGCGATTGGGCGCATCCGGTTGGAGGGTGGGCAATACCGCACCGACATCGCGGCGCGGGTCGTTGACGGTCGGCCACCCGCGTTCGACTAAGCGACGAGCGCTACGAATCGAAGCCGAGCCCGACCGCATCGAGCGTTTTCTGCACGATGTTGCGGCGCCCCTCGTTGTGGTCTGCGCGATTCAGCGCCCACCGGCTCAGGTTGATTCCGACGCTTGCCAATGGTTCCGGCGGGAACGGTGTCGGCTTGCGGCGCACCATCTCGAGCTCGGTCAGCTCCGTCTTCTGGCCGGCGAGCAAGTCAAGCAGCACGCGCGCAGCAAAACGCGTGCTGCCGACGCCAAGGCCGGTGAAGCCGGCGGCGTAGGCCACGCGACCCTTGCGGGCGACTCCGTAGAACGCGCAAAACCGGCTGCAGGCATCGATGGCGCCCGACCATCGGTGTGTCGCGGTGATTCCCTCCAGCTGCGGGAAGGTGGTCAGCAGGTGGCCCGCCAGCTTTTCGAAGGTGGCACGCCGGTCTTCGTGCTCAGGCTTCACTGCGCGACCGTAGTGGTAGATCGCGTCGTAACCGCCGAACAGGATGCGATTGTCGCTCGTCAGCCTGTAGTAGTGGAACTGGTTGCCCATGTCGGCCAGGCCCTCCCGCCCCTTCCACCCGATCTCGTCACGTTGCGCGTCGGTGAGCGGCTCGGTCATCAGCACGTAGTCATAGACCGGCACCGTCATCAGCCGGTTGCGCTTCAGCAGCGACGGGAACGCGTTCGTCGCGAGCACCACAGCACCCGCGCTGACAACGTGTCCGTTCACCTGCAGGAGCACCGAGCCGTCGGACTCCGTCACGAGGTTCGCAGCCGGCGACTCCTCGAAGATCTCGACGCCCAGTTTCTCGCACGCGTCGGCCAGGCCTGCTGCGAGTTTCGCCGGGTGCACCAGCGCGGTGTCGCGTCGGTTCAGAGCGCCGGCGAGATAGGTGGGCGAATCGATCTCGCGGCGCATCGCAGCCTGATCGAAGAATTCCACGCCGTCTTCGGCAGCCGCTTCGCGTGCCCACTCGACCTGGTGCGGCTCGACGGCGACGGTGAATGCGCCGTTGCGCTCGAACTCGGCGTCGATCGACAACTCGGCGAGCGTGCTTTCGATCGCGTCGAGATTCTCTCGTCCAAGTTGCTGCAGACGATCGAACTCTTTCGGGAACCGGCTCATGCCGTTCAGCTCGCCGTGGGTGAGGCTGGCCTCACAGAAGCCGCCGTTGCGTCCGGATGCCGCCCAGCCGATCCGGCGCGCCTCCAGCAGCACTACCCGCCTGGCTGGATCCTCGCGCTTGGCAAGGAGCGCCGCCCACAGTCCGAGATAACCGCCGCCGACGACGACAAGATCGGATCGGAGCGCTTGCGCGAGTGCCGGGCGCCGCGTGCCCGGAGCGTCGGCAACCCAGAAGGAGTCGAGTTGGCTGCCCTCCAGCAGGTGCGCGATCGCCGCGCGCGAGGGGGTGTCGCGTTCGAAAACGGTGGTGAGGGACATCGGTATTGCGCCTTTCGTGATGAATTCGGATGCGGACAGCGGCAGCGGCCAGCCGGCCGGGCGGCCCGGCGGCCGGTTGGTCGACGCTCAGCCGGCGGCCATCGCGCGCGGAACAGAATCGATGAGGAGTCGTGTGTATTCGTGTTGCGGCGCACAGAGCAGGTCAGTCGTGCGCCCGCTCTCGACGATCTCACCGGCGCGCATGACGAGCGTGCGTTCGCACACGGTGCGCACCACCGCCAGATTGTGGCTGATGAACAGCACCGTCAAGCCGCGTTTGGCTCTGATGTCGGAGACCACTTCGAGCACCTGCGCCTGAACGGAGACGTCCAGCGCGCTTGTCGCCTCATCCATCACCAGGATCCTGGGCTCGATCGCGAGCGCACGGGCAATCGCGACACGTTGCCGCTGCCCTCCGGAGAGGGTGCGCGGAAGCGCCTGTGCGTGGGCCTGGGCCAACCCGACCTGGTCGAGCAGCGTCAGCACCTGAGCGCGAGCATCGCGAGTGCCGACCTCCGGATGGTGCAGACGTACGGCATCCTCGACGGCCCTGCCGGCGGTGATGCGCGGGTCGAGTGACAGATAAGGGTCTTGGAAGACCATCTGCACGTGTCGCGCGTGTTCGAGTCTGGCAGCGCGGGAGCGTGCGCGTCCGTCCTGTTCCCGCCCGTCGATCAGGATCGTTCCGGCGTCGGGTTGCTCGAGGCCGACGATCATGCGTGCGAGTGTCGACTTGCCTGAGCCAGACTCGCCGACCACGCCGAGAGCTTCACCGGCCGGAATGCTGAGCGTTGCCCCGACGACGGCGCGCACCGCTTCACGGGAGCGCAACTGGTAGGTTTTGGCGAGGCCGCGCGCTTCGAGAACAGCCGGCCGTTCGGCGCCCGCGGATTCGTGCGGTTCATTGCCAGTGACCTCGATCGTCGGGGTGGCACTGATCAGGCGCCGCGTGTATGCGGTCGCCGGATTGCGGAACACGTGGCTCGCGGTGCCGTGCTCCTCGACCAGTCCGTCGCGCATCACATAGACGCGTTCGCACAGCGACGCCGCGAGATTGAGGTCGTGAGTGATGAACAGCATGCCCATCGAGCGCTCCTGCTGTTGCTCGGCGAGCACATCGAGAATCTGGGCCTGCGTCGTGACATCCAGTGCGGTGGTCGGCTCGTCGCAGACGAGCAGTTGAGGCGACCCGGCGAGCGCGCCCGCGATCATGACCCGCTGCAGCATCCCGCCGGAGAGTTCGTGCGGGTACTGTCGCAGGTGGTCTTCCGGTCGCGGAAGGTGCACGGCGGTGAGCAACTCGATGGCGCGCTGGGTCGCTTTCGCCGCCGGCCACCCCTCGCCGATGCGCAGTTCCTCGGTCAGGTGGTCTCCGATCGTGCGCATCGGATTGATCCCGGCGCGCGGATCTTGGAAGATCATCGCGACGGTCGATCGTCGTAGCGACTGCAGCTGCTTCTTGTTCGCCTTCAACACATCGGTGCCGTTGAGGTTCACGATTCCCGTTTGTGTCGATCGGTCGGGGAACAGGCCGAGCACCGCCCGCGCCGTCAGCGACTTGCCCGAGCCGGATTCACCGACGAGGCCGACTGTCGTGCCATCGGCAATCGAAAGATCGATGCCGTGCAGCAACCGCTTACCGCTCGCCAGCTCGAGTGTGAGCCCCGAGATTTCCATGAGCGTCATGCGGGCATTCCCCCACCGATCCGGTCGGACAGCTCTTCCCCGATCACGTTCACCGCGACCACGACGATCACAACGGCGATGGCCGGCACAATCGCCGGGAGGAAGTAGCCGCCGGCGATGCCTGCCTGAGCTTCGTTGATCATGGCACCCCAGTCGGCTGTCGGCGCTTGCACTCCGAGGCCGAGGAACGAGAGGCCTGCCAGTTCGGCGAGCACGTATCCGAAGTTGAGTGTGGACTCTGCACCGACGACCGGCGCGACATTCGGCAGAACGCGGCGCAGCGCGATCCACCCGCCGGCGAATCCTTGCACTCGATACGCCGACACATACGGACGGGCGCGTTCGGTCGCCACCAGTGATCGGGTGAGTCGCGCGACGAACGGGGCGTACGCGATGCTCATCGCGATCACGGGGGCGACCAGTCCTTTGCCGAACAGTGCTACCGCCATGATCGCGATCAGCAGAGACGGGAACGCGAACAGCACGTCGAACACCCGGCCGAGCACCGCATCGATCCAGCCGCCTCGCCACCCGGCGACCAGGCCGAGCAGGATGCCGAGCAGCGTCGAGGCGACAACCACGAGAAGCGGGCCGAGCAATGCGGTACGCGCTCCGTAGATCATGCGACTCAGGGTGTCGCGGCCGAGTGAATCGGTGCCGAGCCAGTGCGCCCAGCTCGGATTTGAATAGATCGCCAGAAAGTCGATGTGATCGGGATCGTACGGGGCCACATACGGTGCGAACACAGCCGCGAGCGTCACCGCGACCAGAACGACGATGCTGATCGTCCAGCTCGCCCTGGGCCGTCTGCGACGCGTCGACTTCAGTACCTTGACGGCAAGCGTCGGTGTTGGCGCGCTCATCGTCCCCCCTCTCCTGCTGCGGCGCGAGGGTCGATGACCGGCTCGAGCAGATCCACAATTGCGTTGACGACGATGAACGAGGTGACGACCAGAAGCACGATCGCCTGAACGACTGGAAAGTCGAGCCGGTTGACCGATTGCACCAGCAGCGAGCCGATGCCCGATATGCCGAACGCCGACTCCACGATCGTCGTGGCGACCAACAGGCCGGCTATGAGCATGCCGCTGACCGTGACGATCGGCCCGATCGCGTTGCGGAACACGTGTCGGCGGATCACGGTGAAGCGCCCAAGCCCGCGACTGGTCGCGACCTCGACGTGCTCACGGCCCAGTTGCTCGACCATTGCCATGCGCGTGACCTTTGCCACCAGCACAACGAAGACAATGGCCATCGCTACAGATGGCAAGAACAAGTGATAGAGCATGTCGAGCAGTCCCGTGCCGGATCCGAACGATGGAAACCAGCCGAGTTGCACAGCGAAGATCGCAATGAGCACGATCGAGCCCACGAATGAAGGGATGGCGCCGAACACGGTGAGTACGGTGAGGATCGCCCGGTCGCCGAGGCGGCCGCGGTAGAGTGCCGCGACCACCCCGGCGACTAAGCCGAAGACGATGATCATCAGGCCGGAGATGACGACTAACCCGATAGTCACCGGCAGTCGGTCGCCGATTACGGCGGCGACCGACTGCCGATACTGCAGGGAGGTACCGAAGTCACCGTGGAACATTCCGCCGACCCAGTGAACATACTGTTCCCAGGGCGGCAGGTTCAGCCCGAACTGCGCGGTCACCGCTGCCTGCGCCTCAGGCGATGGCTTCCTGCCGCGCAACAGGAAGCTCACGGGGCTCCCCGGTACCAGGAAACGCGAGAAGAAGACCAGCAGCGAGGCGAGGAACAGCGTCAGCAGGAGGGATCCGAGCTTGCCAGCGACGCGCCGGAAGATCGCTCTACCGCGCACCAATGGTCGCTGCCCATGGGTAGTAGAGCATCGCAACCGATGGCGCGACACCCGTGATGTGCTTGCCGAGATACACGGTCATCGGACCTTGGAACAGCGGCAGCCAGGGCAGCTGCTGATTCGCGATCTTCTGCAACTTGACGGAGATCTGCGCGCGCGGTTCCGGGTCGGCGGTGCCAACGGCCGTGTTCACCAGCTTATCGAACTGCGGGTCCGACCAGTTTCCATAGTTGCTGAACTGGCCGGTCTGCAGCACACCGTACATCTCCAACGGGTCCGGAGTGGACAGGTACCACGAGGTGTAGAACAGGTCGACCCCCTTGCGAGCGCTGGGGTCCGAGAACAGCGTCGTGTACGCGTCGGGCGTCATTGTCTGGATCGTCGCCTTGAGGCCGATCGACTTTGCGGCGGCCGCAGTTCCCTGTGCGACGATGGCGAAGTCGTTTCCCATCGGTGCCGTGCGGATCACGATCGTCTTTCCGGTGGCGCCCGCCTTCTCGACGAGTTTCTTCGCCGCGGCGACGTCGTACTTGTAGTCGGTGAGATCGCTGAAGGCCGCTTTGCGCGTTGCGGCCGTCGCCTCACCCCAGACGGACTCCGTGGTCAGCGCATTGGTCACCTCACCGAATCCTTTCGCTGCAGCGTCGACCATCCCCTGGCGGTCCAAGGCCATCAGCAGCGCTTTGCGCACCTCGACGTTGCCGAGCACGCCATTAAGGTTGCCGACCACGAGGCTGTTGACCGCGGTGTTCAGACCGAAGTACAAGTTGCCGGTCTTGGAGGCCTGCAGTTTGTTGATGGCCTCCGACGGCACCATCCAGCCGCCGTCGACCTGGCCGGAGGTCAGCGCGTTGACGCGGGCGTTCGGGTCGGTCATGAACAGAATCGTGACCTGTTTGGCCTTGGCGCGCAGTGCCGTGTCCCAGTAGTTGTCGTAGCGCGTGAGGGTGACGGATTCGCCGGCCTTCCACGCTGTGAGTTCGAACGGGCCGGTGCAGTTGACCAGGCCGGTCGAGTTGCCGTAGTTCTTGCCCTTCTCGGCGAGAGTGTGCGCCGACTCGACGACACCGGCGGAACCGCTGATTCCGAGATTGAACTGCGAGTCCGGTTTCGTCAGAGTGACTGTAACCTCCATCGGACCGGTCTGATCGATCGACTTGACATTCTGATAGGTGGAGAACCACGACGAGCCGACCGCCGGATCAATGTTTCGACGCATCGACGCGACGGCATCCGCCGCGGTCATTGGGGTGCCATCGTGGAATGTGACTCCCGGCCGCATTTCATACACCCAGGTCAGCGGCGTCGGGTTGGAGTACGATTCGGCAAGTCCCGGTGAGATGCTGAAATCGGGGTTGAGGCGCAACATGGACTCGCAAACATTCGAGAGCACCTGGTTGTCCGAGTAGTCGAACGCGTACACGTAGTCGAGCGAAAATGGCTCGGCATACGAAACCCAGGTAAACGAGTCGATGTCACCGGATGGCTTCGGTGTCTGTGCCGTCAGCTTGTACGACGGCGCGTTATTGCCTGAGTCCGAAGTCGGGCTGGAGGGCGAGCAGCCGGCCAGCGCGATGGCCGCAGCGAGCGTAAATGCAGTCGCGGCGGCAGCACGCGTGCGACGACGTAGGCCTGTTCGGGTACTGGGCATTGCAAACTCCTATCGTGAACGAATCTGATTAATTGCGGACGTAGACGGGTGCGCCGTCGACCCAGGTCGAAACGACGACACTCTTGTAGATGTCTGCAGCGGGCACGCTGAATGGATCCGGTTCGATCACGACGAAATCGGCTCGATACCCGGGTGCGATAGAGCCCGTGTCGGCCTCGCGATGGTTCACGTACGCTGAACCGGAGGTGTACGCGGCAA
Source organism: Rathayibacter sp. SW19 (assembly GCF_030866825.1). Classification (NCBI taxonomy): domain Bacteria; kingdom Bacillati; phylum Actinomycetota; class Actinomycetes; order Micrococcales; family Microbacteriaceae; genus Rathayibacter; species Rathayibacter soli. The sequence goes on from NZ_CP133020.1 coordinate 4,325,617, forward strand.
ATGCTGTCTCGATGTCGATCCGCTGGCTCTCACCACCAAGAGGGGCGTCGTGCCTGCCTGGGCTCACGCGATTGACGGCGATGTGGATCGCCGCGATCGGGTCGGCGCTCGAGACCGGCCAGTCGCTTCCGGCGGCGAGCCGCACACCTTGGCGCTGCAGATCGCCGAACGGATACTGGCGCGCCTCGAGTTCGGGCTGCAAGAAGGGCAGCGTGAGCTCGTCGAGTTGGGCCTCGTGGCAAGCCCAGAGTGCCTGCAGATTGGCAACAGCACCCAGCGGCGCGAAGCGTGCGGCGTCGTCCTCGGCAACCACCTGCAGATGTGCCAGGTGGTGGCGGCCGTCGGATGCGCCGTTAGCTGCTCGTGCTGCCTCGATTGCATCGAGCGCCTCTTGTACTGCGCGGTCGCCGAGTGCGTGGAAGTGCACCTGGAATCCTTCGCGATCCAATTCGGTCACGTACTCAGTCAGACGCTGCGGGTCGATGAACGACAGCCCCGAGTTCTCCGTCTCATGTCCGTGGCCGTCGAGGTAGGGGTTCTTCATCGCTGCGGTGAAGTTCTCGGCAACACCGTCGACCATGATCTTCACAGTCCCCAGTCGAAGGCGGTCGCTGTCGATCGCTGCGAATTCGGCCCGCCGATCGATCATGCCGACGATCTGCTCCGCGCCCGCGTCTCGTACCCACCATTGGGCGCCGACGACATGCGCAACCAGAGTGTTCTCAGCGAGAGCGCGACGGTAGGCCTGCAGGTTGCCGGGCATTCCGGCGAAACCCTCCCCGACCATTGCGTCCTGCCAACCTGTGATCCCGAGTTTCAGCAACTCCTCTTGAGCTCGAAGCAGCCCCTCGTATGCGAGGTCGTCGTCAACGGCCGGTCTCACTTCAGTGAACAGGTCCGCTGCCCCCTCGTGGAATGTGCCGGCCGGGAACCCGTCGACCTCGCGTTCGATGCGGCCGTCAACCGGATCGGGCGTTGCTGCATCGATGCCGGCTGCTCGGATCGCCGCGCTGCTGGCCCAGACGCTGTGGTGGTCGCGACTGCTCAGCAGAACCGGTCGATCTCCGACGACGTCATCGAGCAGTCGGCGACCGGGCGCACCCCCGGGGAAGTGATCCATCGACCATCCGCCGCCAAGGATCCAGCCCTCCGAGTTCTCGGTCGCATATGCGTCAAGCCTGGCGAGCGCGTCAGCCGCGTCTTCCGCCTCGGTGAGCGAGCACTGCATGAGTTCGACACCACCGCCGACCGGGTGGATGTGCGCGTCCTGGAATCCCGGCGCAACCAGGCACCCCTCGACGTCCACGATTCGGGTCAATGGTCCGCGATAGCTGCCGATGGCGTCCTCGGTGACTAGGGCGACGATTCGGCCATCGGCGATTACCATCGCCTTTCCGCTCAACGGCTGCCCGCTGCCGGTGAACAACCTGGCCCCTGTCACGATCACGTCTGCTGCTGCCACGGTGCGGATCCCTTCATCGACGAATGGTTGTTCGCGATGCTAGGCGAGAATCATCACCAATGTCAACAGCGATGACAACACTGTTTTCAATCCGGTATGGTGAAAGCGTGAACGGACGAACATCACCGCGGGCCCAGAGCTCGAAGCGCCTGGACCACGCCACGATCGTGGAAGCGGGCCTCGAGATTGCGTCGCGGCCGGGCGTAGCGACCATCTCAGTACGCGCCCTTGGCACGGAGCTCGGGGTGGACCCGACCGCCGTCTATCGGCACTTTCAGAGTAAGGACGACCTGATGCGCGCCCTGCTCGACGAGTTGCAAGCCACTGCATTGATACGACTGCGGGACAATGCCTCGTGGCGAACGCGCCTGCGCGACCTAGCGCATGCCACCCTCGCGACGTTCGTGGCACATCCTGCGATCGCCGTCGAGGCGACAGTGCTCACGACGAATGGTCCTGCCGAGACAGCGACGATCGAGTTCATTCTCGCCGCGTTCACGGAGGCGGGTCTCGAAGGTGGCGACTTGGTGAGTCACTACGCCCTCTTCGCGTCATATGTGCTCTCGGAGGCGGCGGGTATTGCGCGCGGACGGGCGAGTTCGCCGGATTCGACGGAGGACTCGTGGTTTGAAGGCCCACTGCTCGTCGACCCCCTGAAGCACGAACACATCGCCGCCGTCGCGGCCGATCTGCGCGACCTTCGCGATGAGGACATCTTCCGCATGGGCATCGAGCTGATCCTCGACTCCGCAGCCAGGCTCGCAGCCGCCAGAAGAGCTGACTCATGAGGTCCGTCCCGATCACGAAAGGCCGGCGATGAAAGTCATCGTCATCGGTGCCGGGATCGGCGGGCTTGCCACTGCTCTGTCGCTGCACGCGGCCGGCATCACGGACGTCACGATCTACGAGGCGGTCGGCGAGCTGCGCCCACTCGGCGTCGGAATCAACCTCCTGCCGCATGCCGTCCGAGAGCTCACAGAACTCGGCTTGGGAGGCGCGCTAGCCGAACTCGGAGTCCCGACCAGCACGCTGAGCTATGTCAACTGTTTCGGGCAGTCGATCTGGTCGGAGCCACGCGGGATTGCCGCGGGGTACGCGTGGCCGCAGTACTCCGTTCACCGCGGTCGGCTGCAGCTGCTGCTGGCGGATGCGGTCGATGCACGACTTCCCGGCGCGATCGTGCTGGACTGCGCCGCCACTGCCACGACTGCCCACTCGGGACGCCAGTTCGTGCAGATCAGCTCACGGGATGGCGGTGAGCGCACCGAAGGCGCCGACGTGGTGATCGCGGCCGACGGCATCCACAGCGCGATCCGCGAGCAACGCTACCCCCACCAGGGAGCTCCGGTGTGGAACGGGCTGACGCTATGGCGCGGCACCGCCCGGGTGCGGCCGTACCTCGACGGCCGCACCATGTTCATGGCCGGCGACGGACGCCAGAAATTCGTGGCGTACCCGCTCTCCGAACCCGGCGACGACGGGCTTGCGCTCATCAACTTCATCGCAGAAAAACGCGTCGGCGGCGAGTCCGGGGTAAACGACTGGATGCGATCAGTCGACAAGCAGCGCATCGCCGACATGTTCGCAGACTGGCGGTTCGACTGGATCGACATCCCGGCTCTCATCGACTCCGCCGACGAGCTGCTCGAATATCCGATGGTCGACCGCGACCCGGTCGAGCGCTGGACTTTCGACCGGCAGACACTGCTGGGCGACGCTGCCCACCCGATGTACCCGATCGGCTCGAACGGCGCATCCCAGGCCATCATCGACGCTCGAACGATCGCATATCAGCTGGCCACCGCCGGTTCGATCGACGACGCGCTGGCCGAATACGAGCGGCTGCGACGGCCGAGCACCGCATCGCTCACTCTGAGCAACCGCTCGCTCGGCCCGGAAAGGGTCATGCAGATGGCCTACGAGCGCGCGCCCGACGGCTTCACGGACATTCTCGACGTGATCTCGCTCGACGAGCTCACCGAAATTGCCGACCAGTACAAGCGCGCGGCCGGCTTCAACCCGCGGCTGCTGAACGAGAGGCCGACGCTCTCTGTTCTGAATAGCCCGCACGAACGACAGGGAAATTCGCCATAGCGGCGAGTGAATTCTGGTATTAGATTTCTGCACAACGGTTTCTGCACAACGGCTGGAGATGCCATGAGTGCGACAAGTACGTCACTGGGCAAAGTAGGGGCGCCGGTGGGCGCAAAATCTGAGACTGCGGCGGCGACCGGCGCAATCGCGCATACGGCCGCGGTCAAGGTCATCGATTCGCCCGCGGACTGGGTGTCACGGATTCGCCCGAGTTCAATGTTGATCTTTCTGCTCGGCGAGTTCTGCGTGCTCGGGCTGCTGGCTGTCGCCTACATGGCGGACTGGTGGGGCGTGCGCGGCGCAATCTCGAGCCCGATCGCGGGAGTGTTGCCAGTCAGCGTGCCGTGGGGCGGCGCTCTCGGCGGCGTGTGCACGGCGATCGCCGGAGTTACCGATCATTGGCGCAGTTTCGGCCTGCAACCGGCATCAGCGACATCCCGCACCTGGAACGCCTGGTACCTCGTCCGCTTGCCGATGGGTGCCGCCTTCGGCACCATCGGCGCCCTTATCGTCGTCTTCTTTCTCGGAACGGTCGGCTCAACCAAATCCGGCACGATCGACGTATCGATCTCGGGCACCGCGATCCTCTTCGTGGTCGCATTCATCGTCGGTTACAAGCAGGACATCTTCCGGCAGCTCGTCTCGCGCGTTACCGAGGTCATTCTCGGCCCCGGTGACACACAACCGGCAGCCGCGGTGCAGACCGCTGCGAGCGCACCGGCGGCGAGCAACGCAGCATCGTCAGCGAGCACCACATCACCGTCAGCGAGTAATGCGGCATCGTCGGCGAGCAAAACAGCGCAGGCCGGCGCTGCGACGGCCGCCGGCAATTCCGCCGTGGCCAGCGCCACAGCAGCAAAAGTTCCCGACTAACCGAATACGTGCCGCTCGAGAAACTCGTTGCGGAACACACCGCGCGGGTCGTGACGCTGTGCGAGTCGGCGGAAGTCCGCCATCCGCGGATACAACGACGACACGACACGGTTCACGTCGATGAACGCCTTACCCCAGTGCGGGCGCGCCGCGAACGGCGCCAGCGCCGCCTCGATCGCAGGAAGTACGGCCTCGACGCCGGCCTGATCGCGTAGCCAGGTGAAGTGAAATGCGACCGTGTCTGCGCCGAACGCCGGGCTGAGCCACAAATCATCCGCCGCCATCGTTCGGATCTCTGTGACCTGCAGCACCGGCGCAAGCAGCTCGCCGAGCGGTCGAAGCGCCTCGGCCGCTGCTGCGGCGTGCCGCCGGTCCATCAGGTACTCACTTTGGATCTCCTCGCCGTTGCTCGGCGTGAACGCCAGCTTGAAGTGCGGCAGCCGCTCGTGCCACGGCCCTGCGACACCCAGCTGCTGCGTGCAATTGTCGGGTGACATGCCGGGCAGCATGTGCAGCGGCACAGTCGCGGCTCGCGCGCCGAAGAATTCGTCATCCGCCGGGGATGCCGATGCGGATGCGACCGCTGAGCCCGCACCGGAATCAGCCGCCGTGTGGGCCCCGATCGCGCTCTTGACCCAGACCTGCGAGACCGTTTCTCCCTGCCAATTCGTGAACAGGCTGACGCTGTACGCGTTGTCTGTGATCGCATCGAAGTCGGTGAGCACTCGATCCCAACGGAGGTCGGTATACACCCGTTGGCTGAGCTGGAATGTCGGTCGGATGTCCAGGGTCACCGCCGTCGTCACGCCGAGCGCGCCGACTGCGACGACCGCTCCACCGAAGTCGGGGTCGCCTCGCCGCAGTGTGACGAGTTCGCCGGTGCCGTCGACGAATTCGATCGCGGCTACCGCCGACGACAGGTTGCCGTTGCGATTGCCCGACCCGTGGGTGCCGGTCGCGATCGCTCCGGCAACACAGATGTGGGGGAGCGACGCCAGGTTTCCCAGCCCCCAGCCCTGCTCGTGCAGGCGGATGCCGACATCGCCGTACCGCATCGCGGCCGGCACCGTGACAGTGCGCTTCTCCACGTCGATTGCAACCTCCTGCGGCAGCCGGTCGACGCTTACCAGGGCGCCCGTGGTGTCGGGAAGGTCGTTGAACGAATGCCGCGTGCCCAACGCGCGAATCGACGCGGCGCCGGCCACGGCATCCTGAAGCTCGGCAATGGATGCCGGGTGCAGAATCTGCTCAGCCTGATATCGGTAGTTTCCGGCCCAGTTTGTCTGGTCGCTCACGTGCCCGCCCGTTCGTTCGTTGTTCGTTGTTCGTTGCAACAATTCTGCCGCATGAGCGTGGAAACGCACGCTCTAGCATGGGACCGTGACTTCTCCCACTCTCGACGGCTGGACCCGCGTCTATTCCGGCAAGGTGCGCGATCTGTACGTTCCTGACAGCCACGATCCCAACGTGTCCGACCCCGGGGCGGCATCCATCGTCGAGAGCGCACCGGCGCTGCTCGTGGTCGCAAGCGACCGGGTGAGTGCGTTCGATCACGTCTTGCAACCGGGCATCCCCGGCAAGGGCGAGTTGCTGACCACGCTCTCCCTGTGGTGGTTCGACCAGCTGACGGGCATCCCGAACCATCTGATTCCCGACCACACCCTGCGCGACGGGCGCGTCGTCGACCAGATTCCGGATGCCGTTGCCGGCCGAGCAATGCTCGTCAAGCCGCTCGCGATGTATCCGATCGAGTGTGTGGTGCGCGGCTATCTCGCGGGCAGCGGTTGGGCCGAGTATCAGCGAACGCAGAGTGTGTGCGGTGTGCAACTGCCCGCAGGATTGGGCAACGGTGACAAGCTGCCCGCACCCATTTACACTCCCGCCTGGAAAGCGCCGATGGGTCAGCACGACGAGAACATCTCCTTCGATCGAACCGTCGACCTCGTCGGAGCGGATGCCGCCGCGCAGCTTCGCGACCGCTCGCTCGAGGTCTACGCTCGTGCCTCGGCGATCGCCGAAGCACGAGGCGTGATTCTCGCTGACACCAAGTTCGAGTTCGGTGCCGACCCGATCACCGGCGAGCTGACCCTTGCGGACGAAGTGCTCACGAGCGACTCGAGTCGCTACTGGGATGCGCGCGCATACGCATCCGGTGCTTCGCCTGCACAGCGCATGGCCAGCTTCGACAAGCAGATCGTGCGCAACTGGCTATCGGCCCACTGGGACCCTTCGACAAGCTCAGGGACCGACGCTACACCGCCGGAATTGCCCGCCGACATCGTCGAGCAGACGGCCGCACGATATCGTGAACTTCTCGAGAGACTGACCTCAGACGCGGGGGCACGGAAATAGATGCAGACGCATGCACGTTGCATCCGGCATGAGTGAATCCGCTACCGGCAGCATCCGTCCGCCCGCCAGCGCCGCAGCCACCAACCTGTCAGCAGACCGCCTTGCGGCAGATACCGCAATGGGCGCCGTATTGCTCAAGGTCGGCAACCTCGATCGGATGGTCGCGTACTATCGCGACGCCGTCACACTACAGCTGCTCAGCCAGGATGCGGACACCGCCGTTCTCGGTAGGGGAACGACCCCCGTCGTGATCCTGCAGTACGCGCCTGAATTGCGCGCTTCAGCGCCGCGGAGCGCAGGGCTGTTCCACACGGCGATCCTGTTCGAGACCCAGACGGCACTTGCCGCGGCGGTCTATTCGGTCGCCACGAAAGAGCCCGGTACCTTCACGGGTAGCGCAGACCACCTGGTCAGCCAGGCGTTCTACTTCACCGACCCGGAGAACAACGGGGTCGAACTGTACTGGGACCGCACCCGCACGCAGTGGAGCTGGACCCACGGCCAGATCGAGATGAGCACCCTCTACCTCGACCCGAACGGCTTCTTGAACGAACATCTCACCGAGGAGGCCATCGCGGATCCGGTGATCGGCGGTGCGGTCGTCGGCCACGTGCACCTGTCGGTCGGGGACACGGCATCCGCAAAAGCGTTCTATGTCGACAAGCTCGGCTTCGACACGACGGCATCGATGGGCGGGTCCGCGCTGTTCGTCAGCGCGGGCGGGTACCACCATCACATGGCCATGAACACCTGGAATAGTGCCGGTGCGGGCCGTCGCGCTCCGGCGCTCGGACTCGGTCGCGTCGACATTCTCGTGCCGTCGAGCGACGACCTCGGCGCACTTGGCGAACGGATGTCGCACTACAGCGTGCAGACGCGCGACGATGGCGCGTCACTCAGCTTCGAGGACCCCTGGGCGAACCTCATCCGCGTGCGCGTTGCCGTGTAGCAACCTATTCGGCGTCGACCTCGACCTCGGCCTCGACCTGGACGGTGGCCGCGTGCGACCCGTGCGTCGTGTGGCTGGCGGCAGCGGCAGGCACGGCATCCACATCGACCGGTGCAGCATGCGACCCATGGGCTGCCGCCGCGGCGGCAGTGCGCACGCCCTGCGTGGTGAGCGCGTGCGTCCACGCTTCGTTCTTGCGCGGCTTGGCGAAGAAGATCACGATCACAGCACCCACCAGGGCCACCGCGGCGGGCAGCAGCAGCGATTGCGCCATTGCGGCGGTGAAACCCGCCTTCAACTGGTCGGGCAACGCACCGGCAATTTCCCCACCCGTAGCGGATGCTTTCAGCCCGTTGGCGCCGAGTCGCGCGACGATCAACGTCGCGATCGACGCGCTGCCGAGAACGGCGCCCACCTGACGGGTCGCGTTGTAAACGCCCGAGCCGGCACCGGCATCCGCCTGTGGCAGGTTGTAGGTGGCCGTCGTGGAAATCGGCGACCAGACGAACGCATTGGCGAGCCCCATCAAGGCGCTCGGCAGCAACAAGCGCCACCACAGGTTGACATCGGTGTCGAGCCAGGCCGAGTACCAGAACAGTGCAACAGCGAGAAACAGCAGCCCGGCCAGGGCGAGATAGCGCGGGTTGATCTTGTCCACGAGCTTGCCGACGGGTGCGGCGAGCGCCCCTGAGATCACCGCCATCGGAACCAGCATCAGCGCTGACTGTGTCGGAGAAAAGCCGAGCACGATCTGAAAAAAGAACACCAGCGGCAGCGACATGCTCGTGATCGTGAAGCCGACCGTCGTAATCGCGGCGTTCGCCAGCGAGAAATTGCGGTCGCGGAATAGCTTCAAAGGCAGCAGCGGCTCACCCCTGTTGTAGTGCTGCCAGACCACGAACGCCACCATGAAGGCGATGCCGCCGATGATCAGCGACCAGACCGTGATCGGGCCTGCGATGGTGCCCCAGTTGTAGGTCTGACCCTCCTGGATGCCGAACACGAGCAGGAACATGCCGACTGCGCTGAGCGCAACACCGAGAATGTCGAACTTGTGCGACCGTTTCGCCAACCGCGGCACGAGCCGCCATGCCATCACGAAAGCGACGATGCCGACCGGCACGTTGATGAAGAAGATCCACTCCCAGCCGAATCCGTCGACGAGCACACCGCCGAGGATCGGTCCGACCAGGGTGGCCACACCGGCCACGGCACCCCACAGGCCCATCGCCTGACCGCGATTCTGCGGCGGGAAGATCCGGGTGATCACGGCCATGGTCTGCGGCGTCATCAGCGCGGCGCCGAGCCCCTGGAACACGCGAGCGACGATCAGCATCTCGACCGTGCCGCCGGGCAGTCCCATCATTCCGCACCATGCGGATGACAGCGTGAACACCACGAGCCCGATCAAGTAGAGATTCTTCGGCCCGAAGCGGTCACCGAGCCGGCCCGTGATCAACAGCGGCACGGCGTAGGCCAGCAGGTAGGCGCTGGTGACCCAGATTACCGTGTTGATGTCGGTGTTCAGGCCTTCCATAATCTTCGGGTTCGCGACCGACACGATAGTCGAGTCGACCAAGATCATGAAGAATCCGACGCACAGCGCCCAGAGCGCCGGCCAGGGCCGAGTGACTTTATCCATTGGGGGAAATCCTTGTAGTTGTGATGATCTGTGGACGACGGATGCCGCGTGGCGCGGCTACCAGTCGATGTCGCCTGATTCGAGCTCGGCGACGAAGCTCTCTATCCAACCGATTTCCGCCTCGAGGATGGCCTTTTGATAGGTGATTTCCAGCCAGTATTTGCGCGGAAGCTCCTTGTGCGTGACTGCGCGAACCGCGGTTGCGACAAACTCGAGATCGGCTCGCAATTGCGCCAAGCGCCTCTGGAGCAGGTCCACAACCGTGTCACGTGGGAGATTGTGCGCCTCCCCGATCGCCAGCGGAAACTCCGGATAGTGATTGACGCGCGTCGCCAGCATCTCAGCGACTCGCTCGGTCAGGCTCAGCTGCCCGGATTCGGTGATCTCGTATGTCGTTCGCTCCGGGCGATTGCCCTCGCGCTCGGTTCCGATCGCGCGCACGAGTCCGTCTGCGACGAGTCGATCCACGGTGTGATAGAGGGAACCGGGTCGCACCTTGACGATGCGATCCTCGGAGCGCTTGATCAACGTCTGATACATCTCATACGGATGCATCGGCTGCTCAGCGAGAAGAGCGAGTGAGGCGATTCCGAGCGGCGTGATTGCGGTCGCCACGCGCACCTCCCTCGATCTATTCGGCACGGGTTATTCCACATGGAATATACCTCCTGGAGTCGCATGCGTCAAACGAATACACTCGGCAACGTTCACGTACACCACCGACATTCCCGCGCAAGACGGATCTCGATACGCTGCGCTACTCGATCACCGAGGCTGGTCAACTACGGTGGAGAGCACGACACGAGCGCAAGGAGGCTTTTCGTGGCCGGAGGCGATAACATCCGCGATTTCGACGACACCCTGGTCACCGACTTTCGCGAGCGCATGAGCTATGGCTCCTACCTGGATCTGACGACGCTGCTGAGCGCGCAGAACCCGGTGAGCGTTCCCGAACACCACGACGAACTGCTGTTCATCGTGCAGCATCAGACCACCGAGCTGTGGCTGAAGCTTGTGCTGCATGAGCTCGCATCCGCGCGCGATCTGTTTCGGGCAGACGATCTCAAGGTCGCACTCAAGCGGGTCGCCCGAGTCAAGCACATTCAGAAGACTCTGACCGACCAGTGGTCCGTGCTTGCAACGCTCACGCCGGCTGAGTATGCGGAGTTCCGCGGATTCCTGGGCAACTCATCCGGGTTCCAGTCCTGGCAGTACCGTGCCGTCGAGTTCGTGCTCGGCAACAAGGATGCGCGCATGCTGCGGGTGTTCGAGAGCAATCCGCCGGCGCACGCGCTGCTGTCCGACCTGCTCGAGCAGCCGAGCCTGTACGACGAGTTCCTGCGCTACCTGCACCGTGCCGGCTACGCGATCCCCGCCGAAGTGCTCGACCGCGACGTCACCAAGGCCTACCAGAGCAACGCAGAACTCGTCGACACGTTCCGGGTGATCTACGAGAACTCGCGCGAGAACTGGGCCGCCTACGAGGCCTGCGAGGAGTTCGTCGACCTCGAAGACAACTTCCAGCTCTGGCGCTTCCGTCATCTGAAGACCGTGCAACGCACCATAGGAATGAAGACCGGCACGGGCGGATCGAGCGGGGTCACCTTCCTGCAGAAAGCGCTCGAGCTCACCTTCTTTCCTGAGCTGTTCGCCGTGCGCACCGAGATCGGCGCGCCGTCGTGACCGACGGGCTGCTCATCGCGGCCGACGAATTCTTCTCGAACGGATGGCACGGCCCCACGCTCTTCCGCGCCTGGGCAGGGCGCCTCACGCCGGTCATTGAACCCGTTGATCGTCTGCGGTCGAGTAGCGAGCCCCGCTGGTCGAGTAGCGAGCGCCAGCGAGCGTATCGAGCGTGGGGGTCGCTTAGCGCCTTGGTGGTAGGCGGAAATGCGGACACTTCCCTAGGAGACCAAGAGATCTCGTCGCGTCGTCCCGTGGCCTCGATACCCTCCGCCACTCGACCACCGACTCTGGTTGACCGCTCGACCACCGAGGTCGATATCCACATTCCCGGCACCGTTTTTGCGCACCTGACCGACCACCACGTGCACCTTGGTCTAATCGAAGCCAGGGCTCTGCTGCCGGGCGGGCTGACGGATGTCACCGACCTGGGCTGGGAACCGCCCACTGCTGGGGGATGGCTGAACTCGCGTGACCCCGCTCTCCCAGCCGTACGCATAGCCGGCGGCTTCCTGACGTGCACCGGCGGCTACCCGTCACGCTCATCATGGGCACCGTCGGGTGCCGCGATCGAGCTCGCCGCGCCGACGGATGCCGCCGGCGCGGTTTCCGCGCAGGCCGCGCTCGGCGCATCCGTCATCAAGGTCACGCTGAACTCGGTCGCCGGGCCGGTGCCGAGCGATGCCCTGCTCGCCGCGATCGTCACTGCCGCCAGAGAACACGAGCTTCCCGTCGTCGCCCACGCCGAGGGCGTTGGCCAGGCCGAGCGCGCGCTCGATGCAGGAGTTACGGCACTCGCGCACACTCCATTCAGCGAGCGACTTGCCGACGGCGTGGTCGGCCGAATGGCATCCGCAGGTCTGGTGTGGATCTCGACACTCGATATCCACGGCTGGGGCCGCAAGACCGCCGCTTTCGAGGTCGCGAGCGACAACCTGCGCAGGTTCGCAGGCGCGGGCGGTCGAGTGCTCTACGGCACCGACCTCGGCAACGGGCCGCTGCCGGTCGGCGTGAATCAACGCGAACTGCTGGCACTGGCCGAGGTCGGACTCGACGGCGATGCACTCGTGCGCTCGATCGCCGGCTCGGCCGAAGAGGCAGCGTTCGGCCCGCGATTCGCCCGGGTGCCCGGGCGGCCGCCCGGTGCAGCTCGCGAAACCGCCCACTGGCTGGCGACCGCACGAGGCTGCACCATCGACAACCCTGCATCGTTTACACCTGCATCGTTTACAACTGCATCGCCTACAACAGAGGACACAATCACATGACCAACACCACACCGGCGGATGCCGGTATCGGCCTCGATCCGCACCTCGCGTTCGCGCGTCGCGCGGACCGCAGCGACGGCCTCGCACACTTTCGCAAACAGTTCTACGGCACGGATGGACCGCTGGTGTACTTCGACGGCAACTCGCTCGGCCGGCCGACGATCGCGAGCATCGAGCGCATCCAGCGATTCCTGACGGCAGGTTGGGGCGATCGGCTCATCCGCGGCTGGGATGAAGAGTGGATGCAGCTTCCTCTCACGATCGGAGACTCGCTCGGCCGGGTCGCGCTCGGGGCCTCAGCCGGGCAGACCTTTGTCGGCGACTCGACGACGGTGCTCTTGTACAAGCTCGCCCGGGCGGCAGTCGACGCTTCGCTCCGTGAGCGCGCCCCGGTCCCTGAGCTTGCCGAAGGGCGCCCTTCGGCAAGCTCAGGGACCGATGCCGGTGGGCGGATAGAGATCGTGCTCGACACCGACAACTTCCCGACCGACCGTTATGTGCTGACCGGAATCGCGGCCGAAACGGGCATGACCCTGCGTTGGATCGAGTCCGACACGGCGGCCGGCGTCACCGCGGAACAGGTCGCGGCTGCCGTCGGCCCGCAGACGGCGCTGGTTGTGCTCAGCCATGTCGCATACCGCTCAGGGTTCCTCGCCGATGCGGCAGAGATCACGCGGATCACCCACGACGCGGGTGCGCTGATTCTCTGGGACCTCTGCCATTCCGTCGGCTCCGTTCCGGTCGAACTCGACACGTGGGGTGCCGACCTCGCCGTCGGTTGCACGTACAAGTACCTGAACGGCGGTCCCGGGTCGCCCGCGTTCGGCTTCGTGCGCGCCGAACTGCAGGAGAGCCTCACTCAGCCCATCCACGGCTGGCTCGGAAACGAGGATGCGTTCGCGATGGGTCCGGAATATCTGCCGGCCACGGGCATCCGCCGGTTCATCAGCGGAACGCCGTCGCTGATCGGCATGCTGGCGATGCAGGACACGCTTGCGATGATCGGGGACCGCGGGATCGATGCGGTGCGGGCGAAGTCAGTTGCGCTGACCGAGTTCGCGATCACACTCGCCGACGAATGGCTCGCGCCGCTCGGTGCCACGCTCGCCAGCCCGCGCGAGGCGGCGCGGCGCGGCGGGCACGTGACCGTCAATCATCCGGCGATGCGCAAGGTCAACGCGATGCTCTGGCAGCAGGATGTGCTGCCCGACTACCGTGACCCGGGCGGCTTGCGCATCGGCCTGTCACCGCTGAGCACAAGCTTCGAGGAGACCTATCGTGGCATGGCCGCCGTGCGCGACACGCTGCGAGACGTGCTGCTTCGCCAGTCCGGGCTGGCCTAATCCCGTCGAACGTCGTTGAGCAATTCCTGCGCGATCGTTGGCAGGTCGTCCGCGATCAGGCCCCACATGATGCCGTAATCCGCGCCGTCATAGTCGCGGGCCAAAAAGTTGCGCAGCGCGTCCACGAGTTTGCTCACCGTATCGGGCCGCGGCGCGCGGACACCCGCCTCGTATGCCGAGATACTTGGCTGCGGCACGTGGGATCGCCGCGCCCATTGCGATTGACTGATCCCCGCACGTGCCCGCGCCCGTTGCAGGATGACAGCGGCCAACTCCTCCACCATGCAGTCACCTTATAGCGAGGCGCTATAGACGTACGACGGGCATTGCCGGCCGCGCCGGTAGAATCGAGCCATCCCACCGCATCTCGTCATATAAGGGAGCCTCACGTGCCCACCATCGTCGTAGAAGTCATGCCGAAGGCCGAGCTGCTCGATCCGCAGGGCAAGGCCGTCGCGAGCGCGCTCGCGCGAACAGGCAAGGGGCACTTCGACGTGCGCGTTGGCAAGCGGTTCGAACTGACGACGGAGCTGCAAGCTGACGACGCGCTGCTGGCATCCGTTCGTCAAATCGCCGAGGACGTGCTCTCCAACGGTGTGATCGAAGATGTGGTGTCGATCGCGGTCGTGCCGGTCGCTGAGCCCACCCCGGTTCCTGAGCCGACCTCGGTCCCTGAGCTTGCCGAAGGGCACGCGCGATGAAGATCGGCGTCGTCACGTTTCCCGGTTCGCTCGACGACCGGGATGCGCTGCGCGCGGTCGGTGCTGCCGGTGCAGAGCCGGTCGCCCTCTGGCACGGCGAGCACGACCTGCGGGGAGTCGACGCGCTCGTGCTGCCGGGCGGTTTCAGTTATGGCGACTACCTGCGTTGCGGGGCGATCGCGAGCCTGTCGCCGATCATGACCGAGGTCGTGGATGCGGCGAACAAGGGAATGCCTGTTCTCGGCATCTGCAACGGCTTTCAGATGCTCACCGAGGCGCACCTGCTGCCGGGCGGGTTGATCCGCAATGACCACGGCAGGTTCATCCGCCGCGATCAGAAGCTGCGCGTTGAGAACACGTCCACCGCCTGGACCAATGGATTCACCGCAGGCGATGAGATCGTCATCCCGCTGAAGAACGGCGAAGGCGGGTTCGTCGCATCCGCTGACGAGCTGGCTCGGCTTGAAGGTGAGGGTCGGGTCGTGTTCCGCTACGTCGGTGTCAACCCGAACGGATCGTTGAACGACATCGCCGGTGTGGCCAACGATCGGGGCAACGTCGTCGGCCTGATGCCACACCCCGAGCACGCCACCGAGCCCGGCTTCGGGCCCGATACGGATGCCGCGATGCGCTCCGGAGTGGACGGCCTCACCTTCTTCACGAGCGCGATCGCGGCTCTCGCCGCGGCGTAGCCTACCCGCCACCACCACCGCCGCCGCCGCCGTGCGCCACTTGGTGCGCGTTGCGCCAGTTGAAGTGGCGCACCGCGCGCCAAGCGGCGCAGGCCAGCGGGCTAGGGTCGCGCGAGTCCGAACGACGCGAGTACAGCATGCGCGTGAGCGCGCGCGGCATCCGCCGTCACGGCGGGCAACAGGCCGAGCAGGCGCTTTCGGTGGTCCTCTCCGACGAGCAGCGTGAACAGGTCAGACGCGCGATCGGCGGGATCCGCTCCGTACTCACGGCGGATCTGTTCACGCAACCGTGCGATGTGCTGCACCTCGCCGTTGTCGTGCAGGGCCACGGCGAGCTCCGGAAACCTGGTGGATTCTGCGATGACCAAGCGGTGCAGACCGATCAGCTCGGCCGAGTCCAAGCGATAGACGATGCGAGCGGCCAGCGACTCAAGTGATTCGTTGTCTGGAGCGTGGTCGCTGACCGTGGTCGCGAGGCTGCGCACCATCTCCGTGAACACGCCGTCTTTGTCGCCGAAGTAGCTGTAGATCGTGCGCTTCGTGACGTGCGCGGCGGCGGCGAGCTGATCGACGGTGGTGTTGCCGAATCCGCTCTCCAGGAAGACCGGCAGTGCGACGTCGAGAATCTGCGCCCTGCGCTGCACGCGTTCGTCCGCAGTCGGACGGCCGCGCTTGCGCCCTGCACTCACCTCGGCAAAAGTAGGCATTGCGAGCCTCCTCGTCGGACAAGACTGGGCAAACAACCTGGGCAGTCAAACCTGGGCATACTGGACAACAGTGCAGGGTTACCGCCCCTGCTATATAATGATACTCGTTAGTGTCATTAATGACGACATGCACGAGACGTCCGACCCCACGAAGGTCGACGAAGGGAGTCCCGGTGACCGCACAGACGCGGACGCGGAAGACGACGGCACGAGGTGCTGCAGCGTCCCGCCCGAAGACGCAAGCACGACCGGCTCAGGATCACGGCCGCTTGATTGACTTTTATCGCCAGATGGTCCTGATCCGCCGCTTCGAAGAGCGCGCGGCGCGCGCATACACGCAGGCCCTGATCGGCGGCTACTGCCACCTCAACCTCGGCGAAGAAGCCGCGGTCGTGGGGCTGATGTCTGCACTGCGGCCCAGTGACTATCTGTTCACCAACTATCGCGAACACGGCTATGCGATCAGCAAGGGCATCGACCCCAAGCGTGTGATGGCAGAACTGTTCGGCCGTATCGATGGCGTCTCCAAGGGCTGGGGCGGGTCGATGCACATGTTCGACATCACCCAGCGACTGCTCGGCGGCTACGGCATCGTCGGCGGCCAGCTGCCGCTGGCCACCGGAGCAGCGCTGGCGATCGATTACCGCGATGGCGATGAGGTCGTGCTATGCACCATGGGCGACGGCACGACCAACATCGGCGCGTTCCACGAGTCACTCAACTTGGCTGCGATCTGGAACCTGCCGGTGGTCTACGTGATCATCAACAACGGACTCGGCATGGGTACAACGGTCGAGGCTGCCTCAGGTGAGCCGGAACTGTACAAACGAGCATCGTCGTACCGCATGGCATCCGAGCGGGTCAACGGGCTTGACCCCGAAGCCGTTTACGAAGCGGCGCTGCGTGCGGTCGCGACCGCGCGCAGCGGCAAGCCGTTCCTGCTCGAGGTGATGACCGAACGCCTCAAGGGCCACTCGGTCGTCGACCCCGCGAAGTACCGCTCCGCCGAAGAGGTCGAGGCGCTCAAGGAGCACGACCCCGTGCACACCTTCGCCGCCAAGCTCGTTGCAAGCGGCGTGCTCACGGACGCAGCCGTCAAGCAGATCGACGCAGAAGAGACCGCGATCGTGGTCGAGGCGGCGGCGTTCGCCGAGGCGAGCCCCTTCCCGGATGTCTCCACCCTGTTCGACTACACGTACGCGACCCCGGTCCCCAACGATTCGCGCAGGCTCCCGGGGCAGCCGTTGTTCGACCCGGCACCGACACCCGCTTCTGCCCAGACTGCCGCGCAAGGAGCCGCCCGATGAGCATCAAGACCTATCGCCAGGCTCTGCACGACACCCTGCGCTCCGAAATGCTCCGCGATCAGGATGTCTTCCTGATCGGCGAGGAGATCGGCATTTTCGAGGGCTCGTACAAGATCACGGCCGGCCTCCTTGCCGAGTTCGGCGAGAAGCGGGTGCGCGACACTCCGATCGCCGAGGAAGGCTTCACCGGTGCCGCAATCGGCGCGGCGATGCTGGGCTTGCGCCCGGTCGTCGAGATCATGACGATCAACTTCTCGCTGATCGCAATCGACCAGATCGTGAACCACGCGGCCAAGATCTACGGAATGTTCGGCGGCCAGGCCAAGGTGCCCATGGTCATCCGCACGCCCGGTGGTGGCGGGCAGCAGCTCGGCGCTACGCACTCACAGAACATCGAACTGTACTACGCGTTCGTTCCCGGCATGAAGGTTGTCGCCCCGAGCACCCCGGCGGATGCGAAAGCGCTGATGCTCGCCTCGATCCGTGATGACGACCCCGTGCTGTTCCTGGAGAACCTGGCCTTGTACAACACCAAGGGCGAGGTGCCGGACGAGGACATCCCGGCGCAAATCGGCAAGGCCGCCGTCACCCGCACCGGCAAGGACCTCACGCTGATCGGCTATTCACGGATGGCGCACGTCGCCGAGCAGGTCGCCCAGCAACTCGCCGAGTCTGACGGCCTGGACATCGAAGTCGTCGACCTGCGCAGCCTGCGCCCGCTCGACCGCGAGACCATCGTCGAATCCGTCAAGAAAACGCACTCGGCCGTGATCCTCGAAGACGATTGGCTCACCTACGGAATCGGTGCCGAAGTTGCCGCGACGATTTCGGACGGCGCGTTCGACTACCTGGATGCGCCGGTTCGGCGCGTTGCCATGGCCGAGGTGCCGATGCCCTATTCGAAGCCCCTGGAGACGGCAGCGCTGCCGTCCGCGGATGATGTGATCGGCGCCATCCGCCAGACCCTTGATGCGGTCGGGCACCGCAGCCGCCGCTAGATCACAGACGGGCGAAGAACCATGATCGAAATCACCATGCCACGACTCTCCGACACCATGGAGGAGGGCGCAATCGCCACCTGGCACAAGCAGCCGGGCGACAAGGTCGAGGTCGGCGACATTCTTGTCGAGATCGAGACGGACAAGGCCACCATGGAGTACGAGGCGTACGAGGCCGGCACGATGTCGAAGATCCTCGTTGCCGAGGGCGAGAACGTGTCGATCGGCACCCCGATCGCGCTGATCGACGATGGTGCGGATGCTGGCGCGCCTGCTGCTCCTGCGACGACCCCCGACGCTGGTCGAGTAGCGAGCGCCAGCGAGCGTATCGAGACCCCCGACGCTGGTCGAGTAGCGAGCGCCAGCGAGCGTATCGAGACCCCCGTACCAGGTCTCGATACGCGGGCTCCTTCGTCGCTCGTTACTCGACCAACAGAGGGTGCAGGAGATGGCGAGCGCCAATTCGCCTCCCCTTACGTGCGCAAGCTCGCGCGTGACCACAACCTCGACCTGTCGAACGTTCGCGGCACCGGCCCAGGCGGTCGGATCATCCGCACGGACCTCGATGGGCTTCTGGCCCCCGGGGCTGAAGCTACCCAGGCGCCATCGGCGGTCGCGCCCACGGCCGCCGCGGCTGCTTTGGCAGCACCGGCACCAGCCCGCGCCGTCAGCCCGACGGCTGGCGCCGCGCCTGCCGGTGGGGCTCCCGCGCCCACAAGCGCAGACGAGAAGCGCGGCTCCGAATCCGTTCCGATGACCAAAACGCGCCGCGTGATCGCGCGCCGTCTCGGCGAGAGCGCACGCACCATCCCGCACTTTTATGTGACAGCCGTGGCCAATGCGGAAGCACTCATGCAGCTGCGCGCCGACCTGAATACGCAGCTGACGGCATCCGGTCGGCCGAAGGTCAGTGTCAACGACCTGCTGATCCGGGCGAGCGCGCTGGCGCTGCGTGAGCATCCGCTGGTCAATGCGTCGTACATCGACGACACCAGCGAGACGATGCAGGTGCACCACCGGGTCAATATCGGTGTCGCTGTGGCGTCGGAGAATGGCCTGGTCGTTCCCGTGATTCCGGATGCCGACACCAAGACCGTCACGCAGCTCGGCGTCGAGACCAAACAGCTTGTCGCGCTCGCGAACGACAAGAAGCTCACGCTCGAGCAGATGTCCGGTGGAACGTTCACCATCTCCAACCTCGGCATGTTCGGAGTGGAGCAGTTCACGGCGATCATCAACCCGCCGGAGGGTGCCATCCTCGCGGTCGGTGGCACCAAGCGAGAGCCCACCGTCGTCGGCGACGAGATTCTGCCGCGCTACCAGATGCGGTATACGCTCTCCGCCGACCACCGCATCGTCGACGGGGCGCTTGCTGCGCAGTTCCTGCAGTCGCTCACCCGCCTGATCGAGAACCCCTGGACGATCATCGCCTGAGGCCGGCCTGCGCGTAGCGGCCGTGACCCGTCACGGTTGGCTGGAACTATCGGGTTTAGCCAGCCAAACGTGACGGGTCAGGGGTCGCATGCGCAGCCAGGCACCCGGATTCAAACTTTCGTTCGATGTGCTTCGCGGCCGCCTCGGGCAGTATTGACGCATGAGCACTCCCCTGACCACGCCGGAAACTGCTGCCGCAGCAGCGAAGGCGACCGAGCCGAACACAACCCGGCATGCCTCCTCCGAGTCCGCATCTACCGGCATCACACCGCACAAATTCTTTCGTGTGGTCGCGATCGCCGAAGCGATCACCTGGACACTGCTGATCGCCGGCATGCTGCTCAAATACGTCGGCGGGCTCGGCACGCTGCCGGTGCTGATCGGCGGTTCGATTCATGGTTTCGTGTTCATCACCTATGCGCTGACTGCGGTGTTGGTCGGCGTCAACCAGCGGTGGAGCGTGAAGCTGATCGTCGGGGCCGTGCTGACCGCGATCGTGCCGTACGCGACGATCCCGTTCGACCTGTGGCTCGACAAGCACGGCAATCTCGCCGGGGAGTGGCATCGCGAGGCAACCGATGACCCGCGCGACCACACCTGGGTCCGCGCCGTGTTGCGTTGGTTCTTGCGCCACCCCGGAATCCTGGTCACACTGTTCGTCGTCGGCATCATCGTGATCATGAGCGCGTTCCTGCTGATCGGCCCTCCCGGCGGTTGGAGCAAGTAGGCCGCACGTGGCAAATCTCCGGTGCCGCCAGAACGCCGGATGAGTACGATCAGAAATATGACCGTTCCGGAGATTTCAGGGATCCACCACGTCACGCTGACTGTGAGCGACGCGCCCGCCTCTGCCGCGTGGTACCGCGACGTGCTCGGGTTCGAGATCGTGAAACAGGTGCAGGTCAGCGAGATCACCCGAGTGATGATGGCCCGGTCCGGCTTCGAGCTCGTGCTCGACAGTCATGGTGACAAGGCCATCCCCGGGCCGTTCTCGGAGCGTCGCGCGGGGTTGGATCACCTCAGCTTCGCGGTCGCCGACCGCGAAACTCTCGATCAGTGGGCAGAACACTTGGATGCTGTCGGCGTCGGGCGATCACCGGTGAAGCAGGGTTCGAGCGGGTCGCTGGTGGCTTTCCGAGACCCCGACAACATCGCACTTGAGTTCTACACGCTCGCCTGACTCACCGGGACGAAAGTTTGCCGTGACAAGCGTGGCACATCAATAGCTAGTTGGACACCGACGGCACAGTGGCTGCGATGCCGAACAAGCCGGCGATCGCTACGATCCAAAAGACGACCAGAAACGCCCAGAACACCAAGCACAAGCCGCCGAGCACGATGCCGGCGATCGACATACCGCGCCCTGCCGGCTCCCTCTTCAGCCCGATCGCCCCGAACACGACAGCACCGATCGGCACCAGGAGAGTGAAGCCGAAGACAATAGAAACGAGCCCGAGCACCATTGACGTGACGCTCAGTCCCTTCGGCTGCGGCGGGGCATACGCGACCACTGGCACAACGTATTGCGGTGCCGCATAATACGCTTGCGGCACGACCGGCTGCGGTTGCGATTGGTACGGCGGCTGCGATTGGTACGGCGGCTGCGATTGGTACGGCTGCTGTTGGTACGGCTGCTGTTGGTACGGCTGCGATTGGTACGGCTGCTGCACCGGCTGCGCGTACTGCGGCTGTGCCGCATCGACCTGCGGAGCGGCAGGCCGCTGAGCTTCCGGCTGCGACCGTATCGGATTCGGTTGACGCGGCGATTCTGGCAAATCGGTCATCGGTCTTCCTCTGTGATTGTGTGTGCCTTGACGATACCGCTGGAGAACTGCACTATCTACTGCGGCGACCGGGCAGCCAGCAGCTTGCCCAGCCGATCGAGTTCACGGCATCGGCAACGCGCCACCCGCCTCGTGCGCCGCCTACCCACGCATCAGCTCGGTCAAAATATGCACGGAACTGGCTGTCATGCCCGGGTTGGTCTCGCGATAGTACGGCAGCGCGATCGCCGCCTGCGCCAACGCCCAACCGCGCCCGCGCAGCCACATTGCGTCGTCAGCAGCGATCGCTCGCCGATAGACATCCCGAGCGGATGCCGGCAGCACGCTCCACGCGGCCATCGCGTCACATGCGGGGTCGCCGATGCCTGCCGCACCAAAGTCCAGCACGGCGCTCAGTCGTTGATCCGCCACGAGAATGTTGGCCGCGAGGAGATCGCCGTGCGTCCAGACTGGCGCTCCCGCCCACTGGGGTGCCGCCAACGACTCCTCCCACAGACGGAGCAAACCCGCACTGTCGACGACGTCCTCGACCTGCCTGAGGCAGTCGCGCACTGCGGAATCCAACGGGTGAAGCGAGCCGCCTCGATAGCCTGGCGGAGCATCCGTCGCGTCGATCCGGCGCAATGCGCGCACGAACGCGCCCAGGTCGCGGGCGAGCGCATCCGTGCCGGGCTCACTCCCTAACCCGGGCGACGCCCCCGGCAGCCAATCGACCACGAGCCACGGACACGGGTAGCCGGCACCGGCCGAGCCGACACCGAGCACGCGAGGGATGCGTGCTAGCGATCTGCCCCCGGTCATCTGGCCGCTCAATTGCCGACTCAACTTCGGCAACCACACCGCCTCGCGCTCAATGCTCGCAGCACCGCTCGCGATGAGCGGAAGTCGGACCGCGAGCTCGCCCCCGAGCCGGAACATCGCATTGACCGTTCCGGATGAGTCGAACCGCGCCAATGGCAACGCAGCCCACTGCGGAAACTGCCCGGCCAGCAGCGCCCGAACCAGACAGGCGTCGATCTGGATTTCCGCGGGATGCATTCGACCCGTCACAAGCACGCGCCCGCGGTGTTGATCGGCCGCCAATACAAGCTGAGATCGATGACGGCAGTCCGCGCGTCCAGCGGCTCGAGCGCAAGCTGTCCAGCACGCCACGCTGTTCCTTGCCTGCCGACAAGCCGAAACGCCGGTTCATCGACACTGAAGGTATCCAAAATCGCAGGATTCGGGCGCATAGCACGATAGTACGGGAGCGATGCGCACGTGCTGCTGCCATGGCAGGGCCAACCCCAACCAACCTGAATTTGGCTCGGTCTGCACAAGCCGATATCGGTGTCAGTTGTGCACATTCCGACTGGCCACATGGCTGCACGATTCGCGCCCTGGCAATCTCGTTGTAACGCGGAGACAATGGAGGGGTGTCGACCATGAATGAGCCGCAGGTGTGGACCGTCATATGCGTGTTCGCTGCAAGCCTCATCGGCATGGTCACGATCGTCTCAACATTGTTCATCCACGTGTTGCGCAGCGAAATCGGCCGACTGGAAACGAACGTCGACGATCGATTCGACTCGCTCGACCGCAACCTGCAGGCGCTGATGCGCCGCACCTTCGGCATTGATCGAGGCTGAGCCTCCGCCGCCGTCGGTAGACTTGACTGGTTCGGCGCCCTCCCTCCTCCGGCGCCCAGTAGCCAAGGAGTCCCGCCGCGTGACCCAGCCCACGGCATCCGCATCATCCGTGAATGAGCAGATTCCAGACACCGTCGAAAACGCTCTCGCCACACCGGAAAAAGAGCAGCCCTATGCCGCGCTCGGCCTGAAGCCGGACGAATACGCACAGATCAAGACGATCCTCGGCCGCCGGCCGACCAGCGGCGAACTCGCCATGTACTCGGTGATGTGGAGCGAACACTGCTCGTACAAGAGCTCCAAAATGTATCTGCGCCAGTTCGGGCAGAAGGTCACCGAGGCCATGAAGCAGAACCTCATGGTCGGTATGGGTGAGAACGCCGGCGTCGTGGATGTCGGTGAGGGCTGGGCCGTGACGTTCAAGGTCGAGAGCCACAACCATCCGTCGTACATCGAGCCGTTCCAGGGTGCCGCGACCGGTGTCGGCGGCATTGTGCGCGACATCATCTCGATGGGCGCACGCCCGGTCGCCGTCATGGACCAGCTGCGGTTCGGCAAGATCGACGATCCCGACACCGCTCGCGTCGTGCACGGCGTCGTCTCGGGCATCTCGTTCTATGGCAATTGCCTCGGCCTGCCAAACATCGGCGGCGAGACCTATTTCGACCCGGTGTATCAGGGCAACCCGCTCGTGAACGCGCTCAGTGTCGGCGTGCTGCGCCACGAAGATTTGCACCTCGCGAACGCCAGCGGCATCGGCAACAAGATCGTGCTATTCGGTGCGCGCACCGGCGGCGACGGCATCGGCGGGGCATCCATTCTGGCGTCGGACACCTTCACCGCAACAGGCCCGACCAAGCGCCCCGCCGTTCAGGTCGGCGACCCGTTCGCCGAGAAGGTCCTGATCGAGTGCTGCCTCGAGCTGTTCCGCGACAAGGTCGTCGAAGGCATCCAGGACCTCGGGGCGGCCGGCATCAGCTGCGCGACGAGCGAACTCGCAGCCAACGGCGACGGCGGCATGTTCGTCGAACTCGACTCCGTGCTGCTGCGCGACCCGACCCTGACGGCCGAAGAGATCCTGATGTCCGAGTCGCAAGAGCGGATGATGGCCGTGGTCGCACCGGAGAAGCTCGACGCATTCCTTGCCATCACGGCCAAGTGGGATGTCGAAACCAGCGTGCTCGGCGAGGTGACGGACACCGGGCGGCTCGTCATCAACTGGCGCGGCGTCGAGATCGTCAACGTCGACCCGCGCACGGTTGCGGTCGACGGGCCTGTTTACGACCGTCCCGTCGCCTATCCGAGCTGGCTCGATGCGCTGCAGGCCGACTCGGCGTCGGCCCTGGAGCGACCGTCAGACAACGACACCGAGGCGCTCCGCGAGCAGTTCCTCGCACTGCTCGGCAGCCCGAACCTGGCAGACAAGAGCTGGGTGACCAACCAGTACGACTACTACGTGGGCGGCAACACGGCGCTGGCGTTCCCGGACGACGGCGGCATGATCCGCGTGGACGAGGCATCCGGTCTCGGATTCGCGATCGCGACAGATGCCAACGGCCGCTACTGCCAGCTCGACCCGAAACAGGGTGCTCGGCTTGCGCTTGCCGAGGCATATCGCAACGTCGCGGTGACCGGCGCCGTGCCGGTGGCCGTCACCGACTGCCTCAACTTCGGCAGCCCGGAGAACCCCGAGGTGATGTGGCAGTTCGGCCAGGCCGTCGAGGGCCTCTCAGACGGATGCTTGGAGCTGGAGATTCCCGTCACCGGCGGCAACGTGTCGTTCTACAACCAGACGGGCGACACGCCGATCTTCCCGACGCCGGTTGTCGGCGTTCTCGGCGTGATCGATCACGTCGACCGTCGCATCCCGAGTGGGTGGCAAGACGCCGGTGACAACATCTACCTGCTCGGGGTCACCCGTGAGGAGCTCGACGGATCCGCCTGGGCCGGCACGATTCATGGGCACTTGGGTGGGCATCCGCCGATCGTCGACTTGGCCGAAGAGAAGCGTCTCGCCGGACTGCTGCACGCCGGCGCGACGGAGGCGTTGATCGTCTCCGCACACGACCTCGCAGATGGCGGACTCGCGCAAGCCCTGGCGGAGTCGGTGCTACGGTTCGGTGTCGGCGCCCGCGTCTGGCTCGGCGAGATCATGGAGCGCGACGGCGTGGACGCCGCGACCGCCCTGTTCTCCGAGTCGGCCGGCCGGGTGATCGTGTCCGTGCCGCGTGAAGACGACGTGAAGTTCCGCGGCCTCTGCGAGGGCCGCGATTACCCGGTGCTGCGCATCGGCGTCACCGATGTCGAGATCGGCACCCAACCGGTGCTCGAGATTCAGGATGCCTTCACCGTCGGCCTCGAGGAACTCCGCGCCACCCACCGCGCAACGCTCGCCGAGCACTTCGGGCCTGTCGTCGGACACTAGCCGGTCAGGCGGCACGCACTTCTATCTGGCCGTCTCGCACGCGCGCGTCAAAGCGCGGCTGCGGGCTCGTGGCCGGTCCGCGCACGATGCCGCCGTCTTCCAGACGGAACACGCTGCCGTGCCACGGGCAGGTGACGCATCCGCCTTCGATCGCGCCCTCATCGAGAGGGCCTCCCATGTGGCTGCACGTAGCTGCCAGCACTGTGAGCCGATTCGCATGCCGATACAGCATGACCGGAACCCCATCCGCGTCAACGCGACGCGACTCATCTTCCGGCAACTCGGAGTCAGGCAGCACCGCGGTCCATTCTGCCGCGCCTTCTTGCCACGCGGTGCGATTGACGTTCACTCCTCTCACAAAGCTGAGGTAGCCGCCGAGAAACCCGCCGGCGGTGAGTGCGGCGAACCCGGCCAGACCCAGCAATTTTCCGGCCCGTCGATTACCGGTTGCTCGGGCGATCACCGAGACGGCGTACACGGCGACCGCGGTGCCGACGGCTGTTGCATGGATGAGGCCAACCCGGGTTTCCGGCCCGTAGGTGTCCGACCAGTCGTTCAGCCCTGCTGCGGCCGTCGGCGCTGCGGCGACGATGCCGGCCACCACGAGAATGTCGGCGGCTCGCTCGGTGTCCGGTCCGCCGATCGTGTCGAGAAGTGTCGCCATACTCCACGCTCCGATCGGCAGATCGGTGAGCAGCGGATGCATCGGATGCCCGAGATACGTGCCGCTGAGCAGATTGCGGATCCATCGCGGTTTCACGCTACGACCGACGAAGTCGACGACCGGTTTGGCGTACCGGTCCAGCGCCTGGGCGCCCTCCACTCTGCGGATGATTGCGTGCAGCACGGTCACGACGCCTCCGATCGACGATGAACCCGCTTCTAAAAGGAGCGTGGATTAACTTTAGGCGGAGCGTCTCGTCACGTCAATGACGCGAACGCTACTCGAATGACATGCCCGTGTACTCCTCGGCCTTTCTCCAGAGCTCAGCCGCGACCTCCGGGTCGACGCTTGTGCGCGTCGGCTGCTGCAGTACGGGCTGCCCCTCGGTCAGCAAGCGCGGGCCGTAATACTGGCCGCCGACCGCGGCCGAGTCGACGGCAGCGCGCACGATAGGCCAGGCGCCACGGCTCTTCGATTGCGCCATCGGCGACAACAGGGCATCCACCGCGCGTTTGCCGCCGCTCGGCTCGTTTACGCCCTCAATGCGCTCGGTGAGTCCACCGATCGAATAACCCGGATGCGCGACGATGCTCGCAACGTCGGCATCGGCGGCGCGCAGCCGCCGATCGAGCTCGAAGCCGAATGACTGAACCGCTATCTTCGAGTGTGCGTACGCGCGATTCGGCGTGTAGTGCGCGCGCAATTGCAGGTCGCCGATGCGAAAGTCGTACAGCCGCGTGACCATGCTGCCGAGCGACACGATTCGTGCGCCGGAGGTTCGCAGCAGCGCCGGCATCACCTGGGCCGCGAGCGCGAAATGCCCTAAGAAGTTCGTCGCCAGTACGAGCTCATTGCCGTCGCCGTTTGTGGTGCGTTCTGCCGGCGGATGCACCATACCGGCGTTCTCGATCAGCACATCGACCCGTTCCAGACCTCGGATGCGCGCGGCAGCTGCGCTCACTGACGTCAGGTCGGCGGTGTCCAGTGAGAGAAACTCGAGCTGTGCGGAAGGCACGCGGGCGTGGATGGCCGCGATTGCGGCATCCGCTCGCGTTTCATTGCGGCATGCGAGAATGACGTGCGCGCCGGCGCCGGCCAGTTGCAGGCTCGTGAAGAAGCCGATTCCGGCGTTGGCGCCGGTGACGACGATAGTTCTGCCGTGCAGGCGCGGCAGTGCCGCCGGGTTCCACCGCGGGCTCACGCCGGCTTACCGCCAGACACGCGCCCCGGGGTGCGCTCGGCTGCCTCGACGTGATGGTGGATCACCTCGGCGACGACGAAGTTGAACCACTTCTCTGCGAACTCCGGGTCGAGGTGGCTCGTCTCCGCAAGCCGACGAAGGCGTTGGATCTGCTCCCGCTCGCGTTCCGGGTCTGCTGGAGGCAGACCGTGCTCGGCCTTTAGCGTTCCGACGAACTGGGTGAATTTGAATCTCTCGGCCAGCATGTGCACCAGTGCTGCGTCGATATTGTCGATGCTTTCGCGGATGCTGTGCAGCTCGGCGAGCGCCGCCTCGGTGTCATTCATGGGGGTGTCGTGCGAAGCCATAGTGAGACACTACCCGTCACGCCGCACCCGCTGCGCCGATCACCCGGGTGAGTATGGGCCTCGTGGCCCTCAAACGCACCCAGACCAGGCCGATTCCCGCCGCAGCGCCGATTTGGGAGAGTCTACGATGCTACGGCGGCAATCAGCCGTTGAGGGCAGCCACGATGACCGCGGCACCGATGACGACGCGCGGCCAATGCGCCTTCGGCGCGCGGAGCAAACGGGTGCGGCCACAGCCCAATGATGGCGGCGTTGTTTTGACCATCGATGGTGGTGCCGAGGCAACCGATGTGTCATAAGCAGAGCGGCTCGGGCGTTATGAACGGCGATGGTGGTGCCGAGGCAACCGTCGGTGACTGATTTGGGTCGGGGCTGTCGATTCCGTCTCGCTTGTTCGTCGTAGTGGTGTAAGAGCAAAATATCCACTATCTGAATGGAGAACCTGGTGGCTCAGTACGCAATCTTGATCTACGCGAAGAATCTCGCTGACACCGAAAAACCGACAACGGACGCAAGCCAGGCCCACGGTCGCTATGCAGACGAAGTCGTGGCGGCCGGTGCCATGGTCGCGGCGTTCGCACTGCGACCCGCCGACACGACAGCGACGTCGATTCGGGGCGACGTCGTGACGGATGGGCCGTTCATCGATGCAAAGGAGGTGGTGGCCGGATTCTACGTGATCGAGGCTCACGACCTGGACGCGGCCCTAGAAATCGCGCGGCGGAATCCGATCACTCAGCAGGGCGGCGGCGTCGAGGTGCGACCGGTCGACAGCGGCTTTATCGTGGATCGATCCGCCTAACGGATGACGGACGCAGCAGCCGTCCAGTCGGCAATTCGAGACGCGCATCGGCGCGGCTGGGCTCTGGTACTGGCCGCGACAGCCCGCGTCGCTCGGGACTTGGACCTAACCGAAGAATGCGTCCAAGAGGCCTATGCCTCGGCACTGGTTGCCTGGCTTCGGGATGGGATCCCGGACAACCCGTTAGCGTGGCTCACGACAACGGCCAAGCGGCGCGCCGTGGATGCTATCCGGCGCGAGATGGTGCTGCGGTCGAAGCTGCCACTGCTGGTCGAACCCGAGAAATTGGTCGATGATGTTACGTCAAAAGAACCTGTCGAACCGGCCGCTGGCGTTCAAGATGAACGACTGCGGTTGATCTTCATGTGCTGCCACCCGGCGCTGGCGCAGGATGGCCAGCTGGCGCTGACGTTGAGGCTGGTGTGTGGGGTGTCTACCGCAGACATCGCGCGAGCGTTCCTGGTGTCTGAGCCGACGATGGCGGCGCGGATGACCCGGGCAAAGAAGAAGATCGTGTCGGCCCGCATCCCCTACCGCGTGCCGGGCTCCGCCGAACTGCCGGAAGGGTTGCGCGGAGTTCTCGGCGTCGTCTACCTGCTCTTCACCGCTGGATACACAGCGCCCACTGGTTCGTCGTTGATGCGCGCTGATCTTGTCGACCAAGCGCTTCACCTGGCCAGAATGCTGCGCGAGCTCATGCCCGACGAGCGGGAAGTCTGGGGGCTGCTCGGGTTGCTTCTCGCCACCGATGCACGACGTGCTACTCGAGTTGATGGTGACGGTCGGCTGCTACGGCTAAAGGATCAAGACCGATCGCTCTGGAATCACAGTGCGATCGCCGAGGCGCGTGGCTTGATCATGGACGGGCTCCACGGAGGTCAACCGGGGCGTTACGTCTTACAAGCGGCGATCGCCTGCTTGTACGCCGAGGCCCCGACATACGGCCAGACCGACTGGCCGCAGATCGTGAACTTGTATGACGCCCTGATAGGTGTGTGGCCATCACCGGTCGTGGCATTGAACCGCACGGTGGCGGTGGCGATGGCGTTTGGACCGGCGAATGCACTGGCTGAGCTCGAGGAGCTGGAGCGGGATTCGCGGCTTGCCGGATATCAATACTTACCGGCGATCAAAGCCGACCTGCTGCACCGGCTTGGCCGCGACGACGACGCCCTGATCGCCTACCGACGGGCACTTGAACTAACCGAGAATGAAGTCGAGCGCGAGTTCCTGACCGATCGCATCACACGTGGAGGATACAGCCATTCGCACACTGGTTGAGAACCGCGAACTTGTGCAGTCACTACGCTGGCACGACAGCTGGTTGTGGTTCACGGACTGGGTCGCCGACGACTGGCCGCCGCGTCAGACCGCGGTGCAATCTGTTCTACGCCGCCTTCATGCCGTGGTCGGATCGAGGCGCGCGACGAGTCAGGCGCGACGCGCCGTCATGACGATCGCGCCGAGGTTGTCGCGGTACCGGCGGAACACGTTCCAGATCTCGGTGATTCGCGGAAGCACGGACGGATGCGCGAGACACCGCGCCGTGAACATCGTCGAGCCCCACAAGCCCTCGTCAGAGAGGAAGGTCGGAATGTCGAGCAGCAGCATCTTGCCGGTCTCTTCGAAGTCGACCTCGAACCCGCTGTCCTCCAACTGCCGGCGCCACTCATCCGTCGTCAGCGGGCGTGCCAGCACGTGCAACACGCGGGTCAAGGTCGTCTCGATGTCGTCCTTCGCCGACTCGGGCAGCGATTTCGGAGTCAGCAGTAGCTCGTGGATGCCGTACCGTCCGCCAGAGCGCAACAGGCGGGCTGCCTCCGCCACGGTTGCGACCTTGCGTTTGGCGGGCTCGAGGGTCAGCAACGCCTCGCCGTAGACGACGCTCGCGGCGCCGTCGGCGAGACTCGTCTTGTGTGCGGGCTCCACCAAGCATCGCCGGGCCGCACCGGTCTCGTTGGCGTGGGTGAGCATCCGTTGCACGCGTGCCGCCTCGGCCGCGCCACGTTCGATCGCCGTGTAGCTGCGTGGATGCGCCGCGAGCGTGCGCTCCGTGGTCACCCCGAGGCCCGGCCACATGTCGACGACATCATCGTCGGGGCCGATCTGCAGGGCGTCAAGCATGTGCAGCGAGGGCGTCAGCCCACCGGGTCGCATGACTTTCTTACCGAGCCGGCCGAGCATCCAGTGCGCGGGCATCCGTGCGAGCGGAACTCCCTCGCCGAGCCGCGGTGCGTTGTCCTGCGTCGACGTGACAGCGGCCTGCCGAGTGTTGTACGAAGCGGATGCGGTCATAGAACTTAGTGTAGGCATACCTAACCTTGATCACCAAGAGGGTGCTCGGCTGTTGCCAGCCGCAGCGGATACCTCACCGCGTCTACGACGAAGCCGAATCAACGTCGCTCGATCAGGCAGGTGGGGGAGCCGGTCTGCAGGGTCTGAAGCAGCTCCGAGGGCAGGCCGGAGGCATCCAGGCGGAAGGTTGCGATCGTGTCGGAAAGCTGATTCGCGACATAGAGAAATGACCCCCGCTGCAGGTGGTGGCGGGGCCAATTGCCGCCACAGTCGACGTCGGCGACGGCTTCAAGACGCGCTCCATCGTCGCGCACCGCGAGCATGGCGACGCGATTTGACCCGCGCACCGTGACAAGCACATGTTGGCCGCGCGCGTCGAGGCTGATGTGCGCCGCCGCGTCGCCCGGGTGCGGTCCGCCGGCGAACACGGGCGCGACATCCGTGATTGCGTATCGACCGTCCGGGCCGAGCGCCACGGTAACAACGTCGATCGAATACTCGGTCACGATTGAGACGGCACCGCCGGGATGCAGCACCGGATGCCGCGGCCCGCTGCCCGCAGGCAGCGTCACCTCGTGGTCGGCCACCAGCCCCACGCCGGGCTCGACACGCCAGACGCGCGCTAGGTCGAAGCCGAGATCAGTCGTCAGAACGCGGCCGTCTGGCAGCACGAGAGAGGCGTGTGCGCGTGAGATGCGCGGCGCGGCCTCTGGCACGGTGATAACGCCGCCGGGGAGATCGGCATAGGGGTCGATCGCCGGCGCCGCTACGTGGTCGGCCACGATCGCGCCGGCGGGATCCAACTCGTAGAAGTGCACCGTGCCGTCGCCCCAGCACGTGGCGATCGCATAGCGGCCGTCCGGATCGACTGTCACGTGGCAGACGGCCGCTCCGGCAGGCCACGCTGCGCCGAGCGGCTCGAGGTAGCCGGCTGGATTCACGCCCGCCGCATCCACGCCCGTCGCATCCACGCCCGTCGCATCCACGTCCGCCGCATCCACGATCGTGAAGGTCTGGACGGTCTGCGCCGCCTCCTGGGCGGCATAAACGACAGGCAGAAACGGGTGCTGCACCAGAAACGACGGCGATTCGGCCGGTGCTGCCGTTCGCACTGCGCGGAGCGTGCCGTCGCCGGTCGTGCGAAGCAGGCCAATGCCGGTGCCATGCCCATTCGAGTCCGCGGTGTACGAACCGCTCCACAGATCGGATAGTTCAGCATCGGCGACACGAGTCATGCCGCCAGTCTGCCATCGCGCTGCAGCTGAGGCGATTGCGTTGAGCGCAAGGGCTGGCATGCGTGGCGCCGGAGGCCGGCTTCGGCCGTCTCCAAGCCACCACTTCGCCGCATAACATCCCCTGTGCCTACCGCCCGCGCCGTGCGAATATTGTGTCGTGAGCACGATCGAACTGTACGGCGGCACGGCTAAGGCTTTCGTGGATGTCGTCGCACGCATCGCGGACGATCAATGGGAGCTGCCCGGGCTCGGCGTCTGGAGCGTGCGCTCACTCGTCGGGCACACCTCACGTGCGGTGCAGACCGTGATCGACTACCTGGCGCTCGATGAGCCAGACAGCATCAGCATCGCGACCGCAGAGCAGTATTACGCGCACGTGACTCCGGATGCCGCGGCCTCCGCCGCCGTCGCCCGTCGCGGTATCGAGAGCGGGCTTGCGCTCGGCTCCGATCCGGTTCGGACGATCGCGGCAGCCAACAAGCGCGTGCTCGTACGCCTGGGCGACCAGCGACTCGACCGCCGGATCGCGGTGCGCGGCGGCAACATGCCGCTTCAGGAATACTTGCGGACGCGACTGTTCGAGCTGGTGGTACACACGATGGATATCGAGCGTGCAACGGGCATCCGTCCGGCGTTTCCCGATGACGCCGTGCGTGAATGTGCGCGGTTGGCTGCGGGCATCGCCGCGGATGCCGGGCGTGGTGAGGACCTTCTGCTCGCCATGACGGGCCGCGCCGGCTTGCCGGAGCACTTCAGCATCGTCTGAGCGCGGGCCGCCCTTGGGCAAGCCCAGGGACCGGCCTCCTCAACCAGTGCGCCACTTCGTGCGTCATGCGCCAGTTGAAGTGGCGCATGCCGCACGAACGGGCGCAGGCCCTACCGCACGCCGCGGCTGCTAGCCGACGAGGTCGTGCCGCACCACGATCGCGTCACGGGCGGGGCCCACGCCGATTGCCGAGATGCGTGATCCGCTGAGTTCTTCGAGCGCGACGACATAATCCTGGGCGTTCTTCGGCAGATCCTCGAACCGACGCACCCCGGTGATGTCTTCCTTCCAGCCCGGGAATTCCTGGTAAATCGGCAGCGCGTGGTGAAAGTCGCTCTGCGAAGCCGGCATCTCATCGTGCCGAACACCTTCGACGTCGTACGCGACGCAGACCGGGATCTTCTCCAGCCCGGTGAGAGTATCGAGTTTGGTGAGCACGAAGTCGGTGACGCCGTTGATGCGCGTCGCGTAGCGAGCGATCAACGCGTCATACCAGCCGGTGCGGCGGGGGCGACCCGTGACGGTGCCGAATTCGGCGCCGACCTGACGCAGCCACTCCCCTTGCTCGTCGAACAGCTCGGTGGGAAACGGTCCTGAGCCCACGCGAGTCGTATACGCCTTGACGATGCCGATCACCCTGCTGATGCGTGCCGGGCCGATGCCCGCACCGATCGCGGCGCCGCCTGCCGTTGACGATGACGAGGTGACGAAAGGGTAGGTGCCGTGGTCGACATCCAGCATCGTCGCTTGACCCGCCTCGAACAGCACGTTCTTGTCCGCATCGAGCGCCTGGTTGATCAGCAGGCTGGTGTCTGCGACCATCGGGCGCAGCCGCTCTGCGTAGCTGAGCAGGTCGTCGACGATCTCGTCGACCGTGAAGGCACGACGGTTATAGACCTTGACGAGCAAGTGGTTCTTCTGGTCGAGTGCGCCCTCGACCTTCTGGCGCAGGATGTTCTCGTCGAACAGGTCCTGGATGCGGATGCCCACCCGATTGATCTTGTCGGCATACGCCGGCCCGATGCCACGGCCGGTCGTGCCGATTTGGCGTTTGCCGAGAAAACGTTCTGTGACCTTGTCCATCGTGCGGTGATACTGAGTGATGACGTGTGCGTTAGAAGAGACCTTGAGACGGGAGACGTCCACGCCGCGCGCGATCAGGGCATCCAGTTCTTTGAAGAGGATTTCGATGTCGACGACGACGCCGTTCGCGATGACCGGGGTGACGCCCGGTGTCAGGATGCCGGACGGCAGCAGGTTGAGCGCATACTTTTCGGTGCCGATCACGACCGTGTGGCCGGCGTTGTTGCCGC
This sequence comes from Rathayibacter sp. SW19, assembly GCF_030866825.1. Taxonomy (NCBI): domain Bacteria; kingdom Bacillati; phylum Actinomycetota; class Actinomycetes; order Micrococcales; family Microbacteriaceae; genus Rathayibacter; species Rathayibacter soli. The sequence continues at coordinate 4,359,582 of NZ_CP133020.1, forward strand.
CGTTGAACTTGACGACGTAGTCGATGCGGCTGCCCAGAAGGTCTGTCGCTTTGCCTTTGCCCTCGTCGCCCCACTGGGCGCCGATGATGACGATTGCCGGCATGATGCTCCTCACGGTCAGGTACCTGGCCGGACCCGACCGCGGCCGTGCGGCGTAACGACAAGTCCACCCCATTGTATCGGGCAGCGCCGCCGCCACTGCTCGAGCAGCCGCGCCGTTCCGCCTTCAGAGGTTGTTGCGGGCGAGCGGATGGCGCGGAACGCCCGCCTCGACTACCAGGGGGTGCGGGTGCCGTCCCAGGACCAGAGGGCCCCAGTGGGTGCGTCGTCGGGCAACAGCGCGAGACGAACGGCTCCTGTGGCGGCCTCGGCCGGGTCGCCACCAACGGACATGCCTGCGATGAGGTTCGTTCGGCGCAGGCCTGGCGCTAGCGCGTTGACCTTGAAGTCCTTGCCGAGTGCCTGTGCCGTGAGGAGGGTGACGGCGTTGACCGCGGTCTTAGAGCTTCGGTAGGCCAGGCCGCGGCAATCAGCGACGGATCGGTGACGTCCAGTCGCACGACGCAAGCAGTCGAGCCTAGTTCTTTCGCCGCCTGTAGCCCCCTATCGAAGTCGCGCGCGCCCACCCACACGACGACACCGTGATCACGCAGTTGTCGCGCTATTTCGAACCCGATGCCACTGTTGCCTCCCGTCACCAGTGCTATCGAACCGGGTTGCGGTGAACGGATCTCCAGAGGAAGACGATCCATCTGTTTCATGCTACTTCTCCAACTCCAACGATGTGGTTGGAATACTACGATGCTTTTCACTTTTTTCCAACTCCACGGTTGGTAGCCTCAAGTCATGGCATGGGACACTGAGGGCACGCGTCGGCGCCTCCGCGAAGCGGCCATGGCGGAGTTCGCCGCTCGAGGATTCGACGGCACCACGGTCAGTTCCATTTCAGCTCGCGCCGGCGTGAACAAGGAACGGCTGTACAGCTATTTCGGCGACAAGAAGGCGCTCTGGGAGCTCGTGCTAGCGACCGAACTGGAACGTCTCGCCTCCGCAGTCGCCCTCACCGGGGTCGGATTGGATGACATCGGAGAATTCGCTGGGGCAACCTATGACTACCACTCTGCCCATCCCGAGCTAGGCCGCCTCCTGCAGTGGGAAGGGCTCCAGGACGGCCCGCCCGCTGATGCCGTCGGACGCACGACGCATTACCGCGAAAAGGTCGAACGCTTCGCCGCCGCCCAACGCGCCGGCCTGCTCGACCCCGCGCTTGACCCCGCTCACCTCGTGTTCGCCCTGATCGCCCTCGCCGCCTGGTGGCAAACCGTCCCGCAGCTAGCCGAGATGATCACCGGAGCCGCGCCAAGCGACCAGCACGAGCGCGCACGGCGCCGCCAGTTCGTCGTCGAAGCAGCACGGCGACTCGCGTCGCCCGCACACCGACAAGGCGACGAAGACGCCCCTTGAGGGTTCCGCTTATGGGCCGCGTCTCGCGTGGCAACGCTGGCTGGTCCAGTTCCGTGCAGACGCAGAGGCATTGAAGGCCGAGGACATCAACACAGAGCCTCAGGCCCGGTGATCCGCGGGGCCGTGTACCGGATCGATCTGGGCCGGCCGCGAAACCACGAGCAAGGTGGCAAACGGTTAGGCCTGGTCCTGCCCTGCCCTTCATAGCCGGCAACCGCAAACGGATCCAGACTCGGCTGCCCGTGAGCGGATGTTTGTGGTGAATGCCCCGTTACCGGGCGGACCACCGGGCCGCGCTGGATTCGGAGCGGACGGTCCGGTCCGAAGGGGCCCGGTCCGCGGCTGTGACGGTGGGTCGGTGCGGGATCGACGACGCGAGGGCAAGCACAACGACGAACGACGTGGCCAACACGGCAACCCAGGCGCCGCGCGGTTCAGTAAGCGCGAGGCTGGCTCCGCCGATGCCGGGTCCCGTCAGGGCGAGTATCGCGACGAGGGTTGCGCTGACGATGCCGCAGACGAGTCTGGCCCAGAGCGGTCCTCGTCGAGAGAGGGCGTAGCCCCCGCCGATCCCCATTAGAGGGACGGCGATTGCCCCTCCGCCGAGACCTTGGGTGAAAAGGTGCACTATGGCATCGGGAAGTAGCTGTGGGGCGACGGCAAACGCGAGTGGTGCAAGAGCGAGCCAGCGCCATCCTCGTCGCCCGCCGGTGCGCCGTAGTGCTTCCGCCCAGCCCAGCAGTCCGCCCGCAATGGCTCCAGGGAAGAGGATCGTTCCGAACGTCCCCCACCAGCTGAATGTGGATGTCTGGCCCGCGAGTTCCACCATGTAGCCTCGGAACCCCGCGGCCCAGGCGATCCCACAGGTTGTGCCGATCGCTATGAGCGCGGCCTTGCGGGTACCTAATGAGTACGTGTTCATGGGATTCTCCTTACTTCAGCAGCGGGCTCGGGCACGAAGAGCCGCACGCCCCGGCGGGCGGCAAAGCGGAAGGCGAGGAAAGGGTGATAGTTGCGCGTTCTCATGACACGCTCCTTGTCGACGAAGTTAACTAGAGTGATACTCTAGTGAGATACTCTAAATATGAACCCGGAGACCTCGCCTGTCAATAGCATCCGCAGGAAGAAAGCAGACGCCACCAGGCGCAAGATCGTCCAGGCGGCGCACAAGGAATTCATTGCCAGGGGATTCCATGGGGCCACCATGGCGGGCATCGCTGCCCGCGCGGGAGTGGCCTCACAGACCGTGTACTTCGTCTTCCACACCAAACCCGAACTGATCAGTGCCGTCATCGATGCAGCGGTCCTCGGTGAAGAGGATCCCCGCCCGCCGCAGGCCCAGTCCTGGTGGGGGGAAATGGTGGCGGAGCCGGATGCGGCGCAGGCTCTGCGGATTTTCATCCGCGGTGCCGGGGACGTTTTTGCGCGCGCAGCAGCTATCGCCGAAGTACTGCGCGCGGCTGCGCTCACCGACGATGAAGTGCGCCGCACGCACAAGTACCATGAGACCCTTCGCCGGGTTGCGTTCGGCCAGGTGTTGGAAATACTCGCGGGTAAGTGGCCGCTCCGGGATGACCGGTCCTTCGATGAGCTGACCGACGCATTCATGACCGTCTACGGCGACAGCACTTACAACCTGCTCGCCACTGAGCGCGGCTGGAGTCACGACCAGATCATGGCATGGCTCTGCGATATCCTCCCCGGGATGCTCCTCCGCGGCCCCGCTCCGGCCGGAATCTGATTCAGTCGAATATCTAATCTGCGTTAGCAGTAACGGCACAGCGCTGAACGCTCGGCCCGCGCTGTCCGCGTGGGTACAAAGCCCCGTAGCTGAAGAACAGCGTGCGCTCCGGAATGCGCAAACCGGGACGGCCTGTGCTCGCCCGTCCCAGTCGCCGTTCCACTACTGGCACCCAGTTGGATAGAAAATCGAGCCTCGAATTGCGAGTTTATGACGGGTGAAATGCCGCCGGTTCGCTGCCTTGGATTTGGCGTTGGGATCGAATTGTTCCTACCTCGCGATCCGCGGCAGGAGTCGGCTGACTGCGACCAGAATCAGCGTGATTCCTGTTTGCACGGCGGGGATGACGACGACGGCGTGCAGCATCGTGCCTTGTGCGGCAAGGCCGGTGAACAGGCTGCCGAGGCCGGCGACACCGATCGACATCGCGGCTTGTCGAGCCGTGACGAGGACTCCGCTGCCGACTCCCGCCGCGTGGACGGATACCTCGGACCGGACGAGCCGGAACAACGATCCGACGCCGAGCGCTTGGCCGATCCCGACGAGGACGAGGCCCGCGATCCCGACAGGCACGTTGATCAGGAAGATCAGCCGCCAGCCAGTGCCCGCGATGTCGGCGTCCATGAGAACTCCGCCGGTCAGTGCGACGCTGTCGGGCATAGCGCGACTGCCGTACGAGTCGGCAACCGAAACTGAGCAAGTCAAGGGCTGAGGACGCCTGCAGTACGCTGCTGAAATGGCGTACACGCGCGGGCAACTCGATCAGTTTCGAGGCAAATCGCTGCCCGATTTCGTGGCGCCCGGTGTGCGCTTGTTGCTGGTCGGCATCAACCCGGGACTGCGCAGTGTTGCGGTGCAGGCCGACTTCGGGCGGCGAGGAAATCGCTTCTACCCTGCGCTGTATCAGGCGGGCATCACGGACCGCATTGTCGATGCATCCGAAGGTTTTCGGCCGGACGACGCGGCCCACCTACACGCGCAAGGCGTCGGGATGACGACGCTGGTTGCCTTTGCGACAGCACGTGCCGATGAGCTCAGCACAACACAACTGCGCGAGGGCGCGGTGGCGCTGCGCGAGAAAGTCCGTCGCCTGCGGCCGCGTGTCGTGGCGATGTTGGGCATCACGGCGTTCCGCACCGCCTTCGAACAACGGCGAGCGGTCGTCGGCCAACAGCCCGGCGATCTGGCTGGTGCCGAGTTGTGGGTTGTTCCCAACCCGAGCGGCCTGAATGCGCACGAGAGTGTCGCCTCGCTGGCAGTCGCCTATCGTGAGGTTGCGCGCGCCGCGGGCATCCCCCTCTTTATTCCGCCCATACCGCGCGTCGACCATCACGGACAGGGCGAAGCCTGACCGGGCCGATGCGACGATAGGCCTCCGATATATTAGATACGCAATGACGGCATCCGATGAGAACGGTGAGCGCCCAGCCGACACGCAGGAGGACTCACCACTGCCAGACGGCCAGCCCGCGCGGCAGCGCTCGCGGCGCCAGTTCGTTAAGGGTGCCGGCCTGGCTGCCGCCGGCGCGGTCGTCGGTGGAATCGCAGGAGGAGCGATCGGAGCGGCGATCGGCGCCTCCGCCGGTGCGCATCAGGAGACGCTGCCCGACACCCCTCTCTCTCAGACCGGCTTCCGGCGTGTACAACCACGGCAGTCGCCCGGTTTCGACCATCTCGTGGTGGTGATGTTCGAGAACCGATCATTCGACAACCTTCTCGGCTATCTCTATGACGAGACGAATCTGCCGAAAGGCGAGCATTTCAACGGACTCGCGTTCGGCGACCATAGCAACCTCGATCTGAACGGCAACGAGGTCCCGGCGTATCCATACGAGGGCGACACCGACTTCGTCATGCGTCAGCCCGCACCGGATCCGGGCGAAGAATACAACCACGTCAACGTGCAGCTGTTCAATCACATCGACCCTGCCGTGAACGCAACACTGCACGGGGGCGACATGCTTCCGCCGTTCAACACGCCGCCGAAAGGCACGAAACCGACGATGAGCGGATTCGTGCACGACTACATCAACGACCTCAGTGTGCGGGCCGGCGTCGAGCCCGATATCGAGGACTACCGCGTCGTGATGGGCGCATTTACGCCGCAGCAACTGCCGGTGTTCTCCACCCTCGCGCAGCAGTTCGCCGTGTACGACAACTGGCACTGCGCCGTGCCATCGCAAACCTTCTGCAATCGCTCGTTCTTCCATGCGTCGACCTCGCACGGTTTCGTCACGAACACCGGCGGCCCTGAAGGCATCTCGAAATGGTTCAATCCGGGCAACAATGTGCCGACGATCTTCAACCGGCTCTCGGAGGCGAAGATCCCGTGGGCCGTGTACTTCGACGACCGGCAGCTGGTCTCGCTCACCGGGTTCATCCATGCGCCTTCGATCGAGAAATACTGGCGCACCAACTTCCGCACCATGACGCAGTTCTACGACGATGTCGAAAGCGGCAACCTGCCGGCATATTCGTTCGTCGAGCCCCGCCTGCTCTACGACCACAACGACATGCATCCGCCGGCCGGCGTGCGATTCGCACACACCGTGGTCGACGGTGATGTGATCACCGGCGGGGCGATCTCCGACGTACGTGCGGGGGACACCTTCCTGCACGAGCTTTACTCCGCCATTCGGTCGAGTTCCAGCCAAAAGGGTTCGAACGCGCTCAACACCATGCTGCTGGTCACCTTCGATGAGCATGGCGGCATCCATGATCACGTTCCGCCGCCGGCCGCGACACCACCGGAGGAGCGCAAGAACACGGAGATGGGGTTCGGCTTCGATCGCCTCGGCGTGCGCGTGCCGGCTATCGCGATTTCTGCGTACACCGCACGCAACACGATCATCCACGATCAGATGCACCACGCGGCCGTGATCGCGACCCTGAGTGAGCGTTTCCGCCTGAAGCGACTGACAGCACGCGACCGAGACGCACGCACCATCAACAACGCGATCAACCTGACCTCACCGCGCCAGCCGCAGGATTGGCCTGATACCTATCCGCATTATGTCCCCGCCAATCCCGAGTCGCGCGCGCCGGTGCCACACGGCGATGACGATCGCCCGCTCAGCCCGCCTGGTGCGGGTCTGATGGCACTGCTGGCGTCGCGCTATGATCCCGGAGAGCCAGTGCCGACGACGTATCGAGAGGCTTTCGAGATGGTCACGCGCCGTGGGCTCGGCCTTTTCGGCAGCAAGAACGGTCACGACCGCATCGAATAGCACCGCGCGGTCGCGACAGCCGCGATCCCGGCTCAATCAATACCCGGTGAACTCCTCGGTGCGAATGTCGTCGTCATCGACCCCTGCCTCGGCAAGCACCGTGCGCATCTGCTTGACCATACCTGCCGGACCGCACAGGTAGTAGATCGCCGCCGCCACGTCGGGGACGTATTCGGTCAGCAACGCGGCGTCGATCCGGCCCGTATGACCGGCCCAGCCGACCGCGGATGTCTCGGGCTTCGTCATCGTCGGCACGAACGTGAAATTCGCGCTGGACTCGCTGAGCCCGGTCAGTTCGTCGAGGTAGGCGGCAGCCTCCGGCCGCTTATTCGAGTAGAACAGGACGATCGAGTGGCCGGTGTGATCATGCTGGGCTTGGAGCACGATACTGCGTGCTGGGGTGATCCCGATGCCACCGGTCAGGAACACCGCCGGTCGAGAGATCTTGTTATGTAAAGTAAACGACCCGTACGGCGCGTCGAGTTCCACCTCGGTGCCGATCGGCAGTTGCCCCAGCACGCGTTTGAACGCGGTGTCACGCATGCGGGTCGTGCAGGCAAGATGGTGTTCGTATGGTGCGCTCGACAGCGTGAAGCCGCGGATGTCCCCCTCTGCGTCGGTCTCAGGAGGGTCCAGCAACGTGTAATCGGCGAACTGCCCAGCCTTGAATTCGAAGCCATCGGGCTTCTCGAAGTGGAAAGACATCGTCCCCTCTGCGACCTGGATCTTCTTGGCCAGCCTGACTCTGGGCAGTGACACGGATATCCCTCTTTCTGATCTGTTCTGATCCAGATCTGTTCTGATCCAGATCTGTTCTGATCCAGATCAGATCTGGGTCAGATCTGTTCTGGACCTGTTGCCTTACGTTCCGGCGCACCAGTGCGCTACGCGCGGCCTGCGATGCCGGTGCGAAGCCTGGAGTAGTGGCGCTGCGCCTTCGCGCGGTTTCCGCATCCAGCCATCGAGCACCACCGACGACGTCCGGTCGTGTCGTGGAAATACAGCACACACGACGGATGCTCACACTGGCGGATGTTGTCTGGCCCAGCCCCGCGCAACCGCAGATAGTCCTGCGCAGCCTGCCAGGCCGGCCGCCACGACTCGTCTGCGAACACAGGCAGGTGCCGCACCTCGCCGTCAAGGATGCTATCGACCACGAGTGCACGCGCGAGGATTGAATTCAGTCGCTCCTCAGCACCGGGCTGGTTGTCGAAGATGCTCTCTAACGTGGAGCGCGTGTAGACGAGAGCACTGCGCATCCGCTCGTCCGGCTGAACGTCGATGCTGCATTCGGCCAACCATTGGACGAGCCCTGGCAAAGTTGCCAGCAGGTCGTACTCCTCGCCGGCTCGATGCCAGCGGGTATTCACGAGATCGACGGCAAGCGGCTCACCAGTCAAAGGTCGTTCCATGTTCTGATTCTAACTTATGCGGATATCATTTCAAGTTACTTTTCGTATGACTATTTGCCAGCGCCTTGCACTAGTGCAATGAATATCTACCCACACATCATCACTTGAATAGTTAGGCAAAAGGAGAGACAATCGCAATTGACGGCATCGTAGGCCGATGCCGGAAAGGGCAGTCATGACCACATCCACCATCACCCCTACGCTCACGTCGTTGCAGACGGGTCACGTCGCGCTGAACGTCTCCGAGCTCGAGCGTTCGAAGGCCTTCTATCAGCGCCTGCTTGGGCTGAGCATCGCCAGGGAAGGCACAGACGAGGGCCGACGCTGGGTTTTCCTGGGCCGTGACGGTCGATTGGTGCTCACGCTCTTCCAGCAGAGCTCCGGGCGATTCAGTACGTCGACACCTGGCCTGCACCACCTGTCCTTCCAGGTGGAGAACATGGATCAGGTTCGCGCCGCCGAGGTGATCGCCCATGAATTGAATGCCCCGTTCTTCCACGACAGCATCGTGGCTCACTCGGAAGGGTCCAACTCCGGTGGCATCTTCTTCGCCGACCCCGACGGCATCCGGCTGGAGATCTTCGCCCCAAGCGGCGCAGAGGAAAGTCCCGCGCCCAGCGGTGAAGCACCGACCTGTGGATTCTTCTGAACCCAACACATCCAGTGACAGCCGCGACATGTGACGACCCTGGCGCAGGCGTGACTCGGGCCGCGAAGACTCGGACCAGTCGCGATGAGTGAGGTATTCCATTCCGGCGAACTGGCCGTGCAAGAGCGCGCCGGAAGGAGTTCTGGCGCGGTCATTCGCAAGTCGATTCCCGAAATCGCCGCGGATTTCCTGGTCACACGGCCTGCCGTCGTGATCGCCGGCCATGACCGCGACGCGCGGATGTGGGCGACCATGCTCACCGGTACGCCTGGATTCATGCAGGCGCCAGACCCGCGCATCATGGTCGTGCACGCAATGCCGCTGCCCAGCGACCCGCTTGCGCCACTGGTCGCGCGGGGTGGCGAGACCGGTACGATCCTGTGGGATAGCCACGGCAGGATGCGCGTGAACGGGCTTCTGGAGCCGCGATCCGACGGCTTCGCCATCGACACGGCGCAGGTGTACTCGAACTGTGGGCGCTATATCTCCCGTCGACAGCCGTTGCCGGAACCGGACCGCGAACCGGGCCGCACTTTCGAGACCGAAAGCACCGTCGAGACGGGCACCACATTGTCGGCCGCCCAGATGGAGATGATCGGCGCGGCTGACACGTTCTTCATCGGCACGTCGCATCCGGATGGCCCGGCTGACGCCTCACACCGAGGCGGCAATCCGGGATTCGTTGTGGTGGACTCCCCCCAGACGCTCCGCTGGCCGGACTACAACGGCAACGCGATGTTCATGACGTTGGGCAACATCACGCTCAACCCCCGCGTGGGTCTGCTCTTTCCCGATTGGGCCACGGGCGGGCTGCTGCAGGTGTCGGGGCGGGCGCGCGTGAACTGGGACCCGGCCGCAGCAGCGACGCTCCCCGGGGCCGAGCGCATCGTCGAGCTGACCGTCGACGCGGTGCAGCAGACTCGGCGCGCGCTGCGCACCAGCTGGAGTCCTGCGACGCTCAGTCGCTACAACCCGAGGTCGCGCAGTTCTGGGTGATCCTTCGGGCGCGGGCCGGAAGCATCCCAGTGGTATTTGCGCTCCGACTCAGCGATCGGAACGTCGTTGATGCTGGCATGCCGCACCAGCATCCGGCCGTCCGGGTTGAACTCCCAGTACTCGTTGCCGAATGAGCGGAACCACTGCCCGGACGCGTCGTGCGACTCATAGGCGAACCGCACGGCGATGCGATTGTCGCCAAACAACCACATCTCTTTGATCAGCCGGTAGTCGAGTTCGCGCTCCCACTTACCGCGCAGGAACTCGATGATCGCGGGCCTGCCGACGACGAACTGATCACGATTGCGCCACCGACTGTCGATCGAATAGCCCCCGGCAACACGCTCCGCATCGCGCGTGTTCCAAGCGTTCTCAGCAAGGCGCACCTTCTCGATCGCGCTCTCGCGAGTGAAAGGCGGCAGTGGCGGACGTGACTCTTCCATGTTCAATTCCATTCCTGTGTCTGTTCCATTCCCCGGTTTACACCGTGCGGAGCGCGTCTTACGAACTCGTGCGCCTTTTCGCGTGCGGTGCGCCACTTCGACTGGCGCACCGCGCCTCATGTGGCGCACCGCGATCGCATGCCTGGTTCGTGCGACGACGGCTGCGGAGCAATCCTCGCGCTCCCGGCGTAGGCTGAAATCATGTTCACCGTTGAACTTCTTGCCGTGCGAACCGGGAGCACACCGTGACCGATACCAGCACGACTGCCCTTTACCAGCAGGTCATCATGGATCACGCCCGCGAGCGCCACGGCGCCGGGCTGCAGGACACAGCTGCGGCAACTGCCCACCAAATCAACCCGACGTGCGGTGACGAAGTCACCGTGCAGGTGCACCTCAATGCCACGGGCGAGGCAATCGAATCGCTGAGCTGGGATGGCATGGGCTGCTCGATCTCGCAAGCATCCGTTTCCATGCTCCACGACCTTGTTCCCGGCATGACCACAGGCGACGTCACGACGCGCATCGCGGCCTTCCGTGCGATGATCCATTCGCAGGGAGCCGACGAGGGCGACCCGGAGTTACTCGGTGACGCCGTCGCACTGAGCGGCGTCTCGCGCTACGTCGCGCGGGTCAAGTGCGCCATGCTCGGCTGGGTCGCCCTGGAAGGGGCATTGGGCGAGCTCAGCGCATGACGAACGCAACAGTATGACGGAAACGACAGCATGACGGATGCGATCGGGCTGCTGCTGGCTGCGGGCGCCGGTCGGCGCATGGGGCTGCCCAAAGCACTCGTCGAGGGTGCAGACGGACTCCCGTGGGCAGTCAGCGCCGCCCGAACCCTGTCGAACGGCGGATGCGCCGAGGTGGTCATTGTGATCGGTGCAGCCGCGCCCGCTGTGCGTGCGCTGCTGGCCGACGAGCCGGTGACCATTGTCGAAGCATCCGATTGGGAAGAGGGGATGGGTGCATCGCTGCGCGCAGCGCTCGGCGCCATCGCCACACGCCACGCTGCCGCGGCACTCGTTCACCTGGTCGATCTGCCGGATGTCGGAGCTGAGGTCATCCGCCGCGTCCTCAGCCACGCGGAACCCGGCGTCCTGGCGCGCGCGTCATACCGAGCCGGCGGCAAAACCGGCGCCAAAGCCGGCGCCAAAATCGGTGCACGGGCTCGCGGCGGTGCCGGCGATCCTGCACGAGGGCATCCGGTGTTGCTGGGCAGAGATCACTGGGCCGCGATCGCCGCCGAATGCTCCGGCGACCACGGTGCGCGCGCCTACCTGGCGCGCCACGACGTGCTCGAGGTCGACTGCTCTGACCTTGCCGGCGGAGCCGACGTCGACACGCGTGCCGATGATGACGTGGATGCCCGCAGCCCGATCCTTCCTAAGCTGGGGCAATGAGCACTGCAGCAATGAACGCGGGAGCAACAAGCACCGTAGCAACAAGCACCGTAGCTTCAGCCCAGGACGTCAGCACTCGCCTGCGATCCGTCGGCTACCTGGCCGACGAAGGGCTCGCCACCGTTACCTATCTCGCGTTGGCAATGCAGCGACCCCTGCTGCTGGAAGGCGAGCCCGGCACCGGCAAGACCGCGCTGGCCGAAGCGCTGTCGCAATCGCTGGACATTCCGCTGATCCGCCTGCAGTGCTACGAGGGCATCGACTCGACGCAGGCGCTCTACGACTGGGATTTCACCCGTCAGATCCTGCACCTTCGCACCGTCGAGGCGGCCGGTGCCGCACAGGACGGCACCACATTGGATACCGCAGCACTCGAACAATCACTGTTCGACGAGCGTTTCCTGTTGGCGCGCCCCATCCTGCGCGCTCTGCGTGAGGCTCCCGTCGTGTTGCTCGTCGATGAGATCGACCGTGCCGACGACGAGTTCGAAGCGTTCCTGCTCGAGGTGCTGTCGACGAATCAGGTGACAATTCCAGAACTCGGTACGATCACCGCGGCCGTGCCGCCCATCGTCGTGCTGACCTCCAATCGCACGCGCGAACTGCACGACGCGCTCAAACGCCGCTGCCTCTATCACTGGATCGAGCATCCGGGCTTGGCTCGCGAGGTCGAGATACTCCGAACCCGGCTTCCCGAAGTGGACGAGCGGCTGGCAGAGCAGGTCGCCACCATCGTGCAGGAGCTGCGGCTGCGCGGTGAAATGCTGAAGCCCCCCGGGGTCGCCGAAACCCTCGACTGGGCACGCGCCCTGCACCAACTCGGCGTGAGTGAACTCGACCTTGAATCGGCCGCGGCCACCATCGGCGCGGTCTGCAAGTACCGCGAAGACACCGAGCGCGTGCGATCGGCGCTGGATACCATGCTGACGGTCTGAGATAACGGGCGTGCGATGAATGATCCACCAACAGACGTATCGGCACTGACCGGCGCAACCGATGCGACCGGCGCAGCCGATGCGACTGGCGCAACCGCTGCGATGAGCGCAACCGATGCGACGGATGCAACCGATGTGACGGATGCCGTCGGCGCCGAACACGACATCTCGGCGATGTTCATCGGATTCACCCACGCGCTGCGCGCGGCAGGCCTGGCCGTTGGACCCGACCGCACGCAGGCGTTTCTTGATGCCTCGACCCGGCTGAACGCAGGGCGCCGCAGCCACGTCTACTGGGCGGGCCGCGCCACGCTGTGCGCCGGCCCAGACGACACGGTGGTGTACGACAAGACCTTCGAGCACTGGTTTTCCGAGCACTCGAACCGCACCGGCACGCCGAGGCCCGCCCCGCGAACCGTCACACAGGCCGACGTCGGCGGAGACGACACCGCCGGCGAGGAGGGCGAGGACCATCTGATCGCCGTGCTGGCCAGCGGGGAAGAAACTCTGCGGCATCGCGACATCGCGAGCTTGACGGCATCCGATCGGGCGCGGCTTGCCCGGCTGTTCGCATCGCTGCCGGTGCGGATTCCGCAGCGCCGCAGCGTGCGTCGGCGGCCGTCGCGCCGGGGAGCTATCGATGCGGCCAAGACCGTGCGCGAACAGTTGCGCCACGCAGGAGAACCCGGCCGGCTTCGCTACCGCCGCGCGACAACCAGGCCGCGACGCATCGTGTTTCTGATTGACATTTCCGGCTCGATGGAGCCGTACGCCGACAGCCTGCTCCGGCTCGCGCATCGCGTCGTCGCCGCGGCTCCGCGCAGCACAGAAGTGTTCACGCTCGGAACCAAACTCACCAGGATCACGGTGCCGCTGCGCCTGCACGACGTCGAGAAAGCGCTGCTCTTGGCCGGCGAGGCGATCCCGGACTGGTCAGGCGGAACCCGGCTCGGCGAGGGGTTGCGCGAGTTCCTGAACCAATGGGGGCAGCGCGGCCTTGCGCGCGCGGCGGTCGCCGTGATCGCCAGTGACGGTTGGGAGGTGGGCGACCCCGCATTGCTTGGCGAACAGATGCAACGCCTGCATCGGCTGGCTCGCGTGGTGCTCTGGTCCAACCCGCATCGCGGCAAAGCGGGATATGCTCCGGTGCAAGGCGGCATCGTTGCCGCGCTTCCTTCCCTGGATGGGCTCGTGGCTGGTCATTCGCTGGCCGCGTTCGCTGAACTCTTGGAGTTGATAGCCAATGCGTGAGGTATTGGGCGAGCTGCTCGCGTCGTGGGACGCCGGCGAAGTCGTCGGGATCGGCACTGTCGTGCACACGATCCGATCGGCGCCCCGGCCGCCGGGTGCGTCGATGCTCGTCACAGAGGATGGCACGGTCTCCGGCTCCGTGTCGGGCGGATGCGTCGAAGGCGCGCTCTACGAGTTGTGCCGCACGGTTGCGGCATCCGGCCAGCCGGTGCTGCAGCGTTACGGATTCAGCGACGACGACGCCTTCGCCGTCGGACTGACCTGCGGCGGCATCATCGACGTGTTCGTCGAGCCGTTCTCGCGCACGTCGTTCCCGGACCTCGATGAGGTCGCCGCCGACATCACCGCCGGCCGACCGGTCGCGATTGCGACGATCATCGAGCATCCGGATGCGACGCTCGTCGGCAAGCGCCTCATCGTGCGTCCAGAGACGGCGAGCGGCACGCTCGGCACCACACGCATCGACGAAGCCGTCACAGATGACGTGCGCGGCCTGCTCGCCGCAGGCTCGACGGCCGTGCTAACGTATGGAGCACAGGGCGAGCGCATGGACACCGGTATGCGTGTGTTTGTCGCATCGTTCCAACCCAAGCCGCGGATGATCGTGTTCGGCGCGATCGACTTCGCCGCTGCCGTGGCAAAACAGGGTGCGATTCTGGGCTTCCACGTGACCGTGTGCGATGCGCGGCCCGTATTCGCGACCAAGGCCCGGTTCCCCAACGCGGACGAAGTCGTCGTGTCGTGGCCGCATCAGTATCTGAAGAAGCAGATCGATGAGGGCAGGATCGACACCCGGACGGTGATCTGCGTACTGACCCACGATCCGAAGTTCGATGTTCCGGTGCTTGACCTCGCCTTGCGGCTGGAGGGCACGCAAGCCCCGGCCTATATCGGCGCAATGGGTTCGCGAAAGACGCACGAGGACCGACTGGTACGCCTGGTCGAAGCGGGGCTCGGCCCTGAGGAGCTTGCCCGATTGACCAGCCCGATCGGACTCGATCTCGGCGGACGCACGCCGGAGGAGACCGCGGTCTCAGTCGCAGCGCAGATCATCGGCCTGCGCTGGGGCGGAACGAACGTGCCGCTCAGCGAAACCGATCGACGGGTACATCAGGGCGCTGACGGCTGAACAGACGCCTCCAGCGTCCGCCCACCGCGAGGATGCGCTTGGACTTGCGCGCCCGCAGGCGCCAAGACGCGCCGTTCCGGTTGTCGTTACCTGGGGTCGGTGTTATACAGGGAAGACACGACGAAGTGTAAGCGGACGGAGAAATGCCATGGCGCGAAGAACCATCACGGTAACAGTCGATGGGATGTCATACACAGACGATGTCGAGCCGCGAATGTTGCTGGTGCAATATCTTCGCGAGGTCGTCGGCAAGACAGGCACATTGATCGGGTGTGATACCAGCAACTGCGGAGCCTGCACGGTGCATTTCGACGGCGTCAGCGTCAAGTCGTGCACCATGCTCGCCGTTCAGGCTGACGGACATGAGATCACGACCATCGAGGGCATTGCACGCGATGGCGAGCTTCACCCGATGCAGACGGCGTTCCATGAGAACCACGCGCTGCAGTGCGGGTTCTGCACGCCCGGCATGATCATGGAGTCGATCGATCTGCTGAACGAGCATCCGAACCCCGACGAGCAGACGATCCGAGAGGGCCTCGAAGGTAACCTCTGCCGGTGTACCGGATATCACAACATCGTGAAGGCCGTGCAGGCTGCTGCTAAGGTCGACCTCGGTGCCACAATCCCGGTCGGCGAACCGGTTGGAGCCTCGAAATGACCATCACCGAGATCGGCGCACCGCGCACCCGCAAGGAAGACCAGCGACTCATCACGGGGCGCTCGCGCTACACCGACAACATGGTGCTGCCCGGCATGCTGCACATCGCGCTGCTGCGCAGCCCGTTCGCACACGCGAACATCACCTCGCTGAACGTCGACGAGGCGAAGAAGGCGCCGGGCGTCGTCATGGTGCTCACCGGCAAGGATGTAGCCGCTGAGCAGGGCAGCATCCCATCGGCGTGGCCGGTGACGCCGGACCAGAAGGCGGTGCCGTACCTGCCGATCGCGATCGACCGCGTGGCATTCGCCGGCGAGATCGTCGCGTGCGTGATCGCACGCACCGCCGCGCAGGCCAGAGACGCCCTCGACGTCATCGACGTGGACTACGACGAACTTCCCGTCGTGCTCGACCTCGAGGAGGCGTTCACAGACGAGGTGCTCGCCCAGCCGGAACTCGGCACCAACCTGTCCGCGAAGTGGGTCTTCGATTCCGCGGCCGCTGGCACAGGAAGCGACGTAGCAGCTGCGTTGGCCGACAGCGATGTCGTGCTCGAGCGCACCTATTACCAGCAGCGACTGATCCCGGCGTTCATGGAGCCGCGCTCGACCGTCGTTGATCCGACCGGCGAGCAGATCACGATGTGGTCGGCGACGCAGGTGCCGCACATTCTCAAGCTGATGATCTCGCTTGCGCTGGGCATCCCTGAGTCGAAGGTGCGGGTCATCGCACCGGATGTCGGCGGCGGCTTCGGCGGCAAGCTCGCGGTGACCACGGAGGAGTTCATCACCCTGCTGGCCGCCCGGCACACTGGAAAGCCGTGCAAGTACACCGAGACCAGGACCGAATCGCTGATGGGTGCCCACCACGGGCGCGCCCAGGTGCAACGCGTCAAGATCGCGGCGACGAAAGAGGGCGTCGTCACCGGGTTGAGCGTGAACCTGCTCGCCGATATGGGCGCATATCAGAGCCTCATCGGGGGCGGCATCCCGATCCTCGGCGCGTTCATGTTCAACGCGATCTACAAGTTCCCCGCCTACCGCTTCGAGTGCAACAACCTGTTCACCAACAAGGTGGTCACCGGTGCGTACCGCGGCGCGGGACGACCCGAGGCGACGTTCGCGATCGAACGGATCATGGACGACCTCGCCGTCGAACTGAACATGGATCCAATCGAACTGCGCCGCAAGAACTGGATCAAGCACGAAGAGTTCCCGTTTACAACGGTGGCAGGGCTCGAATACGACTCCGGCAACTATGAGGCTGCAACCGACAAGGCACTGGAGCTGTTCGGCTACGACGCCCTGCGCGCCGAGCAGCACGCGCGGCGTGAAGCGGGTGACACCGTGCAACTCGGAATCGGCGTCTCCACCTACACGGAGATGTGCGGGCTTGCGCCGTCACGCGTGCTCGGCTCTCTCGACTATGCGGCGGGCGGTTGGGAGCACGCGCAGATTCGCGTGCTGGCGACCGGCGCGGTCGAGGTGGTCACCGGTATCAGCCCGCATGGACAAGGGCACGAGACCTCGTACAGTCAGATCGTCGCGGATCGCCTCGGCGTGCCGTTTGACAACGTCGAGATCCTGCACGGCGACACGCAAGTGGCGCAAAAGGGCATGGACACCTACGGCTCGCGTTCTCTCGTCGTCGGCGGGATGGCGGTGGTCGCCGCAGCAGACAAGGTGATCGAGAAAGCCAAGACCGTCGCAGCTCATCTGCTGGAAGCCAATCGCGACGACATCGAATTCACGGCCGGCCGATTCGGAGTCAAGGGCACCGACGCGGGAATGACGCTGGGCGAGATCGCCTTCGCCGTCTTCTCGGCACACAACATGCCTGATGGATTCGAGCCCAGCCTGGACTCGGATGCGACTTTCGACCCGGTGAACTTCAACTTTCCGCACGGAACGCACCTGGCCGCGATCGAAGTCGACACGGAGACCGGCGAGGTCAAACTTCGCAGCTACGTCTGCGTCGATGATATCGGCAACGTCATCAACCCGTTGCTGGTCGATGGCCAGGTACACGGCGGTCTCGCACAAGGCATTTCGCAGGCGCTGTTCGAGGAGGCTGTTTATGACGATTCGGGCACCCTGGTGTCCGGCTCGTTCGTCGACTACCTTCTGCCGAGCGCAGCCGACCTGCCGTCATTCACCACGGACCGCACGGTCACCCCGGCACTGACGAACGCGCTCGGTGTCAAAGGCGTCGGTGAGGCGGGAACGATCGCCTCGACGCCCGCGATCGTTAACGGCATTCTCGACGCCGTTCGCCAATTCGGGGTGGAGGACATCCACATGCCCTGCTCACCCAGTCGGGTGTGGAACGCCATCGAAGAAGCCCGCAAGCGCACCAGCGCAGCGGATACCAACACAGCGCATACAAACACAGCGACAGGAGATGCGTCATGATCCCGGTAGCGTTCGACTATTCGGCGCCGGCCACGGTCGAGGAAGCACTCGCGCTGCTGGCCGAGGCGGGCGACGATGGCAAGATCCTGGCAGGCGGGCAGAGCCTGATCCCGGTGCTGAAGCTTCGGATGGCGGCGCCGAGCATGGTGATCGACCTCGGCAAGATCGACGCGTTGCGCGGCGTCAGCGAGGACGGCGACACGCTGGTGATCGGCGCCATGACTCCGCACCAGGAGGTGGCAACCAACCCTCTCGTCGCACGGTACGCCGGACTCATCGCTAAGGCAACGCATACCGTGGCCGACCCGCAGATCCGGCATCGCGGCACGTTCGGCGGCGCACTCGTGCACGCAGACCCCGCCGGTGATCTGCCAGCACCCGCGCTGGCGATGGATGCCGAGTTCGTCATAGTCGGCCCCGGCGGCACCCGCACTGTTGCAGCGGCGGACTTCTTCGAGGATCTGTTCACAACAGCAGTCGGCGAAGATGAGATCCTCACTCAGGTGCGCATCCCGAAGAAAGACGGCTGGCTGAGCCACTACGAAAAATTCACCCGGGTGGCACAACAGTGGTCCATCGTCGGTGTCGCCGTCACGCTGCGTCTTGACGGCGGCGTCATCGCTGATGCCCGCGTTGCACTGACCAACATGGGCTCGGTGCCCTTGCGCGTGCCAGCGGTGGAGCAGGTTCTGGTCGGGCGCGCAATCGACGAGAGCGCGATCGCGCAAGCAACCACAGCCGTCGCGGACGGCACAAATCCTCCCAGCGATCTGAACGGCGACGCAGATTATCGACGCCACCTCGCAGCGGTGCTGACACGCAAGGCGGTCATCGCTGCTGCCCTATCAGCAGGAGTCTCATGAAACTCGAACATCGGTTTGTCGTTCCGGCCCCGATCGACGTCGTCTGGGCCGCGTTCAACAACCTGGAAATGCTCGTGCCGTGCGTGCCCGGCGGCACCCTGACGTCCGCGGAAGGTGACACTTTCGAGGGCACGGTGAAGGTCAAGCTCGGCCCGATCTCGATGCTCTACGGCGGTACGGGCACATTCCTCGAGCGCGACCAAGCGACCGGCCGGATGGTCGTCGAGGCCAAGGGCAAGGACAAGCGCGGCAACGGCACGGCCGGTGCGACGGTCGTGGCACAACTCACAACGGAGGGCACCGGCACGCTGGTCGAGGTCTCGACCGACTTGTCCGTCACGGGCAAGCCGGCGCAGTTCGGGCGTGGCGTGATCCAGGATGTCAGCGACAAGCTCCTCGGCCAGTTCGTCGACTGCATCTCGGCGAAGCTCGGGCCGAGCGCTGCGCCGGATGCTGCGACCTCCGCTGCGGCGGCCTCCGATTCTGCTGCGGCGACGGCCGCCACCACGACGGTTGCCGCCGAAAAAGCGGCGCCGGCGAAGGCTGCATCCGCAAAGGTCACGACCACGAAGGCGGCGGCAAAGCCCGCGGCGGCAAAGACGGCCACGGCGAAAGATGAACCGGGGCAGTCCGCAGCCACGAAGCCGGCACCCGCGAAGCCGGCACCCGCGAAGCCGGCACCGACGACACCCGTCCAGCCAACGCCCGCTCCCACCGCGCCAGCCCAATCTGCGTCGACCCCATCTGCACCGGCACGTGAATGGTCAGCGGCGCCGTCTGCAGAACCCGCCGAACTCAATTTGCTTTCAACCGTCATGCCGGTGTTGATCCGCCGTTACGCTGTGCCGGGTCTTGTCGCGCTCGGCGGCCTGATCCTCGTTATCGTGATGCTGCGAAGGCGACGCTGATCGATCTCGGCGGCACCTGGGCGGCTCAGGCGCAATTGGTGCGTGGCGCCGACTGGAGTGTCATGGTGTGTGGCGCCTGAGGAGGATCAACGGGATCGATCGTTCGGTGCTTTCATCGAAAGCTGTGAGACTCGGTGAACCGGCCAGCAGTGCTGGCCAGAGCCGATCTCGGTCCTGACCGGTCACCTCCTCTGCGAGCGCCGAAAACGTCTCAGACTCGAACTCAACGATCACACTCGGATTGGCCATCACGTTGTAGTACCACGCAGGGTGAGACACCGATCCGCCGTTTGACGCGACGATTGCAAAGGTGCCGTCATCTTGCGGCGAGCAGACCAATGGTGTGACGCGCTCGATCCGGGACCGGGCGCCGATGTGGTGGATCAGGATCAGCGGGGTGCCTGCGAGCGCCCCGCCGACCTGTCCCTTATTCGCTCGGAACTCCTGGACAGTGTTGCGATCGACGTCAGTCACGACCGATCCCGTACACCAGGCTGAGCGTTCCGTCCGGAAGCTGCTCAGACGAGCGAAGCTCGAGTGCTCGGCGAGTGCCGCCAGTGGCAAACAGGGCGCTCCCTTCACCTACGATCAGCGGGTAGACGATCAGCCGCAACTCGTCGACGATCCCGCCGCCAATCGCGCTCGCCGCGATGGTCGCCCCGCCCATCAGGTAGATGTCGCGGCCTTCCTGTTGTTTCAGCGCCGCCAGTTCGTCCAGGCTGCGCAGGAACTGCACGTTCGGCCAATTGGCACTCGTAAGGGTGTTCGAGAGCACGTAGTGTGGAGTGCTGCTGGCGACTCGCGCCCATTCGACCTCACCGGCAGTCGGCGCGGTGCCCGTTTGCGGGTTGATGCCGGTGGGATCGTTCTGGATCGTCGTCCAATACTGCTCGTATCCGGGGTACATGCCGCCGCCGAGCACGCACGCGTCCACTTGTTCCGTCAGACCGTAGTCGTCTGACCAGGCGGCAACCCAGTCTGCGTATCCCTGTGGGCCTTCCGTCCTGCCGTCGAGCGATGTCTTGAACGCTGCGATGAGTTTGCGCATTGATAGTTCCTCCGATTCTGTGCTGTGAGGCTGCTCACGCCTCTTGTGTCACGTACTCGTCATGCCGACGCCACCACATGCCTGACTCGTTGCGACCGAGGGGAGCTCGGTCGAGCCACGGGTACATGCCCCAGAGCGCGTCCAGCCCGCGCTCGTATGTCGAGTAGGTGTGGTAGATCACGCCGTCGTCCAGCGCGAACGCGCTCATTCCGGGGCCTTCCTGCCGATAGGTGGGCCAGTCCGTTCCCACGCTTGCGGCGAGCTCCGTGAGAAATTGATTCTCCTCGCCAGACTCGGCGGGTCGCACATCCAGCGAGCGGTAGTTGTAGTCGACGGCTCCGGACGCCCAGTCCTCCTTCGTGTGCGTGACCCCGTAGTCGTAGTTGAAGTCGCCGCCGAATGACGACGCCCACGGAAAGCTCCAGCCCATTCGCTTCTTGAATTCCTGTAATTTCGGCCGAGGAGCTCGCGACACGGCGAAAAATGAAACGTCGTGGTTGGCGAGGTGCGCGACTGAGCCGTCGAAGCCATCCGCGATTGCAGAACAGGACGGGCACCCGGCCGTGTAGTCGGGACCGAACATGAAGTGATAGATCAGCAGTTGGGTGCGGCCGGCGAACAGGTCCGCGAGAGATGCCTCACCGGCGTCGGTCGCGAACCGATAGTCCTTGTCGACGCGCACCCAAGGCAGTGCCATGCGCTGTCGAGTGACGTCGTCACCATTGTGTGTCAGGGCCTTCTCCGCCTCGAGCAGTTCGAGCCGGGCCGCGAGCCACTCCTCGCGGGTGCCCGTTGTGTGCTGGGTCATGGTCGTTCTCCTTCGTATTTGCTTCGCAGTTTCTTTCCAGTATTTTTCACATGGCTGGCATGAGGCCCGGCAGCGCCGCCGGGGCGATCAGAATCAGAACGCCGAGTGCTGCGATCGCACCTGCGACCGGCACGTCGATCGTGGCCTTCGCTGGCAGGAGCTTCTGCATGAGCACGAGGGCGGCGACAGCCGCCATCCAGACGAGGTTCATGGCGCCGACGAGCAGCAACAGCACCATCAGGCCGATGCTGGAACCGACGCAGTACAGGCCGAACGCAAGTCCGGTACACGCGCCGTCGTGGCACAGGCTGCGGAAGCGGCGCTTGAGCGGCGTCAACTCATATGCTGCGACGATGATCGCGACCACGCCCACGACGGTGGTGCCGTGCGGCTTGTACAGTGCGTACATCACGACGCCGACTACCGCCCAGATTGCGAGGTACGCGACGATGAAGAACGGTGCCACGCGCATCCGCCCGACAAAGCGCACCCGTCGCAGCATTGCCGGAACAGCACCCGGAAGCATCATGGCGGCCATCATGACGATCCACAACAGCATGAACGAAGCGAGGGAACCCAGCTCGGTTGCGACGCCCATGTTCATGCCGCGCATCATGGCGATGGCCGCGATCCAGGATGCCGCGGCGAGCGCCAGCGTGAGCGTTACGGCCGCTGCCTCACTCAGATTCTGACGCGTCGGTCTCTGACGGGTGTTGCTCTCACCGGCGATAACGGACATGATCACGTGCTCTCAGCGCGTCTCGGCGACGAACCGTTCGAGCAATGCCAGACCGTCGGACCATCCGTCGGTGTGCTCGAGCCGCGCCTTCTCGTGCGGAAGCTGCTCATGGGTGATGATGACCTCGGTGCTGGGCACGGCGGCATCGGCCGCGTCGACCGCGACGAAATCAACGGTGACAAGCGTGTCCCGGTCGTCGGTGTGCGACGAGCGCCAGGTGAAGGCAAGCCGCCGCGGGCGATCGATCACTTGATATGTGCCGCCGTGAATCGTGGGGGTTGCGGAGTTCATCACGATCGTGAACCGGCCGCCGACGCGTGCGTCGATGGTGGCATCGGTGGTCTCGGCATTTCCGGGCCGCAGCCATATGCCGACGGCTTGGGGATCGAGCCACGCGTCGAACAGCCGCTCAGCGCTCGCGTTGATCACCCGGCTCACGACGATTGCCGGTGCAGTTGCGATGTCGGTCATGGGCGCACCGCGTCGTCGTCGTCGTCGGCTGCGCTCGCGTGTGCGGCCGAACCGTTCGCATCCGGAGCGCCGGAGACGAAGCGGTCGAGGGCAGCGAGGCTGTCAGTCCAGAACGTGCGGTAGTGCTCCAGCCATTCAGAGGCATCCGCGAGCGGTGCACCGTTCAACGACAGCATGTGTGTTCGACCACGCACGGTTCTGCGCACGAGGCCCGCACCCTCGAGCACCCGGATGTGCTTGGACACCGAGTTGAGCGATATCGAGAAGTTGCGCGCAACATCCGTAACCCGCTCGTCGGACCGGGCCAAGCGGGTCAGGATTGCTCGTCGAGTCGGGTCGGCCACCGCGCCGAACACTCGATCAAGCGTTTGTGTTTGATATTCATCCATGTGGGTGAATATAACACAGGCGCACCACGGCCGCACCTGTTTTATTCTCGGCCTGCACCCCGACGGCCGCCAGCGCGCCACTCGTCCACCAGCACGGCACCAGGGACGATGTCGCCCATTGTGGGGCTCGCAGACCTACTACATACTCAGTATGGTGATGGTTACCCACGAAAGGGCCCGCAATGTCAAACCCAGCAGCCCAGCAACCGCCAGCAGCCCAGCAACCGCCCGCAGCACCGCAGCCACCGGCAGCACCGCAACAGACCGTCTTTGTGCAGGCGGGGCCGGTTCTGCCGCCACGGTCGATCGGCGCCGCATACGCATTCATGCTGTTCACGTTGATCGGGGTTGCCGGCATTCAACACTTCTACATGGGCAAGATCGGCCGCGGCATCCTGTGGCTGCTGACGTTCGGGGTCTTCGGGATCGGAACGATCATCGACCTGTTCACGTTGCCATCGCAAGTGAAGACCATCAACGCGCGCCGCGCGGTCGGGATTTCGTAACGCACCGGCCCATACGCTTCGGTTCGCTGACCCGATGCACAGCATTTTCGCAAGCATCGAGGCATGATATTCGGCGGCTTCAGTATCATCTTGGTGATTCTGTACCTGGTGATCGCAATGGCCGTCGCGTGGGCACTGGTTCTTTGGATCGTCGTCGGCCATCGCTGGCTCGCACTTCACCCACGCCAGGGATCCGGCAGAGTGTCCACCTCGCCTGAAACACCACCCCAGCTGCCGGACCGGTGACTGCCGTGGAGTCGCATTCGCCGGGCCCCGCCGCGAGCACCGCCACGCGGTTCACGACACTCTGGGGAGGGTGCGGAATCGCCGCATCCGCTCTGCTCTCGCTGTTGATTGGGCTTCCGTTCATCACCCTGAACGGTGTCACCGCGCTCTCGTGGTATCCGGTGCCGAATGTGGTCTTGTCAGTGGTCTCGTTCATTGCCGCGCTCATTCTTGCGGGCGCGGTGTTCTGTCTGGGGTTCGGCGTCCGCGGCGAGACCGGACTGGTCGGTGGCTCCCGCACCGGCAGGATCGCCGTGGGAGTGTTCGTAATCGCGACCGTCGTCGGCGGTCTTGTCCGGTTGCTTGTCGTCGTGTGGTCGGGCCCGGCGCCGTATGAGCCTTTAGTCGTCCGCGGCTACCTGCTGGCGGGGCTGGGTGCCGTAGCACTGGCGAGTCTGATCGTCGCCGTTATCGTCGTATTGCGTCGCCGGGCGCTGAATCGTGCGTTGCGTTGGGGGCTGGCCATCGTGATCGCATGGACGTTACTCAGACAGGCCGTCTCGTACTTCCCGTTCGTTCCGGCACAACCCAATGCGACCTTCACGGGCATTCTGATCTTCGCTGGCAACGGATACAACGTCGGTCTGCTGTTGCAGATTGTGCTCGGCGCGAGCATCGCTCTTCACGGGCAGGCTGCCGCGTTGCGCCGCCGTGCGGCCATCATCAACGAACACTGGTGACGACCGGTGCCGGTCGGCGGATGCCGGTCAGAGGCTGTCCGGATCCAGATTCAGCGTTGTGCCCTCGTACAGATACTGCTGATCGCCGAACACCTGCAAGTTCGCGTTCAGCCAGATCAAATCTTCGATCGAAATGCCAAAACGCTGCGCGACAACAGCCGTGATATCGCCCGGGGCGATCAGGTAGCTCCGCGGGGCACCGCCGGCGGTGGTCGCTGTGACCGACCCGGTGGCATACGTTCTCGCACCGCCATCGATCGGATGCACATTCGACTGGCGAACGGGAATAGACCAGTGCACGGTGTTCACGGCGAGAACCTTGTTCGGCCCGAGCTCGACCGGCACACCATCACCGGAGGCCACAGACGAGTACGTCACAAGAGCGACCGGGTACGAGGGTTGGTCCTCGGAACCGAGCGATGCCGACGACGAGACCGCCGTGGTCGTCGGACCACCGAGCTGGTGGTCGCCAACTCCGTGGTAGGTCAACCCGTCTCCGACCTGGGGCGGAATATCGATCAGTGTGACGGACACCGGAATCGGCACCGTCGACGTGAAGCCGGAGTACTGGGCGGAGTATGTGTTGTCGCCGTTTGCGACCATTCGATAGTGAAAGTGAATACTGCCCTTCGGCGAGGCCACGTCCCCCTGCGCGACGACCGTTCCCGCCGGAACGGGCGTCAGCGTTGGGCTCGGCGCCGGGGTGCCGCCCGGCTCGGCGGTGGCGGGGCGCGACAACGCCGGATTTGGGATCGCCGAGGGGGTCGGCCGCGTGGTGGTGACGGTTGCACGAGGTGTGTGGCCGCGCACGGTATCCGCGGCGGCGTGCTCGGCGACCGGAAAGCATCCGGCGAGCGTCGCGGTGATAGCGACCGCGATGCCGATTGCAGCGAACCTGCGTCGCTTCACGGAGCGAACCCTTGCGCTGGCGCTGCCACGGATCACCCTGTCGAACATACTCCTCTCGCAGCCAGATCCGGGTTTCACAGCCGACCCCGAGCTCCGCACCCGCCTCGCTTCGGTTACGGCCGGAAGCCGACCGTCGGAATCGTACGGCGCGGGGACCGCGGATGCTCGTTGTGCGGAAACAACTGCGACAGAAAGCCATAATTCTTCTCAAACGCCGGCTCGCCGAACCGCACGTGCTCGCGGTACCACTGTTGCAGTTCCTCTGGAGTCGGCGCAGAGAACGAACCGCCGAGGCGCTCAACCGACAGACTGCCGCTCAGGCAGCCCAGCACAAGTGCGTCCCGAAGCGGTCGACCCATCAGCAAGCCGCAGATCAACCCGGCGAGAAAGATGTCACCAGCGCCCGTTGGGTCGAGCGCCTTCACGGCCATGCCGGGCAGCGTGACCACGGCTTCGGATTCCCGATCGAGCGCCACAACGCCTTCCGGCCCGCGTGTGACAACCGCCAGCGGAACAAGCTCGGCCAGTTTGCGCACCGCGGCGACGGCATCCGTTGTGCGTGTCCAGGCCATCGCTTCTGCTTGATTCGCGACGAACACGTCGGCCAATTTCAAGTCGGTCAGTCCATCCAGATCCCACCGACCGGATGCATCCCAGCCGCTATTCAGCACGACTCGCGCGCCCTTGTCGCGCGCCTTCTGCAACCAGGGCGTGCTGCGGCCGCTCTCCACCGAGGCGAACACGGCCCGGGCTCGCGGCACGTCGGTGCCGACGCTCGGGTGCTCATTCGGGTGCCCGTGCGAGACCAGCGTGCGGTCGCCGTCATAGGCAAGAGACACGGTGACCGGCGTGTGCTTGCCGACCATGCGCACCGACCGGCTGATGTCAATGCCCTCGGAAAGCTCGAGACTCTCCCGGCAAAAATCTCCGTAGGCGTCGTCACCGAAGGCCGTCGCCAACGCGATCGAGAGGCCGAGCCTGCTCAGCGCCACCGCTACGTTAGCGATGCCACCCGGGCACGTACCCATCGATTCGGCCCAACTCTCGGTTCCGAGCACCGGGGCGTGTTCCATGCCGGAAAGCACGATGTCCATGAAAACCGGGCCGGCGAGAAAGACGTCGAACTCGGCGGGTTCGATCGTCCCCGCCGTGCCTACTGTCGTTTCGCCACTGTCCGACATGCAGTGAGTCTTGCATAGTCCACTGACACGCGGGAGGCGGAAATCGTGCGAATTCTCGCGGAAACCTGGCCCGCTTTCAGCCTGGTCAGTCTTCGCCTCGGATGACGATCGCTTCCGTCGGCGGCGAGGGATGATGCTGAACAGGGTTCTGCTGCACCGGAATCTCGGCGGTTCGCGTCTCCTCGATCGCGGCAGCAGCATCCGGATCGGCGCCGGCGAGAAATTCGTCGAGCCGGGCGACTTCATCGGCCTCGCCGATCGCCGCAGCCGCGCGCCGTAGCGCGTACAACGAGCGCAACACACCGCGGTTCGGTTCGTGCGTCCACGGAACCGGCCCCTGGCCGCGCCAGCCGGCCCTGCGCAGAGCATCGAGGCCGCGATGATATCCGACGCGCGCATACGCGTAGGACTCGAGCGGAGCATCCGGATCGAACGTTGCATCGGCGAGCGTGACCCACGCCAGCGACGACGTCGGATGCGCCGTGACCGCCGCGCGAAGCATCCCCAGATCGCCGGATGCTGCGGCGAGCGCAGCAACCACCTCCGGCTCGGCGGGCAGTCGCGTCTCGGGCTCGGGCAACAGGTTCTCTGCGGTCATGTGCACATGCTAACGCCGCCGGCTGGGTGGAGAGACTGTTGTGCCGCCGAACGGAACCCGAACCGCGAAGGGGTTGACATTCGCACCTGTCGGCCTTAATCTACAACCAAATGGTTGTAGAAGCAGAGCTCAGTGACGACGAGGTGGACCGGATCTTCCGGGCCCTCGCCGACGCGACGCGGCGCGACATTCTGCGACGGACGATCGAGGCCGAGCAATCGGTCTCGACGCTCGCCGCTGCGTACGACATGTCGTTCGCAGCGGTGCAGAAACATGTCGCCGTGCTCGAGACTGCCCACCTGATCATCAAGCGGGCTGAGGGAAGGGAGCGACTCGTGCGCACCGACCCCGCCATGATCGCCCGGGCGCAGCTGCTGCTCGAGCGCTACCAGGATCTCTGGCGCCACCGCATTCATCGCATCGATGCGTTGCTCGCGGAGACGGCCGAGACAGCTGAGACAACCGCCACAACCGACGAACCACAGTCGAAACCCAGAAACCCAGGAGGAAGCCATGCCCGTGACTGAGATCATCAGTGACCCCGCAACGCTGACGATGAACATCCACGCCGAGTTCGATGCATCCATCGATCGCGTGTGGACCGTTTTTACCGACCCGCGCCAGCTCGAGCGGTTCTGGGGTCCTCCCGGGTGGCCCGCCACATTCACCCAGTTCGAGTTCACGCCAGGCGGCCTCGCACAGTACTCCATGACGGGGCCGGATGGCCAGACGCATCACGCCCGGTGGGAGTTTCTCCGCATCGATGCGCCCGGCTCGTTCGAGGTGCTCGACGGCTTCGCCAACGAGAGCGGAGACTTGCTCACCGAGATGCCGCCGATGCGCATGATCTTCTCCTTCGACACGGATGGCGAGCGCACCCGGTTCCACGGCGTGACGCATTTCGAGTCCCTCAAAGCGCTCGAGCAGTCAGTCGCTATGGGCATGGTCGAGGGCACTCGGATGGCGATGTCGCAGCTCGACACCGTGTTGCAGAACCTCCGCGACTACGCGCAGGGCAAGGGCACGCGGCTCGAGGTGCTCGACGACCAGCACGTGCGCATCACGCGACTCGTGGAGGGTCCACGCGAGCTCGTCTGGCGCGCGCACACCGAGCCTGAGCTGCTGCGGCAATGGTTGCTCGGCCCCGAGGGATGGCGCATGACCGTGTGCGAGGTCGATCCTGTGGTCGGCGGACGTTACCGCTACGCGTGGGAGCCCGTCGACGGCACACCGGGGCAGCCGTTCGGATTCGACGGCGAGAACCTCGTCATCGATGCGCCACGCCGAACCGTCACGACCGAGCACATGACCGGCACCGACTACCCGTCGACGACGAACGACCTGCAGCTCTACGAGGAGGACGGCGCGACCCTGCTGACCCTCCTCATCGAATATCCGGATGCGGCGACCCGCGACATCGTGCTCGCCACGGGCATGGTCGACGGCATGGAAACCAGCTACCAGCGCCTCGAGCGCGAGGTGCTCGCCTCGGTGTGAGGCGAGCTTCAGATAGGAAGACAACATGACCGAGCTGACCATTACCACGCACACCGTGGGCGACGGTGACGACACGATCACCTATGACATCCGCGGCGACCTCGCTCAGGCGACGGCCGACCGACCGGCGCTCTTTCTCTTCGGGGCACCGATGGACGCAACGGGCTTCCAGCTGTTAGCCGACCATTTCGCCGATCGGCCGGTCGTGACGTACGACCCACGCGGCGCAGGACGCAATCCCCTCGGTTCCGCCGACATCAGCACCGAGCAGCACGTCGACGATCTGCACCGCGTCGTCCGAGCTCTGGGCGTCGGCCGGGTCGACGCGTTCGGCAGCAGTGGTGGCGCGGTGAACCTGCTGGCACTGGCCGCCGCCCATCCGGAGGACGTGCGGATGGTGGTCGCACACGAGCCGCCCAGCGCGCCCGAACTGCCCGACGCCGACGCGATCCTCGCCGTGGTCGCGGACATGAAGCGCACCTACGCCGAGCAGGGCGATGGCGCGGCTATGGCGAAGTTCATCGCGTTCGTGATGTTCGACGGGCCGGTGCCGGCGGACTACCTCGACCGGCCGGCCCCGGACCCCGCAATGTTCGGCATGTCGGCAGACGACGACGGGGTGCGGACCAATCCCTTGCTGCGCAACATGCCGGCGACCATCGCGTATCGGCCTGACCTCGCTGCGCTCCGTTCGCTCGGTGACAGGCTCGTACTGGCCGCGGGTGTCGAGTCTGGGCAGACGATGGCGGCGCGCGGCGCCCGAGCGATTGCAGCGGCTGTCGGCATCCCCGTGACGGAATTTCCCAGCAATCACGGCGGCTTCACGGCGCAGCCGGGAATGCCCAGTGACCCCGACGGGTTCGCCGCTCGGCTGCGAGAGGTGCTCGGCTGATTCACGGTTCGGCCCGCGCGCAGATGCGCTCGCCCTCGCAGAGCGAGCGCATCTGCGCGCGGGCCACATCGACCGCGTTCAGGCCAGCAACAGCACGCCGCCAAGGGCCGTGCAAGCGACGATCACGGTTGACACTGCTGCCAGTGCGAACGGTTTGAACCCGACTGACATGAAGGTCGAGAAGCGCACCCCGGTGCCGAGCGCGAACATGGCTGCCGCCAGCAGCGCGGTTTGAACTATCTTCGCGACGCCCAGCACGGGTGTGGGCACGATCCCGGTTGAGGCGATCAGCACCATAAGCACGAATCCGGCCACGAACAGCGGGATGATCGGCGGTCGCTTGATCGTGTGGGCCTCGCCCTTCAGCGCACGCCTGCGCGCGATGCTGATGCCGGCCAGCACGGGCGCGAGCATCAGAACGCGGGCGAGTTTGACGATGACCGCGAGCCCGAGCGCGGCGCCACCGATCACACCACCGGCGGCGACAGCTCCGGCGACCTCATGGATCGCGCCGCCGGCCCAGAGCCCGGCATCGTGCGTACTCAGCCCGAGCACGTGCGCCGACAACGGCAGCAACGGAATCATCAGCGTTCCGAAGATCGTCGCGAGCGCGACGGCGACCACGACCTCCTCTTCCTTCTTCGTCTCGATCACACCGTCCGCGGCTGCGATGGCCGATGCGCCGCAGATCGAGAACCCGCAGGCGATCAAGAGCCGCTGGGAGGCGCCGATGCCCATCCATTTGCCGATCACAAGGGTCGAGAAGATGCCGATCGTCACGATGGCGACAACGACCACGATCATGCCGGCACCCAGCCCGAAGATGTCGCCGAGCACCAACTGCAGCCCGAGCAATACGATTCCGACCCTCAGCAGTTTCTTCGCCGCGAAGGTCAACCCGCTCTCGACGCGGACAGGAAGGCGCACAGTGTTGCGCACGATCACGCCCAGCACAATGGCCGTCAGCAGGGCACTCAGAGTAGGTACAAACGCGGCGACGACCATTGCGATCGCGACAGCGGCGGCCGCCAGCCCGAGCCCCGGCAGGAGTGCGACGAGCGTACCGTGGCGCGTCGACGCCGCGGCGGGGAGCGCAGCGGTGGGGAGCGCTGCATCCGGGAGCGCTGCATCCGCGAGCGCAGCATCCGCGAGCGCAGCATCCGCGAGCGCAGCATCCGCGAGCGCAGCATCCGGAACAGGCACCGCGAGCGAATCATGGGTGACGATCGGGCCGGTGGGCGGGAGTTCTGCTGGCATGATCTCCACACTTTCACTGCGGCATCCGGCCCGGTAGCCGCCAATCACGCAACGCCACATATCATTGTGATATGCCTGATCGTTGGCCGGACCTTGCCGTGCTCGAATTGCTCATCGCGGTGTCCGAGCACGGCAGCCTCGGTGCGGCGGCCCGCAGTGTCGGCATGGCGCAGCCGAATGCGACCCGGGCGATCGCGCGACTCGAAGTGACGCTCGGCATCCGCCTGCTGGATCGCCACCCGCGTGGCTCGACGCTGACCGCGGATGCCGCTGTCGTCGCCGACTGGGCTCGCACCGTTCTGGACAGCGCGAACGAATTGCGCATCGCAACGGATGCTCTGCGAGCCGAGCACCACACGCACCTCACCGTTGCGGCAAGCATGACCGTCGCCGAGTGCCTCATGCCGGCGTGGCTCGCCGAGTTGCGGCGCACGCATCCGGAGTTGGATATCAAGTTGCGCGTGCACAATTCGACGGAGGTTTTCCAACTCGTGAAGGACGCCGCGTGCGACGTCGGTTTCGTCGAGTCACCCGTGCGCGCCGGCGACGCGCGCAGCACGCCAGTGGCACACGACAGGCTCGTTGTGATCGTCGACCCGACTCATCCGTGGGCGAAACGCCGTCGACCGGTGACGGCCGAAGAACTCGCTCACACTCAATTGGTCGTGCGCGAGCGTGGTTCGGGCACCCGCACCACGCTCGACGAGGCGTTGGGCGACCATGAACTCGTCGCCCCCGCGCTCGAGCTGGGCAGCAACGCGGCCGTACGCGCTGCGGTCGCCGCAGGCGTTGCGCCTGCCGTGATCAGCGAACTCGCCGTCGCGCCTCTGCTGAAGACCGGAGAACTGGTCGCCGTCTCGACAGAAGGCATCGCGCTTGGCCGCACCATGCGCGCGGTCTGGAATGACTCCGGCCCCGGCTATGGTGCCGCAGGCGACCTCGTCGCGATCGCTCGCCGCTCGCTCTGACGTTTCGCCCCAAGTCCCGTTCCCCGTGCTATAGACGCCGAGTGCGTCCATGTGGTCGTTCTGAGCTACTCGTTGGGCATCGAAACGACCACTTGAGCGCACTCGGCGGGGGAAGGCGGAGTCGTTGGCTAATTTGGCGTTATCTTGCACAAACATGTGCAAGATACTACGATGAACGGATGCTCAACCCGCCGCGGCAACCCGCCCCGCACCCACGACCCACCACACCCGCACGACCCACGACACCCTCACCCACCCCACCGACGCGCGCCACGCGACGCGACGCAACGGAGAACCGGGCCGCCATTCTGGTGGCGGCGGCATCCGTTCTGAATCGCGACATCGACGCACCGATCTCGGCCGTCGCGGACGAGGCCGGCCTCAGCCGCCGCTCGATCTACGGCCACTTCGCGACTCGCGACGACCTCGTCACCGAGGTGCTCACCCGCGGCGCTGAGCGCGTGGGCGCATCGCTTGATCCGATCAGCCATCCGGATGCCCGCGTCGAGATCGCGCTGTTCGGTGCGACACTCTGGAGCGAGGTCGAGAACGTTCGCGTCATGGCTGAGCTCGCGGTGCGCGGCCCGCACCGCGAGCAGGTGGCGCGCGCGCTCGGGCCGGCACGGCGGCGGCTGCGCGCATCCGTCGAACGCGGGGTCGCTGCAGGGCAACTGCGTGAAGACATCGAGCCTGCGACGCTTGCCCGCCTGATCGAGGGCGCCGCCTTGTCCGTGCTCGACGAGGCGACCAGAACGCGGATGTCCGCGCGCAGAGCCCACTCGCTCGTCATGCGTGCCGGTTTGAGCATAGCGGGGCTCGGCTGGCGCGAGGCCGACGCTCTTATCGCTGCGACGCCGCAGCTGACTTTCCGCGAAGGAGCAGACGCGTGAGGATCGAACTGGCCGCCGTCACGAAGGGCCAGCGCGACATCGTGCTGCCCGCCACGACCGTGACGTTCGCGACCGGAAACGCCACTCTCGCCCGCGCCGAAACAGAGCAGCGGCCAACCGTTCTCGGCCTGATCGCATCGGGGCGGATGCGCCCAGACAGCGGCACCGTCGCGATCGACGGCTCAGCCGACTACTCACGGATGCGCACACGCGTCGCCCTGATCGACGCCCCCGAGGTGTGCGAACCGGCGAGCAATGTCACGGTCGCCGGCGTCACCGCGGAAGAGCTGATGTTCGCCGGGCGACGCTCACATCCGCTCGCCGTCATGCGGATGCTTCGCCAGCTCGGTCTCGCAGACCACGCGCGGCAGCCCATCGGCACGATGCGCCCGACCGAGCGGGTTCGGCTGTTGTGCGAACTGGCTCTGCTGCGCTCCGGCGTCGACGGGCTCGTCATCGTCTCACCGGACCGGCACGGCGGGGATCCGCTTCAGTGGTGGGAGATCGCTCGCGAACTCGCAGCACGCGGCTTGGCCGTGCTGGTGATCGCGGGCGACGCGTCGGCGTCGGCGATCGCCGCCGGCGCGCTCGTCGAGCGGATGCAGGAGGCCGGCACCGCGGCATCCGGCACCGCGGAATCCGCCGTCGCAACACCCGCCGCCGCGGTATCCGGCCCGCTGGCGATGTTCGACGAAGACCCGAGCCGCGACGACACCGATTTGGACGAGGCCGATGACCTGCTGGAGTCAGACCGTTCGGCAAGCTCAGGGACCGAAATGCACGACAGCGATGACCTGCCGGAGTCGGACCCTTCGGCAGTCGCCGGGACCGAAATGGACGAGAGCGACGCATGAAGATCCCTCAGATGATCGCGGCGGAATTGCGCCGCCTGACCTCGACACGGATGGCCGTTCTCGCGCTGCTCGCCCTGACCGTGGTGCCCCTGATCTACGCGGGCCTGTACCTCTGGGCAAATCAGGATCCGTACGCGAAGCTCGATCAGATCCCTGCGGCAATCGTGGTCGATGACACGGGCGCCATCGTCAACAGCGCTGCGACGAATTACGGCACGACTGTTGCCAACCAGCTCGTGAAAGACGGCTCATTCGCCTGGAGCATCGTCTCGTCGACGGAAGCAACGCACGGTGTCAACGACTCGAAGTACGACTTCGTCATCACCTTCCCGACCGACTTCTCTGAGGCACTGGCCTCTGCCAGCACCTCCTCGCCGCACCAGGCGACCGTGACGCTGACGACCAACGATGCGAACAGCTACCTTGCGTCGACCATCGGAACGCAGGCAGCGGAGAAAATCCGCACCTCCATCGTGCAGCAAGTGAACGAGCAGGCGGCCAGCCAATTCCTGCTCGGCCTGTCCACGATTCGCGGCGATCTCGTCACCGCCGCAGCCGGCGCGCAGCAACTGGCGGATGGCGCAGCGGCCGCGCAATCCGGCGCGAGCGCACTCGCCAGCGGAACGGCACAGCTCGCCAGCGGCTCCGCCGCACTGAGCGACGGCCTCGGCACTCTGAGCCAGAAGACCGCCGACCTGCCAACGCAGACGGCCGGGCTTGCCAGCGGTGCGCAGCAGGTCGCCGCCGGCGATGCGCAACTTGCGCAGGTCGCCAACCAGGCAGGCGCCGTCTCGCAGGATGCCGCGACCCGCGTTCCGCAGGCACGCGCCGATCTCGTGAACCGCATCACCGCCGCACTGACAGCACAGGGTCTGGCTCCTGATCAGGCCAGTTCTCAGGCGGAAGCGATCGTCACCCAGTATCTCGACCCGCTCGGCGCGGCCGTCGTCGAGGGCAATTCTCAGGTGCAAGCCGCCGTCGGCAAAGTAGACCAACTCTCCAACGGCGCGAATCAGGTGGCCGCGGGCGCCGGGCAACTTGCCGCCGCAACGCCGGCCCTGACGCAGGGCATCCAGCGAGCTGCGAGCGGCGCGGCACAGCTGGCCGCGGGTTCCGGGCAGGCAGCGAGCGGCGCATCCGCTCTGGATAGCGGACTCGGAACGCTGACCAGCGGCTTGACCACCCTGCACGATGGGCTGCAAAACGGCATCGCGCAGATCCCGAACAGTTCGCATGCGCTGCAGGCGAAGCAGGCTCAGACGATCGCGAACCCGGTGCACCTGGACAATTCAAAAGTGACCAGCGCGGGCACCTACGGTGCGGGGCTCGCGCCGTTCTTCGTTGCCCTCGCCGCGTGGATCGGCATCTATGCGCTGTTCCTGATTGTCAAGCCGGTGTCCCGACGCGCAATCACCGCGCTCCACTCGCCACTGAAGGTGACACTGGCCGGCTGGCTCACCCCGAGCATCCTCGGCGTGGTGCAGATGGTGACCGTCTTCATCGTCGTCGCGGTCACGCTCGGGTTCAACGTGAGCAACCCGCTCGGCGCGTTCGGGTTGATGGTGCTGGCATCCGCTACGTTCACGGCGATCATCCTCGCGCTGAACGTGTGGCTCGGCAGTGTCGGCCAGTTCCTCGGCCTCGTGCTGATGGTCCTGCAGTTGGTGACAGCAGGCGGCACCTTCCCGTGGCAGACGCTGCCGGGCCCGCTCGTCGCGCTCCATCACGCGCTGCCGATGGGCTTCGCCGTCGACGGTCTGCGCCAGCTGATGTATGGCGGCAACCTCGGCCTGGCCTGGTCGGATGCCGGCGTGCTGGCTGCCTGGGGAGCCGTCGCCTTGGTGCTCGCTGCGATCGGGGTGGTGCGGATGACGCACTTCCGAACGCTGCGCGACCTCCAACCCAGCCTGATCGGCTGAGCGCCCGCGCGCGCCCCGCGCCGTCGCGAGAGCGCTCACGCCTTCAGCAAGCGCGCAGTGCTTTGGTTGGCGAGTTTCTTGTCGAACGTCCAG
This sequence comes from Rathayibacter sp. SW19, assembly GCF_030866825.1. Classification (NCBI taxonomy): domain Bacteria; kingdom Bacillati; phylum Actinomycetota; class Actinomycetes; order Micrococcales; family Microbacteriaceae; genus Rathayibacter; species Rathayibacter soli. The sequence continues at coordinate 4,395,059 of NZ_CP133020.1, forward strand.
AGCGGGGAGTTGCCACCGGCATCCGCGGCGACCACCAGGTAGCAGTCCTCGAAGGAGAGGGCCGGATGTTCCACGTACAGTTCAAACGCGTTCGCGAAGCACTCGAGATTCCCGCGAATCGAGGGTTGGAGGAGGATGCCCACGATCGCTTCGCGTTGTTGGGCACGAGTGAGCCCGTACGCGCGGCCCAGCACGAAGTTGGTCTCAATCAGTGCCGTGTCGGAGATGGCAAACGATCCTCCGCTGTTGATCAGCGCGACGGCCTGGGCATGCTGCTTCGGCACATCGTTGAGTAAGAGCCTGAGCACCACGTTGGCGTCGAGTGAGCCGGCGGTCACTTCGGTGTATTTCGGTGGGCTTGGTAGTACGCATCAACGTCGGTCACGGGCTCACGTTGTGCCGCGTAGCCGGTGATGTGCGCGCTCAACTCTTCGATTGTGGCCAGCGGCGAGATTTTCACCGAGCCTTCGCCAGCATCGACGGTTACCTCGAGTCGGTCTCCCTGCGAAAGCCCAAGGGCGTGACGGATTGCAGCCGGCAATGTCAATTGCCCCTTACTGCTCAACGTTACAATCGCCTTCATGTCTTACACAATACGCCAGGTACGATCTGAAGCGGTAGGGTAAGACGCCACTGGCGCCCATAGCGTGAGCCTGGGCATATGCTCCCCTCACCTCTGCTCCCCTCACGAGTCTGATCGGCTGAGTTGCTTTGGCTATGAGGTAATAAGGGATCCGCCGATAATCGTCTTGGTCCAAGCTGTTCTCGCGTCCGCAGGACCTTGAATGGAGAGACACCGGCCGCCAGCTGCTTCCATGAGGACGACCGACGGCGAACGGAGGGCACCGTGGCGGGCATCACGACCAAGAAGACGATCGGAGCGGCGACCGTGCTCCTGATCGGTGGCGCCGCCACTGCGGCCGTCGTGCTCACACAGAACACCGCGCTTGCGACAACGGTCGGCGCCACGGCCGCAGCGTCCGCATCGACGAGCGAGCCGACATCCGCCGCCGCGTCGAACTCGCCGACCGCATCCGGCTCGCCCACGGCGTCCGGCACGCCGACCACCGCGAAGTCGGCAACCGCGGCCTCGGCGACGACCTACAAGAACGGCACGTACAGTGCAACCGGCTCATACGTGTCACCGGGCGGCACCGAAGAGATCGGTGTCACCGTGACGATCTCGAACGACACGGTGACCAAACTTTCACTCGATACCTCGACCGCCCAGGGCACCGCGGCGCAGTTCCAGTCCCAGTTTGCCTCCGGCATCGACTCCCTCGTGATCGGCAAGAAGCTTGACGACGTCTCCGTATCGCGGGTGTCCGGTTCCTCCTTGACCTCGATGGGGTTCAACGAGGCCATCACGACCATCAAGTCCGATGCCCATAGCTGAGTCCGCGACGGCGCTCGAGTTCGAGGCGCTGGGAACCCGGTGGTACGTGGATGCCGCCGGCGGGCTCCCCCACGCACTTCGCACCTCGATCGCGGCCGAACTGGAGCGGGTGGATGCTGTGTGGTCCCGGTTTCGCGCCGACTCGATGGTGTCGAGCCTGGCGCGAGACGGCGGATCGCGCACCCTTGCGCCGCACCATCTCGGGCTGCTGCGCTGGTACGCCCGACTGTACGACGCGACAGACGGAGCGGTGACACCGTTGATCGGGCAGACGCTGAGCGATGCCGGCTACGACGCAGCGGTCGGGTTGCGGCCACGGCCGGAGATTGCGACGACACCGGCCTGGGATCACCGTTCTCAGCTCCGCGCACGCGGCATCGCGCTTGACCGCCCCCTGCTGTTCGACGTCGGCGCGGCGGGCAAAGGATATGCGGTGGATCGGGTCGCCGACCTGATCCGTGCGGCAGGCATCGACGCATACATCGTCGACGGCGGCGGCGACATCGCCGTCGGCACCGCCACCCACCTGATCGGGTTGGAGCATCCGATCTGGCCGGACCGGTTGATTGGCACCGCGCGCATCAGTGGCGGCGACCCCGCGCACGCCGACCCAGGCGGCCCGGGCGGCTCCGGCGGCTCCGCCGACGCTGGCGGATCCGGCGACCTCGGTCACAGTGCGATCTGCGGGTCGGCGACGAACCGGCGGGCCTGGGGCGACTGGCACCATATCCTCAACCCGCGCACCAGTCGCCCAACCACGGAGGTGATCGCCGCCTGGGCGATCGCGGACTCGGCGATGCACGCAGACGGCCTCGCGACGGCATTGTTCTTCGTGCCGCCGGGACGCCTGGCACACCTGGGACCGTTCGATTACATCGTCGTTCACGGCGACGGGACGATCGAGCGGACCGACTCGGCCGCGCTCACGATCTTCGATGGGGATGCCGCATGAAACGCCTGATCGAGAGCAACATCGACGACGTCTCGATGTATCGCTTCGTGATCTACGCTCTGGCCGCGATAGCCGTGACCGCCGGCGTGCTGAGCCTGTTCGGAGAGGTGCCGTATGACCTGCTGCACCTCGTCGCGTCGTTTGCGCTGATTGGCGTTGTCTGCTGGGGATCAGGCGCACTGTTCGCTCTGATGTTTCGCACCACGCAGAACCCGGGATCCTGGCTGATCACCACCCTGCTGCTGTTCTTAATCTTCCCGGCACCGACCACACCAAGCGGCGTCGTGGCAACAATGGTCGTGGCGCTCGCGGCCTCCGCATCGAAGTATCTGCTTGCATTCCGCGGTCGGCATATCTTCAACCCGGCGGCTGTCGCGGTCGCCATCACGGGGCTCGTCGGCCTCGGCTACGCGACCTGGTGGGTGGCCTCGCCCGTGCTGCTGCCCATGACGATCATCTGCGGCGGCCTCACCGTGTGGCGGGTGCGACAGCAGTTGATGGCGGGCACGGCCATCATCGCGTCTGTCGCGACCCTCATCGTGGTCGCTCTCGTGCGGAATGTCGACGTCGCATCGGCGCTGGCGACCGGCGCGACATCCTGGCCGATCCTGTTCCTCGTCGCGTTCATGCTGACCGAACCGCTCACCTCACCGAGCACGCTGCGCTGGCGCGTGGTCTACGCCGCACTGGTGGGCCTACTCGCCTCCGCCCAACTGCCGATTCTGACCCCGGAGGTCGCTCTCCTGATCGGCAACATTCTGGCGTTCGCCGTCGCCCAGCGGCGACGCATCCGGCTGACGCTGGACTCGGTCGACGAGATCGCGCCCGGAACGTTCGAGGTGGTCGCAACCCCGCGGCATCCGGTGTCGTTCCAGCCCGGCCAATTCCTCGAGCTGGAGCTGGCGCACGCTCGACCGGATGCCCATGGGGCGCGACGCGTGTTTTCGATCGCGTCCTCGCCCGCCGAGTCCGACATCCGTTTCGGCTTTACCAGCGGCGACGCAGTGAGCAGTTTCAAGCGCGCGCTGATCGCGGCCCCACACGGTACCGTACTGACCGGCACCTACGTCGGCGGCGACCTGCGACTGCCCGACGACCCGAGGTTGCCGCTCGTGCTCATCGCGGCCGGCATCGGCATCACGCCGTTCCGCTCGATGCTTGGACACCTGCTCGAGCGCCCGCACCGGCGGGACATCACTCTCGTCTACGGGGTCAGTCGCCCCGAGGACTTCGTTTACCGCGACCTCATCGAACGGGCCGCGCGGGCGATCGGCCTGCGCGCCGTGCTCGTGGTCACCCAGCCGGACGACGATTGGACCGGGCCGATCGGGCGGATCACGGCCGAATTGCTCGCCGACGCTGTGCCGAACTTGCGGGCTAGCACGGTCTATGTCTCCGGTCCGAGCGGGCTGGTGCACACGGTGCGCCGCGATCTGCGGCGGCAGGGCATGCCGGCGCGGCGCATTAAGACGGATGCCTTTCTCGGCTACTGAATCGGATGCCAGCGGGCTCGCCGCGCCTGGAATGTTAACGGTTCGTGAACGATCGTTTCACGCAAACGATTTTTGTGAACATTTCGACCATTTCGAGTTAGGCTGCACGTGTGACCGTCGCCAATGCTGCCCGACCCGTTCTCGTCCTCGACTTCGACGGGACCGTCTGTATCGGAGATGCGCCGGTCTGGGCCTACGCTGAGGCCGTCATCGCCGGCCTGCTCGATGACGCGAGCATTGCGGACCGCGATGGCGACGCATCCGCTGAACTCGATGCGGGAATTCGCGCACGACTCGGCGCCTTCTTAGACGGCGAACCTGGTTCCCCGGCGTACATCGACGGATATTCGGCGGTCGCCGCGTTGGCCTCCGATCGCGCGACCGCGGACGAATTGCAACGCGCGTACCTGACCAGCCGCCGCGCGCTCGCCGACGGCAGACTGCCGGTCTCGACGCCGACCGGGCTGCACGATCTGTTGCACGAGCTCGGCAGCCGCGTCGAGCGGGTATTGCTCACGAACGCGCCGGATGACGGCATCCGCGAGACGCTCACCGCGCTCGGCCTGGCCGACGCAATCGACCGGGTTGTGACGGATGCCGACAAGCCCGCCGGTTGGGCGACCCTCCTGCCAGAGCTGATTGGCGATCGCTCACCGGCGACGGTTTTGGCGATCGGCGATATCTGGGGCAACGACATCGCCGCGCCACTTCGCGCTGGATGCGCGACGGCGCTCATCGACCGTTTTTCCCATCACGCCGGCCCGGCGCACGCTGTTGCTCGCACGTTCGAGGAGCTGTATCCGGATGTTCGCGCTTGGGCGGCTAATCCGCACGCCTTTGTCGCCGCGCATCCGCTTGCTCTCGACGGACCCGCACGGTCAGAATCCAGGCCGTCAGAATCCGCACTTTCTGAACCATGACCCACACCGCACAACCATCACAGAACAGGAACGCAATGATACGCAAAAAGTTTGCCATCGCGACGGCCATCGGCCTCGCGCTGGTCACCACACTCGCGCTCAGCGGGTGCGGCGTGAAGCAGCAGAACATCTCAGCACCCACCTCCTCGAATGGCGCGGCGGCCGGTCCGTGCACGGGCAAGTCGAACGACAAGGCGGCCGCGCCGACTCAGCTGACGCTGGCGCTCGTGCCCTCCGGCGACGCGAGCAAGCTCGTCGAGTCGGTCAAGCCCCTCGAGGACGCACTGACGCAGCGGCTCGGCATCCCGGTGAAGGGCGTCATCACGCAGGACTACCAGGCGGCGGTTGAGGCGATCGGCAGCGACCAGGCACAGATCGGCATGCTGCCGAGCCTGCAGATGAGTCAGGCCTGCGACAAGTACGGTGCCGTTCCTGCCCTGCAGACACAGCGCAACGGCAAGTCGAGCTATGCGGCCCAGTTCTTCACAAACGATCCGGCGAAGTACTGCTCAGACACACCCGTCAAGGGCGCAAACGGCATGTTGTACTGCAACGGCACCCAGTCGGGCCAGGGCCCGGCTGGTCTGGACAGCATCAAAAAGATCAAGGGCGCAACCGTGTCGTTGCTGCAGGCCGCCTCTCCCGCTGGCTACATCTTCCCAGTGGCCGCGCTGAAGAAGGTCGGCATCAACGTCGACAACGACATCAAGGTCGTCCAGGTCACGGCGAACGACGCCAGCGTTCTCGCGGTCTACAACGGTGACGCCTCCGTGGGCACCAGCTATTGGGATGCTCGCGAGGTCGTGCAGGCTGACACGCCGGACGTCGGCAACAAGGTCGTCGTCTTCGCGTTGACCGACGAGATTCCGAACGACGGCGTCTCGCTCAGCGCGAACCTGAGCAAGAAGTGGCAGACCAAGATCGCCAACGCGATGAAGGACTACGCTTCCACGGATGAGGGAGTCAAAACACTCACTGCGATCTACCAGATCACCGGTCTGGTCGACGCGAACCCTGCCAGTCTGCAGAAGACACAGGCAGCCGCCGCATCCATCGGTCTGGGCTAGGCAGATCCGGTGGTCGAGTAACGAGCGCCAGCGAGTGTATCGAGACCCGGTGGTCGAGTATCGAGCGCCAGCGAGTGTATCGAGACCCGGTGGTCGAGTAACGAGCGCCAGCGAGTGTATCGAGACCTGGTGGTCGAGTAACGAGCGCCAGCGAGTGTATCGAGACCCGGTGGTCGAGTAACGAGCGCCAGCGAGTGTATCGAGACCCGGTAGGAGAGTCCTTCGGTCGAGTCGGGTCTCGATACGGGTCTCGATACGCTCGTTCCTCGCTACTCGACCAGCGAAATGGCAGAAGGGGCATGAAATGAGCAGTGAGAACACCAGCGGTGCGGGCATCCGCTTCGACACGGTTGCAGTGACCTACCCGAACGGATTCTCCGGCCTGAAGGCGGTCAGCCTGAACATCGAGCCGGGCGAGATGGTCGCCGTGGTCGGGCTCTCCGGCGCGGGCAAATCCACACTCGTGCGTACCATCAACGGGCTCGTGCCGATCAGTTCCGGCGAGATCACCGTTGGCGACCATCGGTTGTCGCACCTGCGTGGCAAGGAGCTGCGCACACTGCGCAGCGAGGTCGGCATGGTCTTTCAGAGTTTCAACTTGGCCAAGCGCACCACCGTCATCAACAACGTTCTGATGGGTCGACTGCACCACACATCGACCTGGCGAACCCTGTTGGGCGCATGGAAGAAATCCGACGTGGAACTCGCGATGCAGGCATTGGAACGCGTCGAGATCGTGTCGAAGGCCTATACGAGCGCGTCCGAGCTTTCCGGCGGTCAGCAGCAGCGGGTCGCGATCGCCCGCACCCTTGCGCAGCGGCCGAAGGTGATCCTCGCCGACGAGCCCACAGCGTCACTCGACCCACCGACGTCGCACGTGGTCATGCGCGACCTGCAGCGCATCAACGCAGACCTCGGCATCACCGTCGTCGTCAACCTGCACTTCCTCGACCTCGCCCGGCGCTACGGCCAACGCCTGATCGGGCTGCGCGGCGGCGAGGTCGTCTACGACGGCCCCGGTGCGGATGCTGACGAGAAAGATTTCGAGGCGATCTACGGTCGATCATTGACCGCCGAGGACGTGCTTGACGCGCCGGTGGTGTCGCCGTGACAAACGCGAGCACCCGGTGGTCGTCTAGCGAGGCACGAGCGTATCGAGACCCCGTCACCAGGTCTCGATACGGCCGCGGGCGGCCTACTCGACCAACGGTCAAGGGTCGCCCGATCAAACCCCGCACGTGGTGGAAGACTCTCGTCGCCGTCGTCGTACTGGCAGGCATCACGATCTGGGCAGCGGTCGCCATCGGGGTCGACTTCGGCGCGCTGGTGCGAAACGCGCAGAACGCGAGCAACACGCTCATTCAACTCACACAACCCGACTACTCGTTCTTTCCCCAGACCGTCCCTGCACTGGTCGAGACCATTCAAATGGCGATCATCGGCACGGCCGTGAGCATCGTGATCGCGCTGCCGGTTTCGTTCTGGGCATCCCGGGCGACCAATCCGAACAGTGTCTTCCTCGGGATCACCCGCTTCATCATGAACGTCGTGCGCAGCGTGCCCGACCTGCTCTACGCATCCTTGTTCGTCACGGTTATCGGCACAGGCGCACTCTCCGGCATCATGGCCCTGGTGCTGTTCAACCTCGGGATCATGGTCAAACTGATCTCCGAAGCGCTCGACGGCCTCGACCGCGGCGGGCAGGAGGCCGGCCTCGCGGCCGGCGCGACGTGGACAAAGGCGAACCGCGCGGCAATGCTCCCCGAGGTCGCGCCCAGCTACATCTCGCAGACGATCTACGTGCTCGAACTCAACATCCGTGCATCGACAGTGATCGGCCTGGTCGGCGCGGGTGGTCTGGGCATGCTCATCGACAAGGTGCGCACCTTCTACCAGTACCACTACCTCAGCCTCGTCATCCTTGAGATCCTTGTGCTCGTCGTGCTGCTGGAACTCCTGAGCTCCTACGCACGCAAGAGGTTGATCCGATGAGCGCAATGACGACCACAGCACCGAAAATCACGCCCCCTTCGACGGGCTCCGTGATCGCCGCGCGGCCGCACAAGCCGCACAACCTTCTGCGTAAGGGAATCTGGGTGCTGGTCACCCTCATCGTGCTGGCTGCATTCTGGAGTGTCGACATCTCCTGGGATGCCCTTCTCACCTTCCCGCAGAAGCTCGTGCACTATCTGGGGCTGATGTTCCTGCCGCCCGCCTGGGCACAGTTGCCGGCGGCGATCGGTGCGACGATGCTCTCGGTGGCAATGGCCTGGTTCGGAACCATGCTCGGCATCATCATCTCCTTCCCATTGAGCCTGCTCGCCACCCGTGGGCTGATGCCCGGCGTCGTGCGCTTGCCGTTGCGCGGACTCTTCGCCGTTCTCCGTGCCGTGCCCGAGGTCGTCATCGCCGTGCTGATGCTCTCCGTCACCGGCCTCACCGCCTTCACCGGCGCGTTGGCAATCGCGCTCGGATCGATCGGCACACTCGGCAAGTGGGGGTACGAGAGTTTCGAGTCCGTCGACCGTGGTGCCATCGAGGCCGCGACTGCCGCGGGTGCATCCCGGGTGCAGGTCATGCGTTGGGGGGTCTGGCCCAATTCGAAGCCGGATGTGCTCGCGTTCTGGCTATATCGGTTCGAGATCAGCGTGCGCGCTTCCGCGATTCTCGGGCTGATCGGCGCCGGCGGCATCGGCAAGATGCTGATCGACAACATCCAATTCCGCATCTGGGATGTGGTCGGCATCCTCATGATCGCGGTTGTGGCGATCACGATGCTCATCGACCAGATTTCCGGCACTGTGCGCAATCGGATCATTTCGGGCCGGTGGGAGTTGCCGATCGTCTCCGCCCTCAAGCGGCGTTCTGTTCGCCGTGCTCGCACAGAAGCCTCACCGACCATTCGCGAAGACGAAGGTGAACTGTGACCCGCGCGGTGTCGGCGGCAATCTGCATCGGGAGTGTCCGTTTCGGACAAGAGTATCTGCAAGTGCAGCAACTCTCGCCCGAAACGGGCACTATCGGCAGCGCCACGGCACGTCGGTGGCGACCGGTAGGGTGAGCGCGTGACGACATCGGAACCATCGACCTCAGACACGCAAGCGCTTCGCATTCTGCACATTTCGGACTCCCACCTCTCCGGTGACGGTTCGCTGCATTATGGCCTGGTCGACACCCGCGCCGCGCTGCAGCGCGTGCTTGACCGCGCCGGCGAACTCGACGCGATCGATGCGGTGGTGGCATCCGGCGACCTCTCCGATGACGGCAGCGAAGCATCGTACCGGGCGCTGCGCGCGGCGATCGAGCCATGGGCGGCGCAGCGCGGGGCGGCAGTCGTCTATGCGATGGGCAACCACGACCTCCGCGACGGCTTCGAAACCGTGCTCGGCGAACGCGAAGGCGCGAAAACTGTTCGCGGCTTCCGGATCGTGCACCTCGACAGTTCGGTTCCCGGCTTCGGATACGGCGAAATGGATGCCTCGCAACTCGATCGCCTGCGCGCCCAGCTGGCGGAGCCCACCGAGAACGGCACGATCGTCGTACTGCATCACCCACCCGTGCCGGCAAATACCCCCCTGCTGGCAGCGCTCGAGCTTCAGCACCCGGAGACACTGCTGGAGGCCTGCGCCGGCGCCAACGGCAGCGCGGAGGGCAGCAGTGTGCGACTAATTCTCTCGGGCCACTACCATCACAGTCTCGTCGTGACGGCAGCCGGCATCCCCGTCGTGGTCGCCCCAGGCATCACGAACACGACGGATGCGCTCGCTCCCGCCGGAACGGAGCGCGCGACGATCGGCGCCGGCTTTGCGCTCATTGACCTGCCTGCCAGCGGCGGGCCTGTCAGCGGCGTGCCTGTCAGCGGCAGGCCTGTCAGCGGCAGGCCTGTCACCGGCGGGCCTGTCACCGGCGGGCCAGCGTCCGCCGCACCGCGTGTCACCTTCGTCTCGGCGCCCGGACCGGACGACGGCACAGAACTGTTCAATCTGGATGCGACAGCCATCGAGCAGATCGCCCGCGCGGCCGGACCGCAGAAATGACGCCGACCAAGCCCGGAGAGGTGATTGCCACCATTCGCTCGCTCTTGCCCTCGCTGCTACCGACGGAGCAGGCGGTGGCAACCGCGCTACTGGAGCACTCGGCGCAGATCGTGGAACTCAGTTCCGGGCAGGTAGCTGAGCTGGCGGGCGCGTCGCGTGCGACCGTCGTGCGCACCTGCCAAAGTCTCGGCTTCTCCGGCTATCAGCAATTGCGCGTGCTCTTGGCTCGGGATGCCGGCTATCTGGTCGCACCCGCACCGGCGGCGGCCGGCGCGGCCGGTATCGTCGGTGACGCGTTCCGGCACGTCGCAGCCGGGGTTACGTCAATGCTGGCGTTGCTGGACGAAGCCGAGGTCGAGCGGGCGGTCGAGACGCTGGCATCCGCCGGTCGTGTTGTCGTCGTCGGAAACGGGCTGTCGGCCTCGCTCGCCCTGGATGCGGCCGCCCGATTCAGCAGCATCGGTCGTGCCTCCGAGGCCCCGATGGACGTGTTCGGCCAGCAGATCACCGCCCGATTGTTGACACCAGCAGACGCCGTATTGGCGATCAGCGGCAGTGGCTCCAGCACCTCGACGCTGCGGGTCGCAGAAGCGGCCACCGCGGCCGGTGCAACGGTGATCGCGGTGACGGCGTTCGCCCGCAGCCCACTGGCCGAGGCTGCAACAATCAGCCTCGTCGTCACCATGCCGGATCTAACCTTCCGCGACGAGATCACCCTCGCGTCGCGCCTGCCGCAGGCGATCCTGGTCGAAGGGCTGGTTGCAGCGCTGACAGATCGTCTTGGCGCCGACGCCGCACGCGCCAAGTCGCTCGCGCTCGACGTGATCAGCGACAACCTGACGGAGTAGCACGCCAGCGGCCGTCGAGCGATAGTCGAACGGTCGAATGATGCCGCCGCTGCACCATCAGTCGACCGCTTCGCTATCACTCAGCAGCTGGGCGGAGCCCCGAGTGTTGCAGAATCCAGGCATGCATAGCCACGGCAGCCGCAGCTGACGCATTGATCGACCGCGTCGAGCCGAACTGGCTGATTTCGACAACGGCATCCGCGGCCTCGAGCAGCCCGACCGAGAGCCCGGGACCTTCCTGTCCGAAGACGAGCACGCACGCCTTCGGAAACTCGAACGTCTCGATGATCACACTGCCGGGCACGTTGTCGATCGCGATGATCGGCAGGTTTTCGTGACGTGCCCAGGCGACCAGATCAACGACATCTGCGTGGTGCACCACATGCTGGTAGCGGTCGGTCACCATGGCGCCCCGCTTGTTCCAGCGCCGCCGGCCGACGATGTGCACTGTGTGCGCGCCGAACGCGTTTGCGCTACGCACGATCGAGCCGATGTTCATGTCATGCTGCCAGTTCTCGATGGC